>JBAZKN010000010.1:0-2954 GCA_041650755.1 Patescibacteria group bacterium | reverse complement strand
ATTGATGTGGCATCATTTTCACAGCCCCCCAAGTCAGCAAGCTCATTCAATATCACCATCATATAATTTAGTATCGCTGGTTTTATCACTGCCATTCAATGGAGTAACATGCGGTATTAGCAATACCGCCAACCTCCTATTTTTGACAACATCCCTTATAAAATCCGCAGTCTCAGATCGCAAGTTTTGGCCTACATTTTTATAATGATCGATTAAAGAGCTAATATTGATAACTGCTCTCCGTAGACTTATCAATTCCTTGAGCAATATTCATACAATCCATGGTGAGTTTCTAAAGATTTTATTTGATTTTTCAATGTATTCTTTTGGCTTAACAGAGCATTCTTTTTTTTCTTGAAAAGTCTTTTCAAGAGAATTAGTTACTGCATCTTTATCTGCAGTACTTCCCACCAAACGATTTTCTTTATCAAACCCAATGTAATCCAAAAAATCCTTGCACTTTTGATGATACTCGACAAGCACAAATGGTATATTCAACAAATAAGCTGATATTGCACCATGAAGCCTTACAGAGAAAAATATATTACATGCTGAAATATGATCCAGACTTTCAACTGGATTAAAATATTCCACGAGCTCTGCAGAAATACCATTGCCTGAAACATAATCGTAAAGCTTTTGTGAAATCTCTAGATCACCCACAAGTTCGTTTGAATTTAATATCAAAATTTTCACTTTAAAATTATGCTTAATAGCAAAATCACAAATACCTTGAAAAATAGCTATATTTCTTAACTTTTCTTTTTCAATATTACCCCCAACAACTGACTCATATCTACAAAGGGAAACTCCCATAACACGATCAATTTTACTAATCTGAGCATTTGACGGCAAAGGCGCACAACCTGCCAAATCATTATATAAATTGACATTAATACCTATTCCCAAGCTTTCACACTCCTTTACGGAAGCTTCATCCCTAACGCATAGATACCTAAAGCTATTAATCAATTTTTTCGCTTGTTTTCTATCTTTTTCACAGTCAAAAGGGCCAACAGAAATACCAATAGCACTTAACCGGCAAACCCTTAATCTAACTAAATAATATTGAACTAGCCTCATATGATAGGAGCCTCCTGATGAAATAACAGACCCTCCAGACAAAACAACTTCTCTATATTTTATGCAACCATAAATCATAAAAAAAATACGCAGAAATTTACCAATAAAGTCCTTATCTTTGTATAAATTAGATAAAAATCCAGGCACTAAAAATTTGGCGTCTATATTATTAACAGGAGGTGAAAGTAAAACTGGCAAGTAATCACTGCCAGAGTTCATTAGTCCGTTTACGCACGCCAAGCCAAATAAATCATCACCAAAATTATTAAACCCATAATAGCCTGTAAATAGTATTTTCTTACTCATCTAGTTGAAAATATTTCCATTAAAGTCATTAAAAATCCGATATCGAGCGTAGAGCTGAAGCGCAATAAGAAGCAATGTTTCCGTTGCTACAGTAGATATAGCAGCACCATTCATACCCAACATTGGAATTAACAAAAGATTCAAAACAATATTCAAAACTGCAGCAAAGCCCATAATATAAATCTTATTTATTATATGCTGTTTCGTCCCTAATACGGCCCCAGCACTCGAGGCTAAAAATCGAACTGGAGCCGCCGTCGCTAAAATCATTAATAAAAATATGGAATTTTGATACTCAATACCAAATAAGAACGGGATACCCCAAGGCACTAAAATCCATAACGCCACCATCGCAGCAAGACCCAATATCAGCATTACCAGATTGCCTTGGCGGTAAACCTGATAAAACTTGACTTTATCATGGTTGGCCCAGCGGTGTATTTTTGGCAATAAAAACTTTTGATAAATCACACTAGGCAATAAATAAACTGCAACCATCACGGTAAAGGCAACGTTATAAAGGCCAGCCGCTTCTGCGCCGACTATGTATTTGACTAAAATAATATCACTTTGAAAATATATTAAATAGAATAAACCAGCCAACCCGAACGGCCAAGATTGAGCAGCGACTTGGAACATGCCTGGGACGATCGACTTACTAGACTCTGCGTGTATTTCAACGGCATTATGGCCTTTGAGCGCAAAAAAACCGTGGTACATACGAAGCAATAACCAGGCACCACTAATAAATAAAACTAATGCAACAGCAGCATAGGCATAAGCAATATGTTGAATACTGACAAAGCTTGTTGCTGCATAGACTAAAACGACGACCAGAAGCAAGCGCATTAAATGAGGAAGAAATTGCCAAAATGCCAAGCTGAAATAACGTTCTTCGAGTTGTAGCTTGCCGCTCACCAATTCTGTAACGAGTTGGCCGAAGACACATAAGGTCAACACCAGCAAGACAGTCTTCGTTAAGGCATCGTGCGGGCCGAGCATAGCCCAGCATACAAGCGATAAGATAACCACCAGCGTGCTTAAACTTGTAAATTTAAAAGACCCTGTTAACCAGCGCATGGCTTGCCAGCCTTCTTGCCCGAATGCTTTTAGCCAGTATTGTGAAATGCCGAATCCAGCTAAAGGAGTAAGCAAGGTTATTGTTGCCAAAGCCGAAGAAAAAATACCAAAATCCGTTGGCCCAAGTTTACGTGCCAAAATCACTTGGGTTAAAAACGCACAGCCAGCGCCCAATATTGAACCTAGCCATAATAATGAAATCGCCTTTATGGCTTGTTTTTTACTCATTGATGCTTTCGTTATTCAGTAGTGAACTCGGAGGTTGGGGACTCCATTATTCCAGCAAAACAAATTGCGCCGAAATGACTGAGGAACGAGGCCTATTTGGTGGCCGACGATCATGAGGGCAATCGCTATCTCCCCCCAGAACACTGGTGTTTCGCGAGGGCAAAAAAATACCGGAAACAAGTCCGGTATTTGTTATTTGGTGGAGGCGGGGGGAATTGAACCCCCGTCCGTAAGTACTCCGCCACAAGGTCTACATG
>JBAZKN010000009.1:0-6233 GCA_041650755.1 Patescibacteria group bacterium | reverse complement strand
CCAACGCCTGCTGATACAGTAACAGACTACCGATGGCAATATCCAAATACTTGTTAACTCCCTCCAAAAACTCCAGCTGCTGCACGGATAATAGCTTATTTTTATTATCAATCAGCAACGCTCCCAAAAGCTGTTGATTATAAAATATCGGCAAGGCGATGTCAATATGCCCGACTTTTAGCTCTGCCAAAAGCTCCTGATTTTTCTGCCAATACTCCAGTTCGGCTGTCAAAACTATTTTTTTATCCTTGACCAGAGACTGGAGCAAATGGCTGCTATTGGTATTCAAAATCCGCTCCCCGGCGGGAAAAACCTGATAAAATACCTGCGGTTGATTGCGTTTTGATAAATAAAGATAAAAATCGTTATAGTCGATAATATGGCTGATTTCTTTGGCAAGCCCGGCTAGCAAAAAATTCAAATCCTGGCTAGTCCGCAAAATGACGGCAATATCCTCCAGCACTTTTTCATAATTTTGCGCTGGATCAGCTAGAAAATAATCCACTACCCTAGCAACCCAAGCAAAGACCAAGGGCCCCAAAACACCCAAGACCAGCAGCCAAATAATCAAGTTGCTGGCTAAAGCAAAATCAACCCCGATAGTATCTTGCAGCAGTTGATACAAAAAATAGAAAAAGATGCCGGTGATCAATAGGCGGAACAAATCTACAACTATTTTGTAAAAAGAAATCCGCAAATCATAAAACTGATGATGGAACAAAGCATAAGCAACAATCGTGGTGAATAAAACTGACACATTAACGCCAATATAATACAAGCCGCCGATGCCCAAAAGCGGCAAAAAGATATTGAGCAGCAAAGCCAGCAAAGCTGTCAAAGCAGTAGCCACAAAAATATAATCAATCTGCCGCCTAACTATGCTGTCAGCCTGGCGGCGATGGCGGATCAAGAGATACAAGCCATAAGCCATCAAGCTGCCGAAATAAAAAGCAAAAACAAAATAAATTTTCCCCGGCACATAGTGAATCTCACCCTGTCGGATAATGACTTGGCTGACATTAAAATCAGTAAAAACAAAAGGTGACATCAAAATAGCCGGCGCAAACCATAACCATCGCTTAAAAATCGACTGGCGCGGCCATTTGTTGAACAAAGATAAAACCAGCCAAATCCAAGCTGGAGCTAAATATAAAGTGGGTAAAAGGCCAAAACGCACGCCAGTCATCAAATCTGGGCTGTCAGTCAGAAAAAAAATATTAACCAGCTCTGAAGCCTGCCAGACAGACATCAGGGCTATCATGACAAAAATAGGCCAACGTCGTGGCTTATTTTTCTGTGCCAAAATAAAAAGTAATAGACTAAGGTTAATTAGCCAGACGATCAGCAAAATAAAAGTGGACAAAACCATAATTGTGACGCAAATCTATTCTCGGACGGCTAAAGATATAAGACGGCTGATGAGATAAATATAGTAAAAAAATAAGTAATGGTCAATAGTAAAGAAAAAAGCGAACCCCCTTGGGTTCGCCCACTGTCCCTAAAGCACAGAAGATCACTCGCTGCTCCCAATGCGCAGGAAGACATGCGAGTTGTTGGGCGGCAAATCGCCAGCCGGAATACGGATCGCCACTTCATCACCCGGCAGACAGCCATCGATGTTGCGGTGGTCGATCTGCATCGAACAGATTGCGTGGTCGCTCAAGTGGCTGCCGGGCAGCTCTCTTTCCCGATCGCCCTTCTCGTAGCGCAAGACATCGCCCGCCACCAACACGACACTGGTGCGGATCGCAACGCAACGCACTGGAGCAAAAACGTGCGTTACCTTGCCAATGGGCATGAAACTAGACATGACACGCACATCCCTGAATTGCAAGGCTGCCTATTACCTGGCCCAAAGGCCGTCTCAAGAACAAACCACATGACCAAATTAACATAATTAGAAAAATAGGTCAATTTACTTATAAAAACGAGCCTAGCAGCCAGGCCGCTAGGCTCAATTGTGTTAGCGCGAGAGGATTTGAACCTCTACCCCTCACCCTAGACTGGTGAGATTCTAATCTTGAACTACGCGCTTCCCGGGAAGGTGCCCGAGATCAGAAGAACTAGCGGCAGCGCCAGAAACCTTTGCCAACAGCCGTGGCCCATTCCCGTACTTCCGGGATCCTGGTACAGCACTGCAGACTAACAGGAAGCTAGCGCTGCCATCAACAATCTAATATACTACCACTAAATTATAAATTGTCAAGAATTAAAAAATCCCCGCCTCGCCCTGCGTTAGCAGTGGCGAGGCGGGGCTCAAATTTATATTAAATCTTTATAGCTTTCTGGCCCTTAGCTGTATCCTGTATCTCTATCCCCATGTCCTGCAGCTCTTTGCGCAAATCATCTGATAACTTATAATCTTTATTTTTTCTAGCCAGCTCCCGTTTTTTTAATAAACTTCTGACCTCTTTGGGCAACTGCAAAGCTTGCTGGCGCAATCTTTTTAGACCCAGGCCCAAAACTTTGTCCATGGCAAAAACTGTGGCTACTTTTTCATTTTCATTGCCCGATTCTCCTATTAACCCCTGTAATATGGAGACAGCCTTAGCTGTATTGAGATCATCGCTCAAAGCCTGATAAAATTCTTCCAGATATTTTTTGTTTATTTTGGAAGACTGATCACAAAAAGCAATATTTTTTACAATATTAGAGAGCCCAGTCTGCGCAGCCGCCATAGACTCCCAAGAAAAATTCAAGGGCGTGCGATAATGATTTTGCAAAAGCAAATAGCGATAAGACAAGGGAAAAATATTCTTTTTCTCTAAATCAGCGATAGTATAAAAATTATTCAATGACTTGCCCATCCGCTGGCCGTCCACTTTCATGAAAGCATTGTGCAGCCAGTAGTTGGCCTGTTTTTTTCCGGTCACAGCCTCACTTTGGGCCATCTCGTTGGGGTGATGGACAGTCAGGTGGTCTATACCGCCCGTGTGGATATCAAAAGTATCTCCCAGAGTCATCCGACTCATTACCGAACACTCCAAATGCCAGCCGGGAAAACCCACGCCCCAGGGAGAGCCCCACTCCATATCCCGCTTTTTGCCTGGCGGAGAAAATTTCCAGACCGCAAAATCAGTCGGATGTTTTTTTTCTTTATTCTTTTCTACTCGCGCACCTTCCTGTAACTCGACATTCTGCAAATTTCCCAAAACGCCATAATTTTTAATTTTGCTGGTATCAAAATACAAGCCGTCGGAAATTTTGTATAAAAATCCTTTTTTCTCCAAAATTTTGACAAACTCAATCTGCTCCTTAATAGTCTGGGTGGCCCGCAATGTTTTGCTGGGCGGCAGAATATTTAATCTTTCAGCATCAGCCGCAAAAATCTTGCTATAATAATCCGCCAGCTCCCAAGCTGACTTGCCCTCGCGCTGCTTGGCTTTTTCCATCTTATCTTCGCCGCTATCAGCATCAGAAGTCAAATGCCCCACATCAGTAATATTCATGACATGCTTGACTTTATAGCCCTGGCTGGATAAAAAACGCTTCAAAATATCCCAATAAATATAAGCAACAAAATTGCCCAGATGCGGATAATCATAAACCGTCGGCCCGCAAGTATAAAGGCCCACTTCTCCCCTTTTTATAGACTTAAACTCCTCTTTTTTCCTGCTTAAGCTATTATAAAAATATATTGGCATATTTATATATTAACATGATATTTAATTATATCAAAAAACCGCCCCGGTGGCGATTTTTTGAAAAAACTAGTTAAAATACTGATTGGTGGCGTCAACGATAAATTGGCTGAATACAGGGCCAACTGTCTGGTTAGCCGTAGAGTTCGGGTGGGAATCGCCGACAGTATGACTAGCTTCATATTCGTAACGCAAAAAATTATCAGACCCTGCCAAGTAACTATGTAAATCAAAAACTTTTATATTCGAATGACTTTGACCATCTTCGGCCAACCAATTATTTTTGACCCAATTGGCAAAATCAGTGGCGCGCGCCGCAGTTTCTGCGGCCGTCGATCCGCTGGCCGCCGATGCCAAGCGATGACGAGGCGGCACAGTCAAAATCACAAATAGCTTGTTGGGCCGAGCATCCATAAGCGATCGCAAAGCCCTATATTGTAGTTTATAATTTTCTTCGCTTAAAGTTGTGGAGTTGATTTGAGGATTACCACTATCCGCTTGGATCAAAGATGAAGTAAAGCAATGCTTCATAACCACAACGTCTTGATTGCTGGCCAGTTGATCCAAACACTGCGCGCCATAATTTTCATTGGCGCAATAATTCAAAACCCATAAGCGGTAATAATAAACCGGATCATTATACTGATTATAAACACCGGTTGGATACCACATTTCAGAAATAGAATAATCGGTTGACTGATTGGCATTGTAGCTTGTAAACCAATCGGCCACATCGCCATAATTATAAAGATTAGCGCCGGTGGAATGGTGTAAAAACAAAATTGATTGATTGGCTAATGTCTGATTGGGACTGCCAAAGCTCACTGGATAACCATTTTGGTTAGCGCTGCCATCGGCGTTAATAACGTAAAGATAAAGCGATTGATTATCGCTAAATGACCCTTTGTTGGCCGTGAACTGAATTTGGTTATTATTCCAGGTAGTGTGCGGAATTTGGATTTCGCAATGCATAGTAGAGCTTTCTGTCCAGGTGGATCTATCACAAATTTCAATCCTGGCTCTGGTAATATCAACGTACATTTCACCGACATATTGAATCATGGAAGCAGTACAAGTCGGTGGATTTGGATAGGTCACATCTTCATTATTAAGTCGGAAAAAATGGCCCATCACAAAATAATTATAAGACAGGCGGCCGGGACCAAGCAGATTATTATTTAACTGTGCCACTATCTGCCCGTCTTTTTTGGTATAGGTATAATCAGCAGTACCAACTGTATCAAGATTCATATATCTTTCGGCGCGATACCAATGGTTCACCCAAGTGCCAGCGAAATAACTTTGCTGAACTGTGGCGCCATTTACATCAGAGGCATAAAGGTGGCCGCCGGGATCACCACCCTGGTCAGACCGACACTGGGGAAAACCATAATCTCCGTCCCCTGAAATTCTGCCAAAGTTGCCTAATAATTTCTGATTGGTACTACAACCATAGTTCCCATTTATATCATCACGATAAGCCCACCAAGTAGCATATAATTTTGTTATGGGAAATCTATTCCAAATGCCTATTTGTTGATTGTAAAAACTAGTATAAGTTTGCTGGGCCACCTTCTCGCCAGCTACTCTCTGTCGGCCAGTACTATAGCTAGGATAATATCCAGAAGCGCCTATCGTATCCCAGCCGCCATTTTCCCAAGTAGCCAGCCTCTGACCCACTGTGCCATTTTCAAAATTATCCCACCGCAAAGGCGCCACTGGATTTTTCACGCCAAAACCAGAACCATTAATAGTATATGATTGACTATTAAGTAAATTGCTAGAAGATAAACCGCTGACAGTAACTATCGTAGCTGGCACACTTGAAATAGTAGCACTAGCTACATTGGAATAACTAGATAAATTACCAGCCGCGTCTTGAGCCCTTACTCTATAATAATAGGTGGCGCCGGCACTTAAACCAGTATTAGTGTAATAATTATTAGTGGCAGTAGCTATTTGGCTATAGCCGCTACCACTTGTTGTTGACCTTAATATTTGGTAACCTGTGACACCAATATTATCAGTAGCTGCTGCCCAAGATAAAGAGATTTGCGTGCCAGAAGCTGTGGCTACTAGATTAGTAGGCGTGGTAGGACTTTGAGTATCAGTGCTAGAGTTTTGGGTGACTGCTAAAAATTGAAGGTCGGGCGAGGCTACTGATCTAGTGGCATCAGAGGTCAAAGTAGCCCTGAAAACATACTCTGGGGTAGTACCTATTTCATCTTGAGTCCATTGAGTTGTCCAAGTGCCTATGGCTGTATTGCCTGAAAAAGTAGCACTAACTGGCTGGGTAAGAGTGGGATAATCATAGTCCCCGGGATTATCCATTTCAAAAATATTAAAGGATACTGTCTGGCCAGAACAGTTTGTGCCGGTAACATAAAGCTGGGCAGTGGTGCCAGCTGTTACTGTTTGCTGGGCTGCCTGATTGTTCCAGAGAGCGGAAGAAAGAGTGCATGAAGCTGGGCAACTCAAATCACTATTACTGCAATCCTCATCTACAGAATTGCCACAAATCTCTGTTGCCCCTGGATGTATGGCGTTATTTGAATCATTACAGTCATCACCACCACTAGCTAGAGCATTGTA
>JBAZKN010000008.1:0-7509 GCA_041650755.1 Patescibacteria group bacterium | reverse complement strand
TTGGGAGCGTTGCTGATTGATAATAAAAATAAGCTATTATCCGTGCAGCAGCTGGAGTTTTTGGAGGGAGTTAACAAGTATTTGGATATTGCCATCGGTAGTCTGTTACTGTATCAGCAGGCGTTGGCGAATAAGCGATAAGTTAAAAATTTAGAAAGTTAACCACATGATCAATTTTTTTACACCACAAAACACGGTTTTATTAATCACCGGGCTAGTTAATTTGGCTATGAGTATTTTTGTATTTATTAGGAGCCCAAAAAATAAAATTAATTTGTATTTCGGTTTAGTGACTTTTTTTAATTTATTGTGGGCAATAACGTTAATTATCTTCAATCTTAGCAATGATGAGAAAATTTTGAGGTTATTTGCTAGTCTGCCCTATACTATGGCCTGGCTAGTTATTATTTTTTTATTTTATTTTGCAGTATATTTTCCTTATCAATTATTTCCTATCAAAAAAATATATTATTTTTTGATCAATATAGTGAGTGTTTTAATGGTTATGTATACGGTTTTTGGCTATAAATTATTTGTTCTGGGAGTTAATTTTACACCAAACCATATGGCGAATTATGATTTTGTTGGTTATTCGATATATGCTGCGCTCATGACCTTAGTTATATTAAGTTCACTCATAATTTTGATTATAAAATACAAAAAAGCCGAAGGTATTTTTAAGACTCAATTGGGCCTAATATTAATTAGTGTTATAATCGGCACAATATTTGGTTGTTATTTTAATTTATTTCTGATGTATATTGATAATTTTAGCTATATTCATTTGGGCCCATTATTTACTTTGTTTATAAATTTTATTGTTTTTAGTTTCCTCGTATTGCCCAAAGAAAAAATCCATGGTTAAGTCAAATAAAAAAATATTTTTGCTTTTATCCGGCGGTACTTGGCTGTTTGACAAAAGCCAGCATTTTTTGAGCGTGCAGGAAGAGGAGGATGTGCCTGCCTGGCTTGACAGCATGCCAGAGCTTGGCATTATGGCCGATTTGCAGCCAATATTTATTTGCGCTGAAGATAAAATATTGGATGCCGATGTTTGGCAACAGATGGCTGATGCTATACGTGAGCGCGAAACAGAAGCTGACGGCTTTATAGTGGTCAGCCGCACTGAGCAGCTGCCCTATACAGCCGCGGCTTTGAGTTTTCTTCTGCCGAATTTTTCTAAAAATATTATTTTGACTGCCAGCCAAATCAGCGGAGCGCATTGGTCAGGCAAAAAGGAAATTATCAACAATTTAAAGAATAAGCACAGTGGTTCTGGCTTGCGTGCCAACATGATTAATGCTTTGCAAGTCTTGTCCAGCCCGCTGCCTGGTATAGCCGTCATGTTTGGCACGCGCTTGATTCCGGCTCTGAAACTAGTGCCCGAACCCAAAGCCGACATTAATCTTTTTGCCAGCGCCGATAACTACTATTGGGGTAGGGTGGACTTTGGCGTGAGTCTGAAGTCAAATTTAGCAAAAAGCGGGGCCAAATTGCCAAAATTTACCAAGCTAAAAAGCCAGCTTTTGATAATTGAGGATTTGGACGGATTGGATTGGTCGTGGCCGGACGAGCTGATAAACAAGCAGGGAGCGATTTTGATCAGAGCTGGGATTTTGGCCAATGAAAAATTGGATAGGGTGCGGCGCTGGAAAGTACCGGTAATAGTCTACGGCGGGCATGAGCAAACTGTGCGCGAGGGCGTAGTTTTTATCAATAATTGCACTTGGCCGGTGGCAGTCATCAAGACTATGTGGGCAGCCGCCAATGCCAAAGACAATGCCGACTTTGGCAAGCTGATGAAAAAGAATTATTTGGGCGAGTATTGGCCGTATTAAATAAGTTTGCCCTGTTAAATAAATTTAAATTTTTATGAAGCTATATTTTTACAGTCCACAAAATAATGCCGATAGCCAGCTGGCTATGTCTGCCCTCAAGCAGGCCGGCGTCAGTTTGAGCAGCAATTTGCTGCCAGCCCGGAATTTACCCAAAGGAAAAGAGGAGTCATTGACTAAAGTTGACGGGCTGTTGGTCTTGGCGAAAAATTTTGATCCGCAGGCAGCCTATTTGATAGCTTTGACTTTATCGCAAAATCGGCCGGTGCTGTGTCTTTTACCCAAAGGTCAGGCGCCGGACAAAACTTTGCAGTCTCTGCAGGCACAGCCGAATTTTGCCAAAAAGTTGAGAATAGATTTTTATGAGCCGGCGCAAATAAAGGCGCCAGTCATCGTTTGGCTGCAAAGTTTGGATCAGGATAGTTTGCGCAATTTATTCAATATTAAATATACTTTGCGTTTGTCTGCCAAAATTTCCGATTATTTGAATTGGAAAGCCAAACAGACAAGCATGACCGGCGCTGATTGGCTTAGGCAGCAAATCCAAGATGCCATGGACAAGGATAGCGACTATCAGCAGGTGCTGAAAAATAAATTCAAGGTAAAGTAGATATTTATGGAAGCCGCCCGTCCAGCCAAGAATTTTTATAGTCTGCCCAAAGTCGCTCCCAAGGCCCAGCCATTTTTTATTAAAGCCAAGGGAAATAACGATACTCTAATTATCCTGGTGCATGGTTTTTCCGCTTCGCCATATTATCTGCATCGTTTGGCTGATTTTTTGGCTCAGCGCGGCAGCGATGTGGAAGTGGTTTTGCTGGCCGGCCATGGTAGTGATTTTGATGAGCTGAAAAATACCACACACCTTGACTGGTATCGATCGCTGGAAAGAGTTTATTTGAAATTTGCCAACAGCTACCAAAATATTTTTGTTCTGGGAGAATCTTTTGGCGCTAATCTAGCTATCAACCTAGCTCATCATTATCCGCAGATCAGGGGAGTGATAGCTATCAATGCAGCTATTTTTATCCGCAAAGAGCTGGCTATACGGATAGCTTTGCCTTTTGCTAGGATTTTTATGAAAAAGTATAAAAAGGCCTGGCATTATGTGGCCGATTTGCCTCACGTTAAGGAAGCCGGCCGGCATATTTTTATACCGATAAAAAGCATAGTGCATTTTTATCATTTTATTGATCATTTTACCAAAAAGACAGTCGGTCAAATAGCTGTGCCGATTTTGATAATTCATTCGCGCAACGATGCTGTGTCCAGCAGCCGGAGCTCGCAGTGGCTATACAAACGTTGGTCAAATCCGGATAAGCAAATTTTTATAATCAATAAAGCTAAGCATGGTTTTGGCTTGCTCAATGAAAGCCGTTATGATTTTGCTTTCAATAAGATAAGCAACTTCGTGGCTAGACATATCAGTTGATGACTTATAGCCTATAGCTTATAGCTGATGGGGGATCCCCTTGATTTCTTTTTAACAATGGTCTATATTAAACCTGTCGTTCTACAGACGGCCTAAATAAACTAGACGGCTAAATATATGACCAAGAAAAGCACTACAATTGAAATCTCTTTATATTTATTATTTTTTAGTTTACTAATTCCGGTATTTACGCCGGTTTTTGCTTCAGCGAGCGATTTCAAAGTAAATATCTACCTAGGAGACCAAAAACTAGGCACAGCAGATAATAACGGTATAAATTATTATCTGACTGACCACCTAGGCTCTCCTACTATTATTACCAACCAAGCCGGTGAAATAGTAGAAACCAATGACTATGAATCCTATGGCAGAGTAAAGGAAAGCAACTCTCAAATAGATAATCAATACAAATATACTGGGAAACCATTAGACAATGAAACAAATTTACAGTATTATGGAGCCAGGTATTTGGATAGCCAGCTTGGCAGGCTTATATCAGTTGATCCAGCTGTTCTCAAGCTAAATAATGACAAAAGCTTTGAAGAAAAGTATAATAGAAGTATACAGCACTTTTTATCAAATCCACAGAATTTGAATAGCTATAGCTATGCTGTCAATAATCCGGTAAAGTATATTGATGACAACGGTGAGATATTTTGGGTGCCAGTAATTCTTGGAGCGATAGCATCAGCATTTACGCTTGGAATACCAATAGCACAGGCTCCTGGGAATAATTATAACCCACAAACTGCTAATGTGGGTGAAACCAGAGATTTCATTGGTTCTATTGTACCCGCATATAATAATTTAAGTGAGCCTCAAAAATTTGGCGTACTTTTCGTCACGGGAGCAGTAGCAGAAAAATCTGCTTCAAAAATTGCTGGTAGCCTCGTAGGTAAAAATTTCGGTAAATTAGGCACGGTTGTTGCAAACGAGTCTGGAAAGCTTACTAATTTAATTAGGGAAGAGGTAGCTAAGCCATTTCATGGATTAGATCAGGCTATCACGAAAGGTGTATCACCGAATGTACTGCTTAATACCTTAAAGAATCCGCTTATTACCTTTAAACAATCTGGCGATAGGACACTATATCTTACCAGAGAAGCAGGTGTAGTATTAGATAATTTAGGACGTTTAGTCACTACTTATTCTAAAGAACACTTTAAAGATCATATAAAAAATGTTATTAAACTTTTTGACTAATATGATAAATAATAAAACACTTAAAAAGAAGTATAGCGATAGGTTTAACTTTGTTAAAGAATTGGTATTAAGTAACGATCCGATAGGATTGATTGATGGTGGTGCCCCAGATGATGAATATGATACTCTTATTAATAATATAATATCCGTGATGGAGAAAGATAAGGGTGGTAGTAATATTAAGAGTTCTGTGTTGGGAATATTATCTAGTTTAGATCCTGCTGATGAAACTAAATGTGAGTATATAGCCAATAAGATTTTGGAAAAGTATTATAATTGATCTCTGATTTTGATTTAAAGTATAAACCCTTGCGGATTACTTTTGAGGTTTTTGCTTCTTCCAGCCACTATGAATATCAGATTACCGATCAAACCAAGTATGTGGATAAATACTTCGAAGTAGATAATAATGGCAATATGAGCTTATATGAAAATACCGATATGATGCCAGAGTGGGATAAGAGTATATTCCAAGATTTGGTGAAATAAGATTTTCATTATAGAATGAGTGCCCAAAACACTCATTTTTTGTTTGCCCCGCTATTGTTTTAGAGTAGCTATTTATGGTAAAATAAAGGCTGAATTTAGCTTTATGGCCGATACAATTATCAGCAAGTTTCAGCTTAGCGCCAATCAACATGGCCAGAGGACAGCCCTAGCCTATCTTGACGGTGGGCAGTACCAGACTATCAGCTATCAAGAGCTTGATAATCATCGTCTATATATAGCTGGCTGGTGGCAGGAGCTTGGTTTCCGGGCAGGGGACAAGGTGGCTATCATGTTGCCGAATTCACCAGAGTGGATAATCTCTGATTTGGCGGCTGCTACTTTGGGATTGGTGGCGGTGCCTATTCACACTACTTTTAGCGGAGATTATCTGGCCAATGTCGTTAAGCATGCTGAAGCCAGTTTGTTGATCATTGATCAGGCTTCCCTAGATAATTATCAGGGCCAAGTAAAAAGTTTGAGCGTCAAGCAGGTCATTGTAGTTGGCAAAAGCGAACAATATCTTGTCTGGCCAGAAAAATATGGGCCAGCTGATAGGCTTGAGATTTTATCCCCGGTATCAGCCAAAGATGTGCACACTATAGTCTATACTTCCGGCACAACCGGCGATCCAAAAGGAGTGATGCTGACTCAGGAAAATTTGGTGGCCAATGCCGAAGCGGCTTTGCGGCGTATTCCTTTGCTACCGGCTGATAGATTTTTTTCGTTTTTGCCATTGTCGCATGCTTTTGAGCGAATGGCCGGATATTATGCGCCGATTTTTTCTGGCTGCAGTATTTATTTTGCCCAAAGCACCAAAACCATGGTGGCTGATATCAGGCTGGCCAGGCCGACTATTTTGCCTAGTGTGCCCAGGATTTTTGAAAGAATATATGACAAAATTTTTGATAACATCAGATCTAGCAGCAGCCTGAAGCAAAAATTGTTTTATCAGGCGATTGATCTGGCTAGAGCCAGCCGACACGGCAAATTGCCCTGGTGGCAAGGGGTGTATTATAGGCTGCTGGATAAGATAGTTTTAAAAAAATTACGCGATATTTTGGGCGGACGCTTGCGCTTGGCTATTTCCGGCGGCTCGTCGCTCAATCCAGCTATTGGCAAATTTTTTGAAAATTTGGGCATTCAAAACATCGAGGGCTATGGTTTGACCGAGACCAGTCCCATAGTGGCTGTCAATAAAATAGATTTTCACAAATATGGCACAGTCGGTCCGGCTCTGGATTGTAATAAAATAAAGATTTCTGACGATAAAGAAGTTTTGGTCAAAGGCAAGAATGTCATGCCTGGTTATTATAAAAATGAAGCCCTGACTGGCGAGGCTTTTGATCAAGACGGCTGGTTCAAGACTGGAGATTTGGGCTTTATTGATGCGGATGGTTTTTTGACCATTATTGGCCGCGCCAAAGACATGATAGTCCTATCAACCGGCAAAAAAGTATTTCCCGAGCCCATAGAGAACGCGCTCAATGCCACCAAATATATCAGGCAGAGCATGGTCTATGGCAATCAGCAAAAGCATATTTCCGCCTTGATTGTGCCGGATTTTGAAGAGCTAAAGATATGGAGCAAAGAGCGGGGTGCTACCTTTGATTTAGACAGCCTGGGTGAAAATAAGCAACTGCAAGAATTATTTAGGCAGGAAATGGATAAGGCCTTGGAAAGATTTAGCCATATTGAAAAAGTTGCTGAATTCAAGCTACTGGCAGAAGAATTTACTCAAGAGAATGGATTATTGACTTTGACCCTGAAGCTAAGGCGACATCATATTTTGAGGAGGTATTTGAGCTAATGGGGTATTATTTATTAAAATATTTTATTTACCCTTTTGTCAGAATTTTTTGGCTGGACAGTATTTCCGGCCTGGAAAATATACCAAAAAAAGGCTCATTTATCATCGCGGCCAATCACTCCAGTTATTTTGACTTTATTTTCTTGTATGTGTTCATTCCCAGGCGGATTACTTTTTTGGCGGCGGAGAAATTTTGAACAAATCTGAGCCACAACAGCGTACTACATTAATTCTTGTAGACAAGTTATATAAATGTATTTAATATGTATAAAAGATTAGATAAAAATTTTTGGAAGAAATATTTTAGATTTTACGATGTTTTAAATGAGTTGAAGCCCTATAGCGATACATTGGGTGCAATAGTAAATATTATACCAAAGGATCAGCTATTATTTATTTTAGAAATAGGATGTGGCACTGGTAACTTATTATACAGGATTATTAAGAGTAGAAATAATATATATAAAATTTTTGGGATTGATTATTCTCAAGAAGCATTAAATACAGCAAGGGAGAAGTTATCTGATTTTAAAAATTTTGAATTATTTTATGGTGATATCAATGTATCCTTACCATTTGGTGATAATATTTTCGATGTTCTTGTGATGCACAACGTTTTATATACTATTGATTCGAATAGTAGACCTTTTTTATCTAAGGAGATGTATAGGATTTTGAAGCCAGGTGGTTTGGTTATAATGGCAAACATAAATACAAACTTTAAACCTACTAAAATTTACTCCCAC
>JBAZKN010000007.1:0-27432 GCA_041650755.1 Patescibacteria group bacterium | reverse complement strand
GGGCTACTTTGACCTCTGATGCCACTAGATCAGTAGCCTCGCCCGACCTTCAATTTTTAGCAGTCACCCAAAACTCTAGCACTGATACTCAAAGTCCTACCACGCCTACTAATCTAGTAGCCACAGCCTCTGGCACGCAAATCTCTTTATCTTGGGCAGCAGCTACTGATAATATTGGTGTCACAGGTTACCAAATATTAAGGTCAACAACAAGTGGTAGCGGCTATAGCCAAATTGCTACTGCCACTAATAATTATTACACTAATACTAGTTTAAGTTATTCCACTACTTACTATTATGTAGTCAGAGCTTATGATGCTGCCGGTAATGTCTCGGCTAATTCTAGTCAAGCGCAAGCTACAACTGGAGCAGCCCCGGTAGTTGGTAGCGGGCCCAATATTAGCGGTTTGAGTTCTGGTACCTTGACTGATGGTCAATCATATACTATTTCGGGTAGCGGGTTTGGCAGCAAGACAACAGTTGCTCCGTATATTTGGGATAGCGTAGATAATCAATCATATAATAGCGTCAGCGAAGGAGCTTTGGTTCCGACTGGCTCTGGCTATACTTGGCAATATAATTATACAACTTATGCGGATGGTGTAAGATTGACCAAAAATAGAAGTAATCGTGGTATACGCACGGCCCACTATTATGCAAATGTTGATGGGTATCTAACTGGCCGTGACGACATGGCTGGTGGCAATGCTGATAAATTTTATGCGACGTGGTGGGTAAAGACCAATAAGAATATTGTATGTGGTTCAGGTGGACTTTGTGCTTCTACTAAATTGATTCGCGTATGGGAAGATGGTGATGGTAATCATGGTCGTTTATCTTGGACAGGCAACCAATTTACTTTAGGACCGGGAAATGGTTTGTCAGATTTACCTTCAAGTTGGGCAGGTTGGGGCGGAGTTAATGATCAGTGGAATCGCTTGGAAATTATGATTGATAATAGCAATGGTTTAGTTCGAGCATATACCAATGGGCAATTGATTCATAATTTTAATAATTGGAGTCCCCAAGGACATTATTTAAATCGTATTTGGCGCATTGGTCTTGACCCCAGTGTGCCAAGTAATTTGGATCAAGATTTAATATTTGAATTTGGTGAAATTTATGTTGATAATACTCAAGCTAGGGTAGAGGTTTGCACTGGGTCGACTTGGTCAAGCAAAGGTCAATGCGAAATACAAATTCCCCGCACCACTTGGAATGATAGCCAAATACAGTTTACCGCCAACCGCGGAGCATTTACTGCCGGGCAGAGTGTCTATCTTTATGTAGTTGATTCCAGCGGCAATGTAAATAGTAGCGGTTATCCAGCGCAAATAGGCTCAGTTTTGGGCGATAGCATTGCCAATTGTGATAATCCTGATGCAGATACTTTAAATTGGACTAGCTTGCCGGAAAATATTTTAGTGCGTGGTTGCGGGTCAGCTATTTATGCTATAGAAAACAGGCAGAGATTATACATTCCAAGTTTAGAAATTTTAAGGCGTGATTATCCGGGGCAAAGAATTTATAATGTTAGTGAAGCCCTATTAGAAATTTATCCTATAGTTTATAGATAAAACCACAGTAGTGGTTATCCTATAATTTTTTAATAGGCGATAGAAAACCCGCTGGCCCTACGCTGTCATCCTGAATCTATTTCAGGATCTCCAAATGGCTAAAGTTAATTGGATATGCCGAAACAAGTTTGGTATGACAACCAGGGGCCAGCGGGTTTTTGTTTTATTCTAAGAAATTTTTTATTAATTTTTTGCTCTCAAGCGGTGATAAATTCCAATGAATTTTTATGCCCTGCCGTTCCATACGGCGAAACCAAGTCATCTGCCGCTTGGCATAGTGGCGGGTATTTTTTTGAATAAGCTCAATGGCTTGAGGTAGGGTAATTTTTTTATCCAGATATTGAATTAATTCTCTATAGCCAATACCTGATAGAGCCGGCAGATTTTTATTAGGGTATTTTCTGTATAATTTTTTGGCTTCATTAAGCGACCCGTCGCGGATCATTTTTTTTGCTCGCTGGTTGATGCGTTCATAGAGCAAAGTACGATTGAGGCTTAGCCCCAAGACCAGGAAATCATAAGGGCAATTTCGCAAACGGGGGGTAGTGGGGTGTAAATCATAATTTTGTAGGACAGAGCATATATATAGTCCAGTGCCGCCGCAAATAATCGGTAGTTTTTTTCTGTTTATAATTTTTTTGATAGTTTGAAAAGCCTGTTTTTGCCAATCATACAAAGTAAAATCCTGATTAGGATAAACCACATCCAAAAGATAGTGCTTTATGCCAGCCATTTCTTTTTTGGTGATTTTGTTGGCGGCAACATTGAGACCCTTATATATTTGCCTAGAGTCAGCTGAAATTATCTCGCCTTTAAAAGCCTTGGCAATTTTTACAGCCAAAGCCGACTTGCCCGAAGCAGTCGGGCCTAAGATTACCAGGATTTTAGCCTTGCGAGACATGGATTATTTTTTGGGTGATTTTGACAAGAAGGTTAAATTATAATTTTTTGGTCATTTTATAAAAAACAGATTCATAGCCCCATTTTTCATAAATCTTTTTGGCATTATTATTTTTCAAGACGTGCAGGCTTACTTGCGTGCATTTTTTTGACTTTAACCATTTTTCAAGCTCTTGATAAAGTTTGGCAGCAATGCCACGGCCTCTATATTTTTTTAATACTACCAATGACTGCAAATAGCCCGTTTTTACTGGCTGGAAAAAAGAATTTTTATTGTTTTTGACTTCAGCCCTTGTATAACCGACTATTTTATCGTCAATAATAGCCACTAAATATTTAGAATTTTTGACCTCCATCTCTCGGCGAAATTCCCGCTTGGTAGAAGCTTCAAAATCAGTTCGTTTTTTTCTAAGCCTCATTAAATATCTGTTGCTCGCTTTTATGGCCCTGTCTTCTGACTTGATCATATCCAAAAGCACGGGATACATTTGATTTATATCTTTTATTGTAGCTTTTCTGATTTTTACATTCATATAATTAGTTTTATTTACTCCACAATTGGTTGTTTGCATCTTATCTCAACCCACCCCAAAATTGAATGTTGAAGCTTGCCTTCGCGATTTGTGGTAAGCGAGCCAAATTTAGACCCAGCAAACTGGATATTCATTAAAGATGTCCCCGGTCAAATTAAAAGTCGCCCCCCGACAACCATAACATTCTTTATTATATTCACATGTTCTGCATTTGCCCTTGATATTTTCTCTTATATTTCTAATCTTTTTTGTTTCAGACTTATTTAAAATGTCAAAAATGCTTTCATTATTAATATTGCCTAATTTAATACTTACAGTTGGGCAAGGCTGAACTTTTCCATCAAAATTTATATATAGTGAAGTATAGTAGTAAGTGCAAGTTGCAGCTACTTGGGGCGGTCTAGGAATCCAAGTATAGCCAAATTTGTTCTCATCAATATCCAACAATTGATAGAAAATTTTTCTTGCTTTATCTTTTGAGATTATTTCAGAATACTCTTTGCCTCTGCCCGCAGGAGTAATGAGTTCAATAGACGGGTAAATATTATTTTCTCGAGCAAAAGTAAAAATTTTAGGAATTTGGGAAATATTAGTTTTCGAAATTACTGATTCAACGGCCAACCTGGTTGGTTTAGTTTGATTGAATCCTTGATTGACTAGAATTGAGATCGTATTTTGTATTTTATTAAATATATTAATATTCCCCACCATTTTATTTTGAACCTCAGGATCATCTAAACTATTGAATTTTACTATTAGCGTTACACTATTTTCAAATAAAAATTTTGCTAAATTTTCATTTATCAGAGTGCCGTTTGTAAAAATTACCGTGATTAGATCGTTTGAGTTTATGAAAGAAATAAGCTCTTTTATCTTTGGGTAAATTAATGGTTCGCCGCCAACTAAAGTAATTGTTTTTGCTCCAGATTTTTTGGCTTGCAAAATTATTTCTTTTGCTTTTTCAAAAGATATTTCTTTTATGCTATCAATTTCAGCAAAATTTTTGTTGGCATAACAAAAGGGACATTTTAAATTGCAAATTTTTGATAATGCAAGAGAAATTTTAAGGATAGAATTGTTTTTGATGCAATTTTCTATTTCTTCAGTGGTGAAATCAAATCCTTTTAGTTTTGGGGGTGACTCTTTTAGCATTATTTTTTATTTTTAGCTTGCGAATCGGTAATTTGGTGTTGCCTGCCTGCTAGTGGGTAGGGGCGATGTTCCTCACGAATTTACTTTTGTTTTAAAACTTCAACTCTCCAAGTAACTTGTTGTTTTTTTACTAGGCTTGTTATTTCTGTTGTCCCAATTGATTTAAAGAATTTTCTGCTGACTTGCCAAATTTTTTGATCATACCTTTTACTTTTCATCCTATATAACGAAATAATAACTAAACCATTTTTATTTAAAAGCTTTAAAGCCTGTTTTAAAGCATTGGTTTCATCTAAATAATACAAAACTTCATTAAATATAATAATATCGTATTTAGTTTTGCTTTTAAAAGCATTAAAATCAATATTTTTAAAATTAGCTTTCTTTTTTCTAGCTTTTGTTATTGCTACTTTAGATATATCAATGCCTAAATATTTTTTTCTTTGAATACTATTTAAAAAATCTAGAATTGTTCCTAGGCCGCAACCAACATCTAGTATTTTAGCTTTGGGGTAAAAATATTGGCAGTATATAGCAATAACTGCACTTCTGGCTCTTTCAGCAGGGTTAGAATCCAAATAATTCCACTTGCCAGCAGAAAATTCTTTTTCCCATTTGCTTTTATTGATATTTAATTGAGGCATATTTGAGTGATAAATCTGTGGCGGATTTTGTTTAACAGTTCATATTTTCACCTACCGCAATTTTATCTCAAATTGCCCTAAAAGTAAACATTGAAAAGCCCGCCCCGCTTTGCGGGGCGGGCTTTAGCTTAACCTTATAACTTTTCAACTAAATCCGCTTCCACTCCCCAATTCAATGCCTTGGTAATTTTTACTTTGACAAAAGTGCCGACGTTCAGAGTTTTTTTGGAAACGATATTTACTGTAGTATAATTAGCCAATTTGCCTTTTTTGTTTTCATCCATTAGTACTAATTCTGTTTGGCCAACTAATTTTTTATTGAAAGCCAGTGATTGCTGACCAATTAATTTGTTTAACTCTTGCCAGCGTCTTTTCTTCACAGCTTTTGGCACATCATCTTTATATAGCTTAGCGGACGTAGTACCAGAGCGAGGAGAGTATTGGGCAAAGTAGGCAGTATTATAATTTACTTCTTTGACTAATTTTAGGGTTTGTTTGAACTGCGCTTCGGTTTCAGTCGGAAAACCGACAATAATATCAGTAGAGATAGCGATATCAGGAATAGCTTGCCTGATTTTTTTAATCAATTTTTTATAATGAGCAATACTATAGTGTCGGTTCATTTTTTGTAAAATTTCATCAGAGCCGGATTGCACAGGAAAGTGCAGATAATGATTGAGATTTTTGGCGCTCGCCATAGCTTGGATGAGCTCATCAGACATATCATACGGATGGCTGGTCAAAAATTTTAGCCAAAAATTCTTGCCCAAAGCATCCACCTTTTTTAAAAGCTCGGGGAATTTGATTTCTTCTTTACCCCGTGAAACAGCGCTTCGCGCTGCTCTGCTCAAGCGGGGCGTTTCACTGGATAAATCAAGGCCGTAGCTATTTACATTTTGGCCGAGTAAAATTATTTCTTTATAGCCCTTACTTAGTAGATTTTTTACTTCAGCAATTATTTTTTGGCTGGGGCGGGACACTTCTCGGCCGCGGGTATAGGGGACAGCGCAGTAAGTACAAAATTTATTACAGCCGGTCATAATGGGCACATAAGCGCGGTACTTAGAGCTATAGCTGGGATCAATAGCAAAAAAATCAAAGTAATCATTTAGTCGCCGTTGTTGATCTATTACTTTGAGATTTTTGGTTAAATTCTCCAAATGGTTGATATCAACAAAAATATCAAATTTGTCGGCTAATTTCTTTTTATCTTGGGGTAGAACACAGCCGGAGAGCAAAGTGATTAGCGATCTTTTTTTCTTGATCAATTGCCATTCGCGCAGCTTGCCGTAGATTCTATCGACAGCGGCTTGGCGCACTGAACAAGCTACCAAACCAATCAAGTCGGCCTCTTTTTCATTTTGAGTTTCAGTGTAGCCGATTTTTTTCAAAACAGTGGCTAATCTTTCAGCATCAGATGTATTCATCTGACAGCCAAAAACTATGAGATGAAATTTTTTTGTTTTTTTAGTCATTATAAGACTTCGTTGTCATGCGAGTCGGACTCAATAATACCGGCATTAGTAATGCGGATGAATTCGGCATTTTGCTGAAGCTCAGCTAGATTGCGGGCATTGCCATAGCTCATGCCGCTTCTTAATCCGCCAATAAAATTATTAATAATATTTTGCACTGGTCCTCGATAAGGTACGCGTGATTCTACGCCTTCAGGAGTAATTTGGGCGATTTTCTCTTTGGCATCGGGCCGGGAGAGAGCGGCAGTGAGAGAGGCCATGCCGCGGTAAATTTTGTATTGTCGGCCTTTGTAGGTGATGGTGGCGCCGGGAGTTTCTTCTGTGCCAGAGAATTGGTTGCCGATCATGATAGTATCGGCGCCAGCTGCCAAGGCCTTGACGCAATCAGCTGCATTTTTGATACCACCGTCGGCAATTGATGGCACATTGTATTTTTGGCAAACTTGAGCAATATTAATTATGGCCGTAAGTTGGGGTACGCCAAAGCCAGTCGTTACTCTGGTAGTGCAGACAGCGCCCGGTCCAACCCCGATTTTTACCGCATCTGCGCCAGCTTGAATTAAATCTTCTGCTCCTTTGGCTGTGGCTATATTGCCACCGATGATTTCTATTTTGGGGTATTTGGCTTTGATGGTCTTGATAGTATTAATAGCATTGTCTGAATGTCCATGGGCAATGTCAACTACCAGCACGTCAACTTCAGATTTTATCAAAGCATCCACTCTGGCCATGAAATTATCACGCACACCCACTGCTGCTCCGACCAAGAGTCGGCCCTTGCTGTCTTTACTAGCCTGCCTGTTGTTGAGGTTGCGGCTAATGTCGGTTGCAGTCACTAGGCCCATGATATTAAACTCGGCATCAACCAAAGGCAACTTTTCAATTTTATAGGTTTTCATCAAGTGTTTGGCTTCCTCGGTGCTGACTGTGGGGGCGGCTGTAATCAGCTTACTTTTTGGGGTCATGAGTTCAGAGACCAGGACATTTTCATCAGTAGCAAATTGCATATCACGATGAGTGATAATGCCCAAAAGTTTTTTATTATCTTCGGTCACCAAAAAACTGGTGCAGTTCAGTTCGGTTATTTTGTTTTTCACTTCGGCCAAAGTATTATTTGGCTTGACAGTAAAGGGACTGTCAATGATAATATTTTGCTTTCTTTTTACTTTGATGACTTCTTTGGCTTGGGTTTCAATGTCGCAAAAGCGATGGATGATGCCGATGCCGCCTGCTAGGGCCATGGCAATAGCCATGCGGCTTTCAGTCACTGTGTCCATATTGGAGCTGACCAGAGGAATATTTAGCTTGATATTTTTTGTCAGCCGAGTAGTGATATCAACATCCTGTCGCGACTTGATGCTGGATTTTTTTGGCACCAACAAAACATCATCGTAGGTAAGCGCGGTTTTGATTTCCATACTTTTCCTTTCTTTACAAATTTAGATCACGATGTTTGATTTGGGTTTTTATTTTGTCGATGAATTTTTGTTTGTCTATGATGAGTAAATCTTTTTGGCCGCGGACCCTGATAGCTAGATTTTCAGAGCCCATTTCCTTGTCTCCAATCACCAGTGTGTAAGGCACTTTTTCATGGGAGCTCTTGCGGATTTTATTGCCGACGGTTTCATCTAAATCATCTAATTCGACGCGGATGCCTTCCGCTAAAAATTCGGTTTGTAGTTTTTTGGCAAAATCAACGTGAGTCGAGCCAACGGTCAGTATTTTCACTTGCACTGGCGAGAGCCACAGCGGAAAAGCACCGGCATAATTTTCTATGAGTAGGCCGATAAATCTTTCAAACGATCCGAATAATGCTCGATGCAACATATAGGGTTG
Organism: Patescibacteria group bacterium; assembly: GCA_041650755.1. Classification (GTDB taxonomy): domain Bacteria; phylum Patescibacteriota; class Patescibacteriia; order UBA1558; family GWA2-36-10; genus JBAZKN01. Next base: position 19,315 of record JBAZKN010000007.1, on the reverse strand, counting down.
CTCGTTTCTTCCATTCGCATTGACAAATTGCAAATCAAATCTGGACGGCAAGTTGAAATCAAATTGCAAAGTGCTGCATTGCCATTCGCGGCTCAAGATATCTTTGATTTTATAATCCAATTTTGGCCCATAAAAAGCCGCTTCACCAATTTCTTTGACGTAGTCCAGTTTTTCTTCTTTGGCCACTTCTTCTAAGACGGCTTCGGTAAATTGCCAACCCTCATCATTGCCAGCATATTTGTCTTTATTTTTAGGATCACGTAAAGACAGGTAAACTTTGTAATCATTGAAACCAAATGAGGAGAAAATAAATTTAATAAATTTAGCTACGCGTTTTAGTTCATCCTTGACTTGGTCGCGGCTGCAGATAATGTGGGCATCGTCTTGGGTAAAACCGCGTACTCGCGTCAGACCGGATAATTCCCCAGATTTTTCATAGCGATAAACAGTGCCGCATTCGGCCCAGCGGATAGGCAGCTCTTTGTAGCTTCTGGGGCGAGATTTATAGAGCATGACATGAAAAGGGCAGTTCATTGGTTTTAGCAAATATTCTTCTTTGACTGTGTTTTTTTTGCCCATTTTGGCTTCCTCTAGACTTTGGCCAACTTCTAAGGTGGGATACATACTATTGCTGTAAAATCCCCAATGACCGGAAGTTTCCCATAGACCACGACTACCAATGTGTGGTCCGCGAACTAATCCATAGCCATTTTTCAAATGCTCCTGATACCAAAAATCTTCCATTATTCGCCAGAGCATGGCTCCTTTTGGTTGCCAGAGGACCAGACCTTGGCCGACAAGCGGGTCAATTATAAACAAGTCTAAATCTTTTCCTATTTTGCGATGATCTCTGGTTTTGGCTTCTTCCAATATCTTCAAGTATTCATCCAATTCCTTTTTATTAGTAAAAGCTACGCCATAGATGCGAGTCATCATTTTCCGTTTTTCATCACCACGCCAATAGGCGCCAGCCAGATGCGTCAATTTAAAACCGTCAATAGGAATTTCTTTGGTATTTTTGATATGCGGCCCGGCACAAAGGTCTTCAAAATCACCAGAAGCATAAAAAGAAATTTTTTCATCTTTTGGCAAATCATTTATCAGCTCTTCTTTGAAATTTTGTTTTAAGGCCTTTACTTTTTTTAAAGCATCTTCACGGCTGACAATAGTTTTTTTGAATTCAATATTTTGCTTGATCAGTTCTTGCATGGTTTTTTCTATTTCTGGCAAGTCAGTGTCAGACAATTTTTCTGGCAAAAGGAAATCATAATAAAAGCCATTTTCAATAGTTGGTCCAATACCGAGTTTGGCACTAGGAAATTTTTTTAAGACAGCCATAGCCATGATGTGGGAGAGTGAGTGGCGAATTTGTTCTATGTTTTTCATATAATATAATTGTTTAATATTATTTTATTGCGCGGATTTAGCGCCTACTGTCATTCCCGCGAAAGCGGGAATCTAAAAGTTTAGATAAGATGGAGACGTGGATTCCCGCTTTCGCGGGAATGACGATACAACAATGATTGCGAAATCCGCGCCTAAGAATTAAAAAATCCCAAAGAACAGTTCATTCTTGGGACCCCGAGCGAACGTAGTGAGTCGAGGGGCGGTTCCACCCAGATTCTCTCCATAATAGGAGAACACTTAATTTAATGTTTAGACTTAGTCCCGTGAGGCGGGGGATCCAGGGGAGAATAGTTGGTAGCTATTCCAATCGTCTAAAGCGTTTATAATTATACATTAATGTTTTTGTACTGGCAATATAGTATTGACAAAATAGTTAAAATATGATATATAATATTGTTCTTTTGAGGTTGCTGTTTTTCCGTCAAGGATCACCTACATTCGGGGAAGGGGGTGTCAAATGACCCGTACATGCGAAGAGGTGATAGCCGGCGTTCTCGGGCGAACCACGCGCTGTAGCTCGTATCACACCGTCTTGCGTGATCGTTTCGCCCGTCTGATGTCTCGGCGAATGAGCAGGGTTGGTGGCTACACGGCTCCAGAGATCGCAGAGCAGGATAACGCAATGCGGATCGCCGAGGTCTGCAAGATCTGCTTTGAGGTACTGGGTCCTCCAGAGCCTGGTTCGTGGAAGCAGAAGATCGCCGACTACCTGCGTTCGGGGCAACCGTGAAGTGACCCATCTCTGCCTGCGGGCGGAGTCAGTCCGTGACCAAGGGCTCGGAACTTTTTTCACCATCAGCGGTGAGAGTTCCGGGCTCTTTTCTTTTTGGGAAAATAAAACGCCTGTCCTCTATTGTCATCCCGGACTTGATCCGGGATCTACCATTGATTTGCCATTGGCAAGATAATGGTAGATTCCCGCTGGAGTTTACCCCCGCGTAGGCGGGGGCGGGAATGACAGTATGGAGGACCGGCGACTCCCTAGTATTATTCAATAATAATATGGTCTTTTAATTTGGGGGCAGTTTTGACCCAGAAAGGGAAAAACTTTATTTCAACTTTTTCAATGCCCAGCTCGTCTTGAAGATATTTTTTTATGCTGGTTTCATTTTGGCCAGCTATCTTGTCCTTATCAATAGTCCAGGTGTGGGTAGTGGAATTTATATTAGCCGTTAGATTGGTTTCCATAATCGCTTCATTTTTTTCTGGGTCTATTTCAGTGATTTGGTAGCTGAATTGGTCTGGCAAAAATTCGATTAAACTTTGGTTGCTGTCCAAATCTTTGATAAATTTGTTTTGCGCTACTTTCTCTAAATCCGCCACAGAAAATATCAGGCCATAGACCGTGACCTTATCTTCAATCTCTACTTGGGGAGCATTTTCTCCTATATAGCTGGTTTTAGTGATTTCATGAGTAAAATTTAAGCGACTGGTATCAATTTTTAGATCGTCAGGCAATAAATCGTTGATATTTTTGAGGCCCTGTTCTTCGGCTTGGGCAATTATTTTATTTTTGACAGACTGTATATCAGCTTCAGTGACAGTATAGCTGGGTATGGCTTCCAGTTTAAAGCCAGCTGTATTTTCAGCATAAATTTTGTCTTGCAGACCCACCCATAATCCGGGGATAGTTAGCCGGCTAGCGCCGATAACATAGTCCGCGCCAGCCTTGTCAGCCTCGGCCCAAACTTGGGCTTGAGAATGGGCCGGGACATTGATGTTTTGATTTATGCGGTAGATTTTTTTATCAGTTGATTGCAGGCGAGTGGTTTTTACCAAGGATTGATCTTTGGTGGTATTATTGTAAATAGTGACATAGCCACCAGCTTTTTCAGCCGGGGTAGTGGTAGCCGTAGCCGGTCCGGTAGCAGACAGGGTCAAATCAGTGCTGATGATTTTGCCGATGACCGAGTTCGGTGCTAGACTGTCTTTAGTTTCGGGCTGCATAGTGATTACAGCCTTACCAGACTTGGTTTCTATTTGGCTATATATTTTTATAGTCACTCGACTCAAAGCAAAATGTAAAATCAAAAAAATAGCGGCGATAGTCAGTAATAAAAAGAAGCTGACTAATTTAATGTAAAAAGAATTATGATTAGCAACTTTTTTAGTCATAGTGTAAGTAGCTTATAGCTAATAGCTTGTGGCTTATGGTTCATAGCTTATAGTCGCTAACTTTTTTCAGCTATAAGCCATAGACAATCAAATTATAGCAAATTTTTGGTCGGCAGGCCAATGATTTTTAGCAATTTTCTAGTTGCCAACTTTCCGCACCCAAAAATTGTTTGATGGCTTGTTGGAGATTTTTGTCCGGTAGGACCTTGAGATCAATTTTTATTTTGCGTACCTGGCCATTGTGTATTTCTAGATATACCGGTGTGCTGCCTTTGTGCTGCTCTAGAATATTTTTCAAATCTTTTAGTTTTTCTTTGGTAAAGTCAGCCGGCAGAATGATATGCAGTTTTTGCTGGCCAAAATTTTTGGCGTTTAATTCAGCTATTAATTTATGGCTTAAAATTTGGGCGTTTTCCACCAGTATTTTGGCCTGGCCGTCTTTATCGGATACGCGGCCATCGACCAAAATTTTTTGTTCATCCTGCCATAGGCCATAGGTTTTTTCCAGAGTTTTGGGGAAAACCAATAATTCGCTGCTGCCCAGAGAGTCTTCTATGGTGACAAAGAGCATGGCTTGCCCCTTGTGAGTGATAATTTTTTGGATAGCAGTGATAATGCCGGCTACCCGGACATTTTTTTCGTTCAAATTTTTTAGTTCTTTGAGTGGGGTGATGCAGTTTTTTAAGCTACCCATAGTTTCCTTGAAGGGGTGGTTGCTCAAATATAGGCCCAGCAGCTCTTTTTCCCAAGACAATTTTTTTTCAGCAGAAATATCCGAATATTCGTCTAATTTTAGATTCAAAATCGGCGCGGCGAGCGGTAAATCAGCGAATAAGTTGTGCTGTCCATTTTTGTGGTCAGCTTGGATTTTTTTGTGAAAGTCGAGCAGCTTATCTATATTGCCCAAAGCTTGTCCGCGGGAAGCAAGGGAGTCCAAGGCCCCGCATTTTATCAGGCTTTCCAAAGACTTTTTGTTTAAATCTTTATCTTTGATGCGAGCCAGAAAATCAGCTAGAGACTTATAGGGTCCGTTGGCTTTACGCTCGTGGATAATCACTTTGGTTATATTGCCGCCAACATTTTTTATCGCCATCAGACCAAAACGTATTTTGCCGAGTGCTTGGGGGTTTTCCTTATTTATAACCACGGCAAAGTTGCTGAAACTTTCGTTGACGTCTGGTGGCATGACTTCGATGCCCATTTTGCGGCATTCATTGATCTCAATAGTCACGCGGTCAATATTATTTTGGTCGGCAGTCAGCAGAGCGGCCATGAAAGCTTCGGAGTGGTTGGCTTTTAGGTAGGCAGTTTGATAAGAAATCATGGCATAGCAGGCGGCATGCGATCGGTTGAAGCCATAGCGGGCAAAGGGGATAATAAAATCCCAGATGGCTTGGGCTGATTTTTTATCGATGCCGTTTTTTATCATGCCATTGATCATAGCGGTTTCTTGTTCAGCCAGCAGCTCTTTGATTTTTTTGCCGACTGCTTTGCGCAAGACATCTGCTTGACCGTAGGTAAAGCCAGCCAAATCTCTGGCAATGCGCATGATTTGCTCCTGATAGACAGCAATGCCGTAGGTGTTTTTGAGTATTGGCTCTAGGCGTGGGTGGAGGTAGCTGATTTGACTTTGGTCTTGTTTGCCGGCGATAAAATCAGGGATAAACTCCATTGGGCCGGGCCGATAGAGGGCAACCATAGCGATAATATCTTCCAGTTCAGTTGGCTGTAAGCGCTTGAGATATCTTTTCATGCCGCCGGATTCTAGCTGGAAAACGCCGGTGGTTTCGCCTTTTTGTAAAATATTGAAGGTGGCTTGGTCGTCTAGGGGGATATTGTCAATATCTATTTTGATTTTTTTGGTGGCTTCAACTATTTCAATGGTTTGCTCAAGAATAGTCAGATTTTTTAGGCCCAAAAAATCCATCTTCAGTAGCCCCAAATCTTCGACCGGATGGAGCGAATATTGGGAAATGATAGTTTTGTCATCAGAGCTGGCATATTGGAGGGGGGTGTAGTTGACTAATGGTTCTTTAGTGATTAATACACCGCAGGCATGCGTAGAGGTGTGTCGAGCCAGACCCTCCACTTTTTTAGCCATGTCCAGCAGTCGCTGGGCTTCAGGATCTTCATTATAGATTTTTTTTAGCTCTTCAACAGTTTCCAAAGCTTCATTTAAAGAAGAAAACATGGGGATCAGCTTAGCAATAGAATCGCAATAGCTGTAGCTGTAATTCATGACGCGGCCGACGTCTCGCACTGAGGCTCTGGCCGCCATAGTTCCGAAAGTGATTATCTGAGCAACGTGATCCTTGCCGTATTTATTTTCTACATATTGTATAACTTCATTTCGTCTGGTATCGGCAAAATCCATATCAATATCAGGCATGGATACGCGTTCGGGGTTTAAAAACCTTTCAAACAAAAGATCATATTTAATTGGGTCAATATTGGTGATGCCTATCAGATATGAGACTAGGCTACCAGCTGCTGAGCCACGGCCCGGGCCGACAACTATTTTTTCTTGTTTGGCCCAGTTGACAAAGTCTTGGACAATCAAAAAATAAGAGGCAAAGCCAGTTTTGGCAATGACGCTCAATTCATACTCTAGGCGTTCTTTGATATCTGCCGGAGCGTCATTTTCGTTATAAGAAAATTTTTTGTTCAAACCTTCATAGGTCAGGCGCCGCAACTCTTGATCAGCTGTCGTGCCGGCGGGCAGCTGGTAATCCGGTAATTGAATTTTCCCCAGCTCGATTTCCACATTGCATTGCTCGGCTAATTTGGCGCTGTTGGCAATGACTTCCTCGCAGTCAGGGAACAATTCACGTATTTTTTCTTCGCTGTATAGGGAATAATCCTCACCCAAGTACGACATCCTGTCCTTGTCAGATTGTTTGTGCTTAGTTTGGATGCAGAGCAGGACATCGTGGGCTTGATCATCGCTGCTATCAATGTAGTGTATATCATTGGTAGCAATCAGTGGCAGGTGGTAGGTTTGGGCTAGTTTTTTTAGATATTCGTTGATTATTTTTTGTTCAGGAAAATGCCGCCACTGCAGTTCCAGATACAGATTATCTGGCCCAAATATATCGAGGAGTTTTTGCAGCATGTTTTGGGCAGTGCTATCTTGTTTGGCCAAGATATGTCGAGCCAGCGGTCCATTTAGACAGGCAGTAGTAGCAATCAGCCCTTGGCTGTAATTTTTTAGAGTATCCCAGTCAATGCGCGGTTTATAATAAAAACCTTCCAGGTGAGCTAAAGTGGTGATTTTCAATAAGTTTTTGTAACCTTGGTTGTCTTTGGCTAGTAAAACCAGGTGATAGGGCTTTTCTTTACTTTGCCGATCATGCATACTTTGGGTGGCAATATACATTTCCACGCCAATAATCGGTTTGATGCCAGCCTTTTTGCATTTTTGGTAAAACTCGATGGTGCCATACATCACGCCGTGGTCAGTCAGAGCCAAAGCCTGGCCACCATATTCTTTGACACGATTAATCAGCTGGTCAATAGTGCCTAGACCATCTAGTAAACTATAATGAGAGTGGGTGTGCAGATGGACAAACATGAATTTTTATTTTTTACCCAAGGGTATAGGGTGTTTGTTTGGCTTATTTTTTTAATTGACTCAGTCAAATAAAATTTAAGCCCAGCTTAAATCTATTTGACGGGGTAAATTAAAACCCGATAGCTGATCTATAGCGGTTGGTTATTTAGTTATCGGGGATAGGCAGCTATTTTTGGCCGCCTAATTTTTATTTTTAACTTTTATTTTTATTTGTTCTTTCAGAACGTGATGATTGTCTGGCTTGGCGCTCGCTAGCTTTGTTTTTTATCATATTTAATATCTGCTCACCCAGTTTAAGGACCAAGCCAAAGTAGGTGGCTAGATGACTAGTTTTTTCATGGAGTGTTTCCAAGCCATGTTGTATGCCGTCCACTATTTTTTGGATGCCTTCCAGAGTTTTGTTGACATTTTTCAGGGTGCGGCCCATTTGATAAAGCAGCCAAGATAGCCAGCTGGCCACCAGCAAGACCGATATTCCTAGGAGCCAATTCAATATGTCGCGAGATTCATTGAACATATTTTTAGTTTAATACTTATTTGCACCAATTATACCATACTGCGGCCTGGCTTGCCAAATGATTGGCTTTAGTCCAGGAATTATTGTATAATAATAGAAGATAATTAGAAATTATGCCTGACTATCAGCCTTTAACACCAAAAGAATTAGAGCGGGGCTATTATTTTTTGGCACATCGGGCTTTATTTATCCGCTTGTTTTGGATTTTAGGTATTTTGTCTTTGGTGATTATTTATGGCATTTTGGTGTTTAATTTAGTCAAATATTTTCGTGGACCGACTTGGTCAGAATTGGCCCAGAATATTACCAGCAATTCAAATTGGGCTAGCTATCATGCTGCTCGGGCGCCAGAAAATATAATAGTTGGGCCAGTGCGTGTCTTGCCGGTTGGCGATGATCTGTATAATTTTGTAGCTATAGTTGAAAATCCAAACGAAAAGTGGATACTACCGCAGTTTGATTATCGTTTTATTATCCAGGGTCAACCATTGCCGGTTGAGCAAGCTTTTCTCAACGCCCAAGAAGACGCTTTGCTTTTAAAGATTGGCTACAAATCAGATTTGGCCTTGAGCAATCTCGATGTCCAGCTAGAGACCGGTAATTATCAATGGTATCGCTTGGATAGTTCCATCACTCCGATAGAATGGGATGTCAGAGATATTAGCTGGCAGCCGGCTAGCAATATCAGCGTTGACGAAAAATCAATACCTTTACCAGCTACCGCTACTTGGCAAGCGCAAAATTTATCTTTGTTTGATTTTTGGCAAGTAGATTGGCAAGTGGCCCTGTTTTCTGGCGACACTATTGTCGGCGTAGCGGCTGTGACCGATAGAGATTTTTCCGCCCAACAGACTAAGCATCTGGAAGCAGTCTGGCACAATAGTTTGCCTCATGTGTCCAGGGTAGAGATTTGGCCAAGATTGAACTGGGCCGACAAAAGCTTGTTTAAAGATTCTGCGACTCAGCCACGCGGCTCTGATCGCTTAAGATTATGAGAGACCGTATCAGCGCCGTGCGCCACATGGACTGGTTGATGTTTTGGGCCATGCTTATTCTGTTGCTCGTATCAGCCAGCATATTATATAGTCTAAATCTGAACATTGGTGGTTCAGATTTTCTGGTTTTTAGAAAACAAATTATTTTTATCATTGCTGGCCTTGTTCTATTTTTTCTGACTGCCGGGGTGAACTATAAAGTTTGGTCAACTTTTAGTAAATTGATCTACATTTTATTTATTGCTGTTTTAGTTTTAGTTTTATTTTTAGGCACGGAAATCAAAGGCACGACCGGTTGGATTATTTTGGGTCCTTTGAGCTTGCAGCCAGTAGAGTTTGCTAAGCTTGGGCTCATTATTTGGCTGGCCAGATATTTTGCTGACCATGCCAAAGAATTTTACATGTTTCGGCATATATTTATTTCTGGTTTTGGCACAGCTGTTTATGTGGGATTAGTTTTATTGCAGCCAGATTTGGGTTCAGCTTTGGTTTTGGTGGGGGCCTGGCTATTTATGCTACTTTTTACTGGTATCAAAAGAAAACATTTGGTTTGGCTGGGGGTGGCTTTTGTGGTAGTGGCAGTAGTGGCTTGGATTTTTTTACTAAAACCCTATATGAAAGCCAGAATCATGACTTTTATTGATCCCGGACTTGATCCCCAGGGCCAGGGATATAATGTTTTGCAGTCCATGACGGCAGTTGGCTCTGGACAGTGGTGGGGCAGGGGTTTGGCCTTGGGTTCTCAGAGTAATTTGCGCTTTTTGCCTGAGCCCGGTACAGATTTTATTTTTGCTGTGATTGCTGAAGATTTAGGCTGGTTGGGCGCAGTAATGGTTTTGGGTTTATTTGCTTTTATTTTTTATCGTTTATTTGGCATCATGCACAAAAGCAGCGACGATTTTGGGGCTTATCTGGTTTTGGGTATTGCCAGTATGCTCTTGGTACAAATATTTATAAATGTAGGCATGAATATGGGTATTTCGCCAGTCACCGGCATTCCTTTGCCTTTGGTTTCGGCTGGCGGCAGCTCACTATGGACAGTGATGATAGCCTTGGGCATGGTGCACAGCGTTTATATTAGGAATAGATAAAACAAGGGTATTTTCTGTTTATAGTCCGGCGCAAGGCATTGACTTTGTTTTTGTTTTGTGATTAAATAAGAGCCACTTAGTTATTAAAAAACTTGTCAAACAGAAAAATATGTCAGATTTTTTATTAACCGTTAATCATCGGTCAATCGGCCAAGGCAGCCAAAAGACTGCCTTGAGGCAGAGCAAACAGCTACTGGGTGTTATTTATGGGTTAAAATCAGAGTCGATTTCTATCAGCACCGATTATAATGCAGCTGTAAAAGTTATTAATCAGGCTGGTTTTAGCCAAGTGATTAAGCTAAGTTTAGATGGTAAAGATATTCCCGTAATTTTGCGGGATTATCAGCGTGATCCAGTTTCGGAAAAACTTTTACACGTTGATTTTTTGATGGTAGATGCCAAACATCTGGTGACCACTACCGTGCCTTTGGTTTTTGTCGGTAATTCAAGGGCTGTCCGCGAACAGGGCGGCAAGCTCGAAATCAAGAGAAACATAATTAAAGTAAGATGCCTGGCTAGCGATTTGCCCGCCAAGATTGAAGTTGATCTAAATTCTTTGGCCGAGATCGGCAGCGGTATTAAAGTGGGGGATTTAGCGGTCAGTGATAAAGTAGAAATTTTGTTGCCAGCTAACGACATGATCGTAGATGTTATTATTCCCAAGAAAGAAGAACCGGTGGCAGCTGCTGCTCCAGCTGAAGGCGAAGGCGCTGCACCAGCCGAAGGCGAGGCCGCTCCGATTACCGAAGGTGCTACTCCGGAAGCTGCTATCGAAGAGAAAAAATAAATCTCTTTAAAAACAACCCATGCTGTCCCGCAAAGCTAAAACCAATTTAGCAATAACTGTCATGGTCGTGGCAGTTATTTTGATCGTTATTGGTTTGCATGATATTATTTTCCCCAAAAAACAGGCGACTCAAGACATGGGGGCAAATTTGTCTACGGTCACTTCAACTGTTGCTTGGCGCAATATTTTTTCTGGCCAGCCAGTCAACGAAGATTGGTCAAGTTTTCCGGTGGCTATAATGCTAGACAACGCTTATAATATCAGACCGCAGGCAGGCTTGGGTCAGGCGGACATTATCTATGAAGCTTTAGCAGAGAGTAATATTACTCGTTTGCTAGCTATTTTTGACAGCCATGTCGAAGTAGAAAAAATCGGTCCAGTGCGTTCAGCTCGGCCATATTTTATGGATTGGGCAGAGGAGTACGGTGGCCTGTATATGCATGTGGGCGGTAGTCCGCAGGCTTTGGCCAAAATCAAGGATTATCAGTTTATCAATATTGATCAGATCGGTATGGGCGAAACTTACTTTTGGCGTGACCAAAAATTATCAGCACCAGCCAACGTATTTACTTCCAGTGCCAACTGGCGACGAGCTGGCGAAATGAAAGAAGTAAAAAAATTGACAGCCAGTTCAAGCTTGGTTTGGAATTTTGTGGAGCCGGATAAAAACGATCAGACTGATCAGCTGGATCTGACTATAAATTATTCAGTAGATTATTATAAAGTGGAGTGGCGCTACAACCCTTTATTGCAGGCCTATCAGCGTTGGCAGAATAATGCCAAGTTTGACTATGATACTGGTGAGCAGGCGCTGGCGCAAAATGTCATTATCCAGGTAGCACCAGCCAACTTGATAGATATAGAGCGACGCTCCATTGATACAAAAAAGGGCGGCCAGGCCATTGTTTTTAATGTTTTTGGCAAACAGACCGGTCAATGGAAATATATTGATGGCCGTACCAGATTTTTAGCTGATGATGGCAGTCTGATAAAGTTTGCGCCCGGTAAAACTTGGGTGCAGGTAGTAGATAGTTTAGATAAAGTTATTATCCAATAAAAAACGCCGCGTTGGACGCGGCGAAAGTTCTTCAGGCTGCCTGGCTCTGGTCGGGGATGAGCACCACCCAGACCCGGGTGGTGAATCTGTCCACCTTGATGATGCGAAAGTGCAGGATCCTCCCTTCATGAAGGCACTCAATGACATGGCCTTCGAGATCACCATCGGTCCGAAACAGGAAGCTTGCCAAAGGAACGGGCGGGCTGCTGCGGTCAACAATGGCCGCAAACTGCATATCCTTTTGTTTCATCGGGCTTACCTCCTTTTTCACCCGATTTTTCCCTAATCTAGGTATGCTAGCACCTTTTTTTGACTCTGGCTAGCCCCTCAAGCTAGTTATTTTTTTAAATAAAAACTTGACACCGTTTAGGTGTGTTCTAAAATTAAATATAGAAAAATGTTCCCATCAGCCTGTCAATCGGACAAGGAGGTTTGGTCATGGATTCAGAGAGAAGACGTTTGTTGATGGAGGTGATCGAAGCGGCTATAGTAGAGTTGCCCGAGCCAACTACTGAGCGGGCCACTGCTAATCTGATGGCCAACAAGCCCATCCTTCGTGAGCGTCTGGCCGACTTGATCTGGAGAGCCATGACCAAGCCAGATCCAGTCGACTTTTCGATGTGCACCGATCCAAACCATCGCTCCGCCCCTGATGATTGACGCTTCCTGGCTACTCACGTAGCCAGTTTTTTATAAAGAAATTTTTACTAACCTATCCAAGCCTTGTAAATCTTTGATGATTTCAATTTTTGATCTGCCCAAAATAGGATTAGATTTTATCAGTTCAGAAATTTTATTGGCCTGCCCAGGATCGATTTCCAGTAAGACCAGATATTTTTTAGCTAAATACTTTGGCAGCTGCTCCAATAGTCGGCGATAATAATCTAATCCCTCAACGCCGCCATACAAAGCTGTTTTTGGTTCTTGACTGATGCTGGGTTCATGGAGCTGGGCTTTGGTCAAATAGGGAAGATTAGCTAGCACAATATCACATGGAGTCGGGGGCATATTTTGCAGTAAATTGGAAGATAAAAATTTAACATAATTTTTTAAGCCAAGTTTTCTGGCATTGGTGCGAGCTGTCTTAAGGGCAGATCTTGAAATATCCAGGCCATAATATTTGGCCGGGGATGGGCAGCTTTTAGCTAAAGATAAAATCAAGCAGCCAGAACCAGTACCAATATCAATAATTTTTGGCTGTTTGAGCTTATTTTTATTTAAATAATCCAGGGCAGTTTGCACCAAAATTTCACTAGCCGGGCGGGGGATGAGTGTATTGGGCCCGACTATAAATTTTAGGCCAAAAAAATAGGCATATTTTTGTAAGTGGGCCATAGACCAGCCTTGCCTTCGCCGCATAAGTAATTTTTTAAAGGCCAGCAAATTCGATCGATTCAGTTTTTTTTCCGGATTTTTGTAGAGGTATTCGGTCGAGCGGTGCAAGGCTAGAGCCAATAATAAATCTATATCCCCAGGCCCTAGATAGGGATATGATTGATAATTAGTTTGCAGAAATTTTTTTATAGTCACGGGTTGGCTGCTTGACTGGCTTTTTGGAGCTCGGAGATAATGGGCAACAAATCGCCGTCTAAAATTTTAGCTAAATTATGGAGAGTCAAGTGGATGCGGTGATCAGTCAGGCGATCTTGAGGATAATTGTAGGTTCTGATTTTCTCACTGCGGTCACCGCTGCCGATTTGGTTTTTCCTATCAGCGGCTAATTTTGCGTTTTGTTCTTCTTCTATTTGGGCCAAAAGACGAGAGCGCAGAATGGCCATAGCCTTTTCCTTGTTTTGTGTTTGTGATTTTTCATCCTGGCAGGAAACTACAGTATTGGTAGGCAAGTGAGTGATGCGCACGGCTGATTTGGTAGTATTGACTGACTGGCCGCCATGCCCCGAAGAACAAAAAGTATCAATGCGCAGATCTTTGGGCTCTATCACCAGATCTACTTCTTCGGCTTCAGGCATGACCGCCACCGTGGCTGCCGAGGTATGCACGCGGCCGGATTTTTCCGTTTCCGGCACTCTCTGGACACGATGCACGCCGCTTTCAAATTTTAAGAATTTATAGACATGCTCGCCGGTAATTTCAGCAATCGCCTCTTTGAAGCCGCCCAGACCGGTGCGGTTGGTGGATAAGAGTTTTATCTTCCAGCCCATACTTTCGGCAAACCTAGAATACATGCGAAAGAGCTCGGCAGCAAATAGGGTCGATTCATCGCCGCCAGTGCCAGCCCGTATTTCTATGATCACATTTTTGTTATCCCTGGGGTCGGCGGGGTGCACCAGCTCTTCTAGCTCAAGCTGGTCGCAAGAAATCCGCTTTTCTAAATTTTGAATTTCTTCTTGGGTGAGCGACAGCATGTCCGAATCAGTTTCATTCTTGAGCGAGTCTTTGAGGGATTGCAGCTCAGCTTGATTTTTTGATATTTTTTCCCACAAATTAAAAATCAACTTAGCTTCAGTATACTGCCTGCCAAGTTCGGCAATCTTTTTCGGCTTAGCCAAAATCTCCGGCTGCTGCATCTCTTTTTCCAGGTCGGCTATTTGGTCTTTGATTTTTTGAATATCTACTTTCATAATATTATTAATTTTAGCACACAATTTTTATCCTAACAAAAAAACTCTAAGATTGGCTCGATTAGAGTTTTTTGGTACCTGTAATAGCTATTTTTTGGTAGATTTTTTGGCAGTAGTTTTTTTGCTGGCCTTTTTGACGGTTTTGGCTGGCTCAGGAGTATTCATCTCCAGCTTAGCTTTGGCGCGTTCTTTTTCCAACTTTCTAGCTGAAGAGGCTTGGCGCTTGGCAGTGCGGCCGCGACGAGTAGCACCTACGGCTTTTTGTAATTCCTTAATCTTTTTGAATCTATCTACACGACCGGCAGTATCTATCAGCTTCTCTTTGCCAGTATAAAAAGGATGGCAATTTGAGCAAATTTCCACGTGAATTTCCTTGACGGTAGAGCCGGTAGTCAAAACATGGCCACAAGCACAGATTATTTTGGCGTCAGGATAATAAGTTGGATGTATGTCTTTTTTCATAAATTTAATGCACTAGCTAGAAATTGTTTAAATAATGCTAGCAAATATTATCATATTTTTGTCCTTTCGTCAAGGACATTGATTGATAACGAAAGAATGCTCGAAAACCCCTTGTCAAATTAAATTGTTTGTGATATCCTACTGGCACTTAGGTTTTTGCCTAATTTTATTTATTAATCACAAGTATTTTGCCTAAATCCTGATTATCCTTCCTCATTACGAAGTGAGGCCAATCAGGCTGCAAAATATGGGTCATGCTCCAAAGTGGGGCAAGAAAGGAAACTAAGTATATGATTAATATTCCTACATTAGAGGAATTGCTAAAACAGGGGGTGCACTTTGGCCATAAAACGTCAAAGCGTCATCCAAAAGCCAGTCGCTACATTCATACCGAGCGCAATGGCATACACATTATTGACCTTCAACAGACAGCTGACAGCTTGAAAGCTGTTTTAGAGTTTGTGGAAAAAATAGTCAAAGCCAACGGCCAGATTTTGTTTATTGGCTCAAAAAAGCAGGCTCGAGAAATCATCAAGGCGGGGGCTATTGCCTCTGGCATGCCCTATATTATCGGTCGCTGGCTGGGTGGCACCTTTACCAATTTTGAGAACATTGTCAAACTCACCAGAAAATTGGAAAAAATGGAGAAGGAAGAAGAGGATGGCGCCTGGGAGCTTTATACCAAAAAAGAGCAGGCTACTTTCAAAAAAGAAATGGCTAAGCTCCAAGAAAATGTCGGTGGCGTAAAAAGTATGAAGCGTTTGCCCCAAGCTATTTTCGTGGTTGATATCAAAAAAGAAAGGACTGCTGTCAATGAAGCTCGCAAATTGGGCATACCCATAATTGCCATGACCGACACCAACGTCAATCCAGAGTTGGTGAACTTTGCCATTCCGGCCAACGATGATGCTGTGAAGTCCATTGAGCTTATTACTGGCTTGATTGCCGAAACCATCAAAGAAGCCAAGGCTACAAAATAAATTAATAAAAAAAACAAAAACTATGTCTAATTTAGAATTAGTCAAAAAAATCCGCCAAATCACCGGCGCTGGCATGTCAGATATAAACAAGGCTTTGGCTGAAGCCAACGGCGACGAAAATAAGACCATAGAAATATTGCGCAAGAGCGGCTCCAAAATTGCTGCCAAAAAAGCCGATCGTCAGATCAAAGAAGGAGCCATTGCCATTGCCAGAGATGATAAAAAAATTGCCGTAGTGGCTTTGGGTTGCGAAACTGACTTTGTCGCCAGAAATCAAGATTTTGTCCAGACTGTTCAGGATTTGGCTGCTGAACTATTGCGTCAGGGCAAAGATAATTTTCAGACTTGGGCGACTGATAAAATTCAAAATGATCTAATTGTCAAAATCGGAGAGAATTTGCAATTGGCCAATTTCGCTTTGCTTGAAGGAGAAATCATGGACAGCTATGTGCATTCCAATCGCAAAGTGGCGGCAGTCGTGATTTTAAAAGGCGGTTCACAAGAATTAGCCAAAGATATCGCCATGCATGTAGCGGCCATGGCGCCGAAATACTTGAAGCCGGAAGATGTGCCTGATGATATAGTCAGCAAAGAAAAAGAAATTTATACCGAGCAATTGAAAAATGAAGGCAAGCCGGAAGCCATGTGGGAGAAAATATTGCCGGGCAAGCTAGCCAAGTTTTATTCTGAAATTTGTCTGCTCAAGCAGATTTATATCAAAGACGACAAGAAAACCATAGAACAATTGCTCCAAGACAATGATGCCAGCCTAGAAAAATATTATTACTTCTCATTATAAAAAATTCCCCGCGCCAAAAGCGGGGAATTTTTACTCTTGTTATTATTGCTAATCTTTGCCATAATATACTTGAATAATTAAGCTTATGTTCAAAAAATACAAACGCATAATCATCAAGGTTTCCGGTGAAGCCTTGATGTCAAAAAACGGTCAGGAAAACATTGATTTGGCTGTTATAAAACAATTAGCCATTTCCATCAAAAAACTCGCTAAAAAGGGCTATCAAGTCGGTTTGGTGTTTGGTGCCGGTAACATCTGGCGTGGCCGCATGGTCAAAGGTATAAAAATAGACAGGGTAGTAGCTGATCAGATGGGCATGCTGGCTACTGAAATTAATGCTTTGGCAGTAGCTGCAGTACTCAATGCTATCGGCCAGCCGGCCAAAGTTTTGTCGGCCTTGTCAATTTCTAAAGTGGTAGAAGATTTTCATCATCAGCGAGCCATAGAATACATGAAAAATAGAAAAGTAGTTTTGTTGGCTGGTGGTACGGGCAACCCCTTTTTTACTACTGATACAGCTTTTGTTTTGCGAGCCGTAGAAATCGGAGCCGAGCATATTTTCAAAGCCACCAACGTCAGGGGAGTATATAGTGCCGATCCCAAGAAAAACCCCAAAGCCAAGTTTTTTAAAACCATATCCTATCAGCAAGCTTTGGATAAAAATTTAAAAGTCATGGACGCCACGGCCTTTGCTTTGGCTCAAGAGCAGAAATTGCCTTTGACTATTTTTCAATATAGCCCAGCTAATTTGATAAAAGCCGTAACGAAAAATAATATCGGCACTAAAGTTTATTAATTATGCGCTTGGCTAAAATCAAGTTTCATAAACTAGATAAAGAATATTATTTTTTGCCCGAGTTTAAAGAAGATGACAATCGTCAGCCTCGGGTCGGGGATCAGGTCATTGTTGATACGAGCTTGGGTTTGGATTTTGGTGTGGTTTGCTCGGTGGTTGATTATTTGGGTGAACCGGAAGATTTGCAGGTGGCCAATATCAGTGAAGTCAAGCCACTGTTGCGTTTGGCTACTAAAGCAGACTTTGAACAGCTAGAAAAAAATAAAATTAACTATCCAAAATATTTGAGCACCTGCCATCAATTGGCCGCTAAGCATGATTTGGCAGAAATGAAGCTGATCGAGGTGGCAGAATCCTTAGACGGCAGTCGTCTGACTTTTTATTTTATCGCCAATACCAGGGTTGATTTTCGGGAGCTGGTCAAAGATTTGGTAGCCAATTTTCACAAAAAAATCCGCTTGCAGCAAGTCGGCGTCCGCGATGCGGCTCGAGCCGAGGGCGATTTTGGTCCTTGCGGCCTAGCCTTATGTTGCCGAGCCTGGCTATCGCAAATTGGCAATGTCAATCCGGACTTAATCAAAAGCCAAGACCTGATGCACCGCGGTGTCGATCGACTGACAGGCGTTTGCGGCAGACTGAAATGTTGTTTAAGGTTTGAAGAAGAAAATTATCGTTTTGCTGAAGGTCAGGAACCAAAAGTAGGCGAAGTTATTAAGACTAGATTGGGCAATGCCAAAATTATAGCAGTTTATTCCGACAGACAAACGGTTGACCTTGAGATCAACGGCGAAAAAGTAGAGTATCCTTATGCTGAAGCCAAATCTTGCCAAGTGGTTCAGGATTAATTTTTTTGCTATAATATTAATAGCATATAGCTAATGGCTTGTAGCTAATAAATTAAATTTTTAATGGGATGGCAAAAAGAAAAATAAAAGTAGCAATCAACGGCTTTGGTCGCATTGGCCGGGCGGCTTTTAAAATCATGCTGCAGAGCAGGCATTATGAGGTGGTGGCACTCAATGACTTGGCGTCAGCCCAAGCCCTAGCTTATCTTTTGGAGTATGATACAGTTTATGGTCGTTATGATAAAAGAGTGACAGCCGCCGGTAATCATATTATTGTCAATGGTAAGAAATATTTAGTGACGGCCCAGCCTGACCCCAGGAAATTGCCTTGGAAAAAATTGAAAGTGAATGTAGTGCTGGAGTGTACTGGTCGTTTTGTCAAGGGCGATGAGGCGGTGGATCATATCAAGGCCGGTGCAAAAAAAGTCATTATCTCAGCGCCAACCAAGGGAGGCAATACTCAGACTTTTTTATTGGGCGTCAATGAACACGAGTATGCCGGCCAAAAAATAATTTCTAATGCTTCTTGCACGACTAATTGTATAGCGCCGGTCGCCAAAATAATGGTAGACAAGTTTGGGGTGGAGAAAGCGATGATGACTACCATTCACTCTTTTACGGCTGATCAAAAATTGGTCGATGCTCCGCACAAGGATGCTCGCCGGGGCCGGACGGCCAGCCAAAATATTGTGCCTACCTCGACCGGCGCGGCTATTTCCACTGGCCAAGTAATCCCCCAGATTGAAGGATTATTTGATGGTTTATCAATTCGTGTCCCAACTCCGGTCGTCTCACTAGCTGATTTTACTTTTGTTTTGAAGAAAAAAGTCACTGTCGAGATTGTCAACCGTGCGCTAATCAGGGCATCTAATACCCCGCGCCTTAAAGGCATTTTAGGCGTGACCCAAGAGCCAGTAGTTTCTTCTGACTTTATCAAAGATCCTAGAAGCTCAATTGTTGATTTGTCTTTAACTAAAGTAGTGGGTGGCAATATGGTAAAAATTATTGCCTGGTATGATAATGAATGGGGCTATTCCAATCGCTTAGTAGAAATTATCGATCAGATTGTTTAATTATAAATATATAAGATTATATGAATGATTTTTTTAGATATAAAAAATTGTTTTTAGTGTCCCTTTTAATACCTATTGTTTTTGCGGGCTTTTTTTATTTTAGTAAGACCCATGCAGCCACCTCTCTTGTCTCTCGCCTTTCAGGCTATATCCTCCTCCAGGTAGAGGATAATGGCGAAGCTTGGTATGTAATACCCAAAGAATACACTAGAGTATATATGCAGAATGGCACTATTGC
>JBAZKN010000006.1:0-36618 GCA_041650755.1 Patescibacteria group bacterium | reverse complement strand
TTTTAAATTCATCATCTACTGGAAACAGGTCAACATGGAATGATAACCACCCGTCTATTTCCGTGTTTTCAGGAACGTTAAATATTTTATAATTTTCGCTATTTGGCGCAGCATTAATACCATAAACTTTATAATAACTGGTTAGATGTTCGCCGGCTGCTGTGTTACAGCTCAATGTCATACTGCTAACGGCTATTATAAACAACCATATAATTTTAAAATGTTTCATAATTAGCATAAAATCCAGTCAATTATAATGGCGATCATCAAAACAACTATAATTGTAGCGATTTGTATTCCAGCGTCAGTCGCAAAGTAAGCATTCATTTTTTTCATGTTCATTAATCCTATTAAATAATTTTAATTGTCTCTCATAAAGTGGTGAAGTTATTGATTCATATTTTTTCTTTTCCTTTTTTATCATATCTGACAGGCATGCTATTTCTTCTGTAATCGCATCAATATTCATATTTTCCCCGTTGATTGTAAATAAACCATAATTTCATACGTAGACCAATATAGTCCCAGTATGATTGCAGCTACAAACGCAGCGTCCCACATTCGTTTAAACATTTTTATTCTCCTTTCTAAACTCTTTAATTTTATAAATCCAGCCGTCAATATCTTTTTTAAACTGGCGGCTTTGTATTTCCTCTACACAACTAAAATTGTATTTTATGCTATGTGTCCGAATTGCAGTTAAATAACAACCTATTGAAAACGCTAATAAATGTGTTATAACAACTCTAGCCGTATATTTAAAAATGCGTTTCATTGTTTTGCTTCTTTAGCTCTTCAATATCAGCATCATGCAGCTTCATAACTTCAATCGCGCTCTTTAGAATATCAGCATTGTTGTTTATAATCTCTGATTGCTCATTCGTAATTTTAGCGTTGCCGGAAACAACGCTTGCCGTTTCATCGTGCGCTTTGATCAGCAGAGCGGTTACAGATTCCAACGTGTCAATCCTTGCTTCCAGCTCTTTTGTGTTGGTTGTTGCACAACCTGATAGCACTAACAGTGCCAATATCAATATTTTGTTCATTATTTTAATTCCTCAATCGGGTAATAGGTAATGTGCCCTATCATATCCAGTTGAAACAATGCTACAAGTAGCAGAAAAAAAGCGGATATGATAAAAGCGGTTTTTTTAATCATGCTATGCTCAAATACATAACTGCGCTTATTACTGCCATTACAGCGCAGGTGAAGAGCGTTACAATTGTGTACATTACTATGTACATTGCTTTGCTTTCCATTTTATCTCCTATCAAATAGATGTTTAACAAATAATGGTATCATCCACGGCTTTATTAGCCCAGCACGATACATATTGAACCATAACCCGAGTTTCCAAATTATGCCCTTAAAAGTTTCCACAGCTCACTTACTCCAATTGCAATGAGTACGATTAGCACTCCAAGCATTGCTATTGTGCGGTTTAATATACGTTCTATCATAACTGTTGATATTCGCTAGTCAGTTGATCGCCGGGGTGCAGCGGGCCAGCGCCATTAGCGGCAACTAAAATACCAAAACCGACAATTACTAAAACTGCCCATATACGCAAAACTATAAAAACGTCTTTCATCTCTTTCTCCAGTTGGTTTAAATTTCAGTTTAATTATTAACTAATTCTATCGATCTGTCAAGTGTTTTCGTAAAATTCAATAACTTTTTTTCTATCCTCAACATCCTCCAGCATTCTCCAGGATATAACCTCATGGTCAACTCCAAGATTATGCAGTGTGGCCTCAAACACAGCGTCATGGATGCTGTACAATCCATCTGCACCAATGCCCCTAGCGTTGGTATCAGTTTTATCTAAAATACTGTCCAGTGCGTCTGTGATCGATATTTTTTGCATACATGGTGCACTCCAAAGGTTGATTGGTGGAAGCGAAAGATCAGGCCAGTTTATCATTTCTGATATTTTTACCATTGCTTTATCATGTCTAACATTCAAAAGATCGGTTATCTCTTTTAGAGACATTGTTTGTGCTTTTGTATTTAAACTTAATTCATTCGTTTTCATATTCGATGCCAACTATATTTACATACTGACCGTTATTTTTTGTTACAATTTTTACAGGTTTTTTAAAAAACTGAGGGTATGTGTTTAACAGCTTTGCCACATTTTCACTACTCCTGCCAGCCTTGCCAAGCCTATAAAAATCCGCCTTATCAATCATCATATCCAATAATGCTCTTTCGCCATGCTCTTTTACAAAACCGCTTCCATTTAACCTGAGTTGATCTTTAAAAACAAACTCTAAGCCAAGCCCAAAAAACCGCTCAACAGCGTATTCGTAATCTCTGCGCTGAACCAGCGAATAGACTACATTGTCAACATCATGTTCTGTTTTTTTATTTTCCTCTTTTTCACGCAAAATATCAGCCTGTGTGCGCATTGTGTAATGGCCATCCTCACTAACAACAAATTTAGCATCACATTGTTTGCAATATGCAGCCGATAAAATATTAGAGTGGCCACATTCAAAACACGTTTTTTTTAGCGATTCCTGCGTCTCAAGCTTGTTTTTAGGGATTTTTATATCATCAATCCCGCCTAACCGCGCTATGTTTGAACCATAATCCCACACCATTCCTATCATGTCGCCATACGGCCGGATCAACCGCCCTAACATTTGAATCAATAGGCCTGGTGATGTAGTAGCACGCATTAACACAATTGATTGCAGGTGGGGCATGTTAAAACCTGTTGTCAATAACCCTACATTAACCAGATAGCGGCTTCCCTCGCCGTTTTTAAACCATTCAATATTGGTTTTGCGCTCATGAACCGATGATTTGCTAGATACGAGACGCATAGTCTCATGGTCGCCCCAACACTCCAGAACGTGATGTGCATTGTTTATATTTGATACAAATATCAATGCCGTTTTGATGTTATTTTGCGTAAAACCTGTACGCATATCCTCAACAGCCGCACGACAGATTTTGTCAAATTTAACGCCAACATCGTTTTGGTTAAACTCCATTCCCGACATTTTAACCCCGTTGAGGTCAATACTAACATCATGGGTATTTGCTATCTCAATCCTTGCCAGGTAATTTTCCTCAATCAACCTTGGTATCCCGGGATACACCCCGGTGTCATAACAGATTGAGGTAAACAAGGCTTTCCCGTACCTGTCATCCTGTGTTAACAGCCCCTGCCCCATCCGATACGGGGTGGCCGTCCAGCCACAGATTTTTAGATCAGGATTAATGGCCGTTAGGGATTTTATGATTTTTCGGTACTGCGAATTAGGATTGTTACCTACTAATCCAGCCTCATCAACTATCAGCATATCAAATTTACCGCAGACATTGCGTTTGCCGGCAAACGATTGATACATAGCTATGACAATCTGTTTGTGCAGCTGGACCTTACCCAGCTGATTACAAACAACTCCTACTCGATCCGGTTTTGATACAAAATTTACAAACTCATCATAATTTTGATTAACTAGTTCAAACGTTGGAACCAGGCACAAAATCCTCATACCCCTGATTAACCCCCACTGTGCCATTGCCGCGGCACACAGCGCCTTTCCTGTACCGGTAATCATACTGACACAGGGTATCTCCCCAGCCTCCCACGCTGATACTACAGAGCGGCACGCCTCTTTTTGGTAATATCTCAAAATCTTGGCAGTCATAAAGTATTAAACTCGTATATTTTTAATGCAGAACCATTACAAACCATTACAAATTTAAATAGATATAAGTTTGTGGCCTCCGTTTTCATCATCGGCTATTTTTACACCGGGAACAAAGCTTAAGGCCTCAGCAATTGCGTAACTTCCGTCATAGTTTTTCTGTTGCGTCGTCACCTGTACCAGGCATCCTCCAGGAACCTGCATTGCTTTAGAGCTTTTCATCCATCCTTCATTATGACTTGAGGCCTTGCAAAGCAGGGTAAACATATCTCCATTTCCAATAACTTTAATATCAGGAACGTTGAGTCTTGCGCCTGACATGTCTGAATTGTGTAAAGTTTTTTCATTCATTGTATTTATCTCAAGTGTTACCGTAATTAGGCATGTTATTTATTTAATGCTCTCCTTTCTAACCAGGCTTAACCCGGGTAGCGCATCATCCGACACTACCGTAATCGAATCGACAAGCCGTCCGCTGTCTGATTTTATCTGTTTTATAAAAAACTCAGCCACCTTAGCAGTGTTTATTTTTTTAGATTCTGGCATAACCGTTACAAACTCACCCGGTATTTTGTCAATATCGAACGAATCAGTTACAACAACTGCACCAGGGGACACATATTTTTTAAAATCGTGGTAATCTGTATTAAATGATTTAACATTAAATTTATTGCAAATTCTAACCATTACCTGATTTAAACGAGAATCAACTGTTTCATATTTTTTAACACGTTTTTGAGCTGTTTTTTTTAGTTCGTCCAGCCGGCTTACTTCATCATCAGCGTATTGCAGGTCATACCTGTTTTGCAATAAAATACTTGACAGATATTTTAGCGTGTCAATGGCCTTGCCTTTTACTTTTTCCAGTTCGCCTAAAAAAAGAGCGACTTCTTCAGCATCTACATCTTCATCAAGGTAATACAGCATATCTAATATGCTCTCCTGTTGTTTTTCAAGCTCATATATTTTTGTCATTTTGTTCTCCAATAAAAACGGCATCCCTGCCGATTAAATAAAATTGTTTAAAAGGGGATGGAGTCAAAATCATCTACGTCAACCGGCGTTTTTTGGGTAGCCGCTTTATCCGCGTCTTTATGCTCTTTTGATGGGGACTCAATCGCTGTTACCCAGTTACCTGTGCGTAATCCGAGTTCCCACACTCCGAATGTAGCAACAGCCTCAACACCATTTAATGATCTGGCTAATACGGCGTCATTGTTAACTATATTTTTTCCAGCGTTACGTGTTTTAGCCAATAACCCGGTTCCGAGTGCGTCATAGGTCATCAATTTTTTCTCAGCGTTTTTAGCAGTTGCTTCTTTTTCGGCAAAAACTTTGAGGTTGTCTTTTACGATAAAGCCGTAATACGGCCCGAGTTCTACCACAGACAAAATCACATTAACTGATTCTGGAACTACAGTTTCAACCCCGGTATCCCTATCTGTAAATGTTTTTTCGTCCACCCATGCTGCCTCTAAAACATTACATAACAATTTTGTATCGGCCGGTATCAATGGCTGTGGAGCATTGGTTTTAAATGATGTTGTTACCTCAACATTGGTTCCTGTTTTGGTGCTATAGAATTCTCTCATTTGTATAATTCCTCAAAAAATTTAATTAGTGTTTGATTGTTTCGTTTTGCGTATAAATCGTCTAATTCCTCTGTGTTTTCTATTTCATATTCATCCTCTAATCTGTTGTAACTACCTGCAAAAAAAGATGATTTTGAGCGGGTATAGATTACTCTTTTGCTATCAATTTCTTTTGCCATTTTCTTTTTAGCTCCCATGGGCGTGGTAACTTCTTTAACTTCAGCCACTTCTTTCATATACAGCACGTTGTGAGCTGTTGATTCCAATAGGGCCCTTACGTTTGTGTTTTCTCCCGCAGGCGCTAATATGCCGGTTTTTGAATAATACGTTCCATCCTTTAGCTGCACGTTATAACTAACATCATGTGCTATTAAAACAACATTCATTTGTTTTTTGGCCATTAACAACTTGATACCGGCCACCAGGCGTTTGTAGTATGGAAACGCCAGTGCTTGCGCTTTGCCATAAGCTGTCAGGTCTTCGCCTTTGTGATCGATTAAAATATCATCATCCACCAGTTCCCTAAAACGTGATAGATTGTCGATAATCAGGGTTTTACGTGTATGATCGGTGCGTAACAGTTTTGCTATGCCGCCAAACACCATTTTTAGACCGTTGATAGAATCTGTGCCCTCAAAGCATGGAACACCGTATTTTATCATAATTTCCTGTCCTGATTCATTGCCGACAGGTAAAATAACAGGCTCTTCAGAGTATATGGCAGCCGATGTCTTTCCAGTCTTGCCACTGCCGTAAAGCACGGTAAATTGTGGGCGTGGCTTAGGTTTTGCTATAGAAATATCTTTAAAATCTATTTTATCTAATTCTGGTAATGACATTTTGTAACTCCGGTTAATTATTAATCCATATTAAATTATTTTTAATCACTTGTCAAATTAATTTTTAAACAATATAATGCAATTTTATAACCAACTAAAGAGTAAAAATTATGGATACAAAACGCAGTACAGCAAAAAGAGAAACAAAAACATTTATACGGTCGTTTGCAATGCGGCCTTCTGTAAAAATAATGCTGGATAAAATCGCTGTAAAATATGATAGGACAATAGCCGGCACGGTTGAACAGTTGATTATTGAGGAATATAGACGTATGAGGGGTGACCAATGATAGAGCCGCATACCCTGCAATTGATGCTTACAACGTATTTTATATTTATGCTGGGCATTACATCAGATTCCAAAACAACAGCCAGTATGCGCAGATTTATACGCTATTTTAACGTGTTTTTAGTGCTTTTTGTGGCAGTTAATATCATAAAGAAGTAACAGTAAAAGCCGGTTAATATACCGGCTTTATTTTTGTTGTAAATTACAATATTAATGATATAATGTAGCTTCTGTCAATAAACTGGAGTAAAGAAATGAATGAATTAGTAAAAGTAATCAATAAAGAACCAAGAGTTAGCACCTTTAATATTTGGGAAGGATTAGGCTATTCCGAACATAGACAACTAAGAAAACTTGTTAATGCGAATAAAGTATCATTTTTAGAGCTTGGAATAATAACCGACTTTGAAAGTGCAGAAATAGGCGTAGCGCGGCCCGCAGGACGTCCAGAGAAAGGTTTGTTATTAAATTATGATCAAGTAATGTTGTTAATTACAATGGTTAGGCCTTCTGAAATAACAAATAAATTTAAAGTTATGCTAATAAAAGAATTTAAAAGACTTAGAGAAGAGATTGCAAAGCAACACAAGCCAGACGTAACTATCTCAAGCGCACACATCGAAGAAATAAGAAAGATTTTATTACTGTATTACTGGATGCGCCATTGAATCAAATAAACCAGCGTGCTTTTATAAAATAATAAACATTCGCCGGTATGGGTAGCTCCCAATACTGTAATTACCGCACAGCAGCCGGCGTTGTTTTTTTTAGCTTACAAATCTATTTAAAACAATAAGTTGTTGCATCTAATATGCGATTATGAGCAAGCCACACTCTATCCGCATCCATTTCGTTAACATTTTTGTTAACAATATCTTGAGCGGCTATCATTAAGACAGTACTCTCATACCGCAAGCATTCAAGCACTACCGCAGGGCTAAAATACTCTCTTTTAATCCTGCCCTTTGTTTCATAATTTACTTCCCTTGGCGGGAATAGATCATCTAATTCCATGCCAACAGCGGACACAATATTATCTACTTCGCATTGCATAGAAAAGCAATGCAGAAGTATCTTTCCATCATCGGTTAGCTTTATCCCAAGACTTGGGTGCTTATCATCGTGAGCCGGACAACACGCCGTCCATTGGCCGTGTGATTTTGATTTTACTTTTTGTAGTCTGTCTAAAAGTTTGTTTATCATTTTTTGTATATTGTCCCTGCGTCTGTTCCAATTAATTTATTAGTCCTTTCGAGATGATTATTCCATTCGTTTTGCACATGAGCATAAAATTCCTCTAATGAGTGCATATAGTGTTGATTTATTTCAATAATATCATACCCATTATTATCATTATAAAAGCAATCTGGAACAAGTTTGGTTTTTATCATGTTTAATAATTCTGTTCTAGTTAACATATCATTCTGATTTTTATCTCTTAAAAAATATCTGCATGTGTATCCTGACTCTCTGTCTTTTTTTGAATGGTATTCTAATGCTTGTTTAAATTTATTTTTGCTTCCTTCATCATGCACCCATTTTGTATTTATAACAGGTGCAAGAAAAGCTTGCGGTATGTTTTTATGTTGTTTCATAATATTTATTTTTTCCAATAGTAAATTGTTGGTGCAAATCCTTTGACTCCCTGTTCGCCTTTCTTTTCAAATACACTATTTGAATCAATAAGCTCTTTTAACATTCTTTGCTTCATTCCAGGGTCAAGCTGTCTTGTCTTTGCGTAAAATTTGTTTTTTGTTATGCCATTTTTACCCGCTTCTTTTATGGCTCTTTCAATAATTTTATAACATCTTTCCATTTCATTATCACTGCCAAGATGAAGGAATTTTTTCATAAAAACATCAAAGCTTTTTAGTTCTATGTTCTCAATCCATTTAAGCACATCTATGGATTGGCATCCATCAATTAACATAGCTTGCTGTATGCATCTAACGGCTATTCTGTTGTACATTGGTATGAAATTTCTTTTTTCACCTTCCAGTGAATTACTTTTTTCTTTCATTCTCTTTACCATTTCAAACTTATAATCGTTGTATTCCTTTGATCTTTTTATCTGTTCAGATTTTTTAAAAAGGATTCGTTTTTTTGATTCGTGTTCAACCATTTCTTTAAGTCTATTTATTATTTTGTCTGGAATCTCTTCAGAGTATTCTATGTTTCTTGGCAATTGATAATTTATTCCAAACAGCATTGAATATCGCGCTATTGATCCGTTTGCAAGGTCGCTGGTTTTTAAGCCGTCAAATATTTGTCGTTCTGTACTCAAAGCGAGTACGCATAGATTTGGTTCATCAACTCTGATAGGTTCCTTGCCTTTAAGCGCTTTACCATAAATCACAGAATCACAACATGTATAACATTCTGTCATTATGTCTACAATTTCTTTGCTGTATTGATTTGAGTTTTTACCATTTATTGATGCAAGATAATTACCAAATTCATCGACATGAAAAAGCATTGATGGTGTATCCTGTAAAGACTCCATTAATGCGGCTCCTGAAGCGTATTTAGAGCTTTTTACTACATTACCCTTACCGATTGCATTGGCTAATAATTTAATCGCCTTAAATGGCTTGTCCTTGCCCTCCCCTGATTCGGCCATGCAGATATACATGAGATTCCCCTTGATATTCTCATAAGCGATTGAGCGTCCAAACATAGCACCAAGAAAGCTCATGGTTGCCGCAAAAGATATGGCTGGCTGCGGGTATATGCTTGATGACAATATCCATTGTTGGATGTCTCTTGCTATGCAATCGAAAGGGATTAAATAATCTATTTCTCCAGAGAGGTTATCATTCCATTCTTGGGCTTCGTTTTCGTCCGGTTTTTTAAGGCCTTTCATCATTGCATCATATTTTGATGCGGTTTCGTTATAGTTCAGTTTTTTCATTATTGATTCCCTTACAAGCGTTTAAGAATCTTTCCAATTCTGATTCTTCAAAATATAGCTTTTTACCTCCTATTACAAACCCGGTTAGAAGTCCTTGTTTTCTATATCTATGCAATGTTCCTATGCTTATTCTTAGTTCTTTACATACTTCTTTTGCTGACAACATATCCAATTCCAATGTGTTTAAATGAAACGTTATCATATCAAATGTCTTTATTTATGTCAATACATTTTTTAAAAAATACGTAACATCTCATATAAAACTTGCCTAAAACGCTATAATCAATTGATTTTTATAATAAAAACTCTTGTCAATGCAAAGTAGTAAGGTTTCTCTCTAATATAAAGAAATATCCCTATATATATAAAATATAAATTCAAAATATTAATACTTGTTTACTTGACTATAAATATACGTATTTTTTTTTATATTATATAATAGGTTATATGATTTTTAGTCAAGTTTTAGTGTATGCAATGTCAAGCTTTTATAATCCTCTATTAATTATCAACATCCAGTAAACACTCTATGTCTCAAAATACGCATATACAAACAACTATTTTTAGTTAATAATATACCCAAGATCAAAAGGCAAACAAAAAGCGCCCATCAAACATCACCAACCAATTAGGGATGCAAGAGACAAAATCTTAAAACACAAACCTTACCGGAGTAAACAAAATGAGAACACACGACGAATCAGAGATAAAAACACTGTTTGAACTACATCAAAACTACAGGGATGTTAACCGGCACTATAAAAATATGCCAGAATGTAGAGAAAGGGATTTTGTTAGAAATGTACTAAAACAAGCTAAAAACCAATATTATCAACAACTTAGGGCAGTACAATGATCGTTACAGCAAACCTGTACAAGGTAAATAAAATCAAAATCAAAAAATCATCATTAATAGGACACGAAAAAAATACAGAGATATTTACAATTACGTTTGAGGACAGCGCAGGCGGCTGGACTGAGTTAACTGCATTTATGGAGGATGAGTTTGAATTAAAAGGGTTTAAAATCGACGAATAAAGGGCATTAGAGGCGTTTAATCATACTACCAGCTACCATAGCATTGGTTTTTTAACTAATCGTCGCTAACACGTCAAAGCAACGCAAAATTGATAATAAAATGTTTTACCTAAAGGATAAAACCTATGACAGGATTAATAATTTGGTTTGTGGCATCCATAATAGCCACTATAGTATCAATATCAATCGTAGCGATTAATAAAAGGAGCTAAAATTGAATCAAAATCAAAGTAATAAGAAATTCACATTACTAGACATGTATGAGGCGTTTATTGTAGGCACGCAATCAGCATATAAAAAACAAATAACAGAGGATGACTACTCATATTTTATGGAAATATCAATTAAACGCGGATGGGCAAATAATGACAGAATCACTTAAATCATGGGAACAAAAAAAGGTTGTGGAATGGTTCAGAAAAACATACCCTGAACATAAAATAGTAATGATTAGCAACGATGGCCCACACTCGCCGGCAGAGAAGGAAGAGAAGATTAGCCTAGGATTATGTAAGGGAGCCGCTGACCTGTATATACCGTTCATAAGCGCCTGGGTGGAAATGAAACGAATAAAGGGCGACACCTGGAGCGAAGATCAAAAAGAATTTAATTTCTATGTGGAGGCAAAATGCAATAACTATTACCTACTGTGCTATGGGCATAAGGATGCTATCAATCAAATTGAGGAATTGATGAATGATAAATGAATTTGTACGCACGTTTTTTGGCATAGATAGACTGATAATCGTTGACTATCTGGAACTATCCCTATACCTGTTTGCCGGAATGGCGATAGCCATGATGATAATAGAGGCGTTTAAAAAATGATAACCAATGACATGTTAATGATCGCAGATAGGCAATCAAAATATGAACAAAAAATAAAAAACCAGGTTGATAAATCAACAACCTATCACGCAAAATATGTATCAGAACACAGAGAGGAATTGAACGAAAAAAGACGAATTTACTTAAAAAAATACAGAGAAAAGAACAAGGCTTTAATATCACTAGAAAATAAAGAGATTTACCAACTAAAAAAGAAGGCAAAAAATGAGCATAGAAAAATATGAATCAGACACAATATGGCTAAAAAAAAATCTTGAGGCCGTTACGGAAAACGAAATTGACGAGTTTATACAGGCAGTGTCAATACTTATATACGATATGACGTACAGCGAAAATGAGGCGAGAAATCATTCACTTGCAATATTAAACAAAAACAGAAGGCGAAATGAAAAAAGTATTTACCACAGGATATGATCAAAAAAGTATTTTTTTAAATCCAAACGAACCAACTCACGGGTTTAAAAACGATATAAAATGCTTTGGTATTAGAGATATATACCTAGCGTTTTTGGCCGGCGGAACACTACGCATAAACGTACCACAGGACCAAAACATACAGGATTATTTTATTGAGCTGGCTTATAAACGAGGATGGATTGATGACGAAAATAATAGCGATTGACCCTGGATTAAAAACAGGTATTGCAATTATGCAACAAAATGTATTTTTAGACATTTTTACAACAGATTTTTGGGGGTGTATTGAAATTATTGATAATAATAAAACGGCAATGTTTGTGTTGGAAAAGCCAAACACAAACCATGTTTGGCATAAAAAAATAGGATCAGCCAACTACTCTGCATCAATAGGGCTCAGGGTGGGCAGCGTAATCAGAGAGGCGCAATTGATAGAGCGCCACCTACTGCTAAGAACAGCAAATTTTGTTTTGACAACGCCGGCAGGGAAATCAACTGCAACTAATTTTAAAAACATAACTGGCTATGAGGGTAGAACAAACCAGCACGAACGCGACGCAGGGTTGATGGCATGGACATACAACAAACAAATAGGTGTAAAATGATAGCAAAAATTGGAGGCCGCGCTTATGTATCGGCGTTGATTGATAATAAACAGGTATGGGCATTACCTGGATCAACACCACCAATACGAAACAATATGGGGGAAGTTGTTAATCAAGGATTAATAGTATGTATCGATAATGATGGATTAAAAAAATATGCGGCGAGCGTAGGCTGTAAAATTGTTTATAGTCAACTATAGGAAAAAGTTATTGACTCTATAGGAAAATAATATGTTGCATTTTTGGTTAAAGTCGCTATAATTTATTTGAGTTTAAAAATTAACCAACTAACCGGAGTGAACAAAATGAAAAACTATTTAAAATTAATTGACGACCTGGATGCTACGATAGCCGGCCTTGGCGACGCTCATTTTAAACATCCAACCGTATGGTACGTGACAGACCACACGGGCACAAAACGAGGAAGCCTAAGTGAGTATAAAACAACAATGTGGGGCAAACAGCATTACATTAATGACGTAAAATCAATCCCATTAAACGAGTTTAACGATTACGACTGTTATTTA
This sequence comes from Patescibacteria group bacterium, assembly GCA_041650755.1. Lineage (GTDB taxonomy): Bacteria > Patescibacteriota > Patescibacteriia > UBA1558 > GWA2-36-10 > JBAZKN01. Next base: position 23,885 of record JBAZKN010000006.1, on the reverse strand, counting down.
ATGTCGTCCGAATGGCTGGACAGACGCTCTACAGGCGACAGGAGGCTGTGATGAAACTAGAGTACATAATTGCATTGCCGATTATATTATTTATAATAGGATGTTTTTTATACAGCCCTGTATTAGGGGCTGGCATAATAGTACAGATATTTTTAATGTCGATATTTGGTAAATGAAATGAGAGAGGCAGAGCATTGGACAGAGGCAGAGCGTATTGACACGCTCTACAATTTACGTGACAGATACGATACACTAGCATGTTTTAGAGATTTTACATTAAACTCAAACGAACGCGCTAGGGTTGATGTTTTGTACAACCATGCAAAACGAGAGTATTTTGATTTTTTAGAGGAGTTTAACAAAAAATGAACATAATAAAAACATTGGCAATTATTGGATTAGTATCTGTTACATGCCAGGCAATGGCCAATGAATACCAGCCGCCCCAGTATGTTAGACCTGAATATCGTCAAACATACCCGCAGCAGTACCATCAACAACAATTTGAGACGCTGAGGGATAGTAGGGGTTATAGCGAGCGTCCGCAATACCAGAATCAGCAGTATGACTCGGTTACAACCTGCGTACCAATATACGGCACTGGCGGCATGAGTTGCACAACTAGATAATAACAAACATAAAATAAAGGGCCCGAACTAAGCGGGCTTTTTATGTCATAAATATTATGTTGCATTACAATCAAAAATATGCTAATGTGTATTTATTTGAAATGTTATAATATAACACTAACTATGGCAGACACAGGCAGACCACCAGTAGTATTAACAGACGAACAGGTTATCCAGGTTGAGGCGCTCGCGACTTATCTAAGCATTGAAAGAATAGCTGACTACCTTGAAATATCACGACCAACATTTTATGAAATCATGGAAAGACAGCCTGAGGTTTCTTTACGCTATAAGAAAGGGAAGGCAAAAACAGCTAAAAAAATAACAAAATCATTGATTCAGCAAGGGCTAGAAGGAAATACAGCCGCCCTGATTTTTTATCTAAAAACACAAGAGCGATGGAAGGAGTCAAGCACCGTAGAGCACACTGGCGATATTAATATCACAAACATTACCCGCACGATTATAGACCCAGCAAAATAATGGCCACACTGGACATACCAACAGCTAGGGCGTTTGTGCCATTATTGAAACAAGCCAGGTACAAAGCAGCTTATGGCGGGCGTGGCAGCGCAAAATCTCATTTTTTTGCTGAAATGGTTGTAGATAAATGTGTAGAGAAATCAACGTTTGTTGTATGTTGTCGCGAAACACAAAAATCATTAAAATTTAGCTCCAAACGATTGATTGAATACAAAATAGAAACGCTAGGCGTGGGGCATTTGTTTGAGATACAGGAAGCACAAATCAAGGGTTCGAATGGAAGCCTGATTATATTTACTGGCCTTCAGTCACATACATCAGACAGCATAAAATCCCTGGAGGGCGCCGATGTACTCTGGATAGAGGAGGCGCAGAACGTAAGCCAAACCAGCCTTGACATAGTTAGGCCTACGATAAGAAAAACAGGTTCAGAGATATGGGCGAGTTGGAACCCGCGTTTTTCAACAGACCCAATAGACGAACTATTAAGAAACGATAGCCCGCCTCCAGGTTCAATAGTCGTAAATGCAAATTGGACAGAAAATCCTTGGTTTCCAGAGGAGCTAAAGATCGAAATGGAGTACGACAGGGCGCGCGATATGGACAAATACCTGCATATATGGGAGGGGCAATACCTAAGCAACAGCGAGGCCAGGGTATTTAAAAATTGGACTGTAGAGGAGTTTGAGAGGCCGCGTGGAACCGTGTTTAGGCTAGGCGCAGATTGGGGATTTAGTGTTGACCCTAGTGTGTTGATTAGGGCATCGATAGACGGCAACATACTGTATATAGACTACGAGGCCTATCGTGTTGGCTGTGAAATCGTAAACCTGCCAGACCTGTTTATGTCTGTTCCACAGGCTGAAAAATGGCCAATAACCGCAGATAGCGCACGGCCAGAAACAATCAGCCACATGCAGAAAAATGGATTTCCCAAAATCCAGGCAGCGATAAAAGGGGCTAAATCGGTTGAGGATGGCATTGAGTTTTTAAAATCGTATGACATTATTGTTCACCCACGGTGCAAACATGTCATAGATGAATTGACACTTTACAACTATAAAACGGATAAAATGACAGGAAACATATTACCTATACTAGAGGATAAAAACAACCATTGCATAGACGCTCTACGCTATGCCTGCGAGGGCGCGCGGCGTGCGCAATTTAAAAACGAACTACCTGTGTTTAATCCCAAAATGCTGAGAAACTCTAATTCGTGGGCTAGCAGATAATGAACAAACAAAAAGAAAAAATAGTAGAAGAAGCTCACAAACGGTTTAAAACACTGACTGAGGATTCGTCCGAGATAGCAAATCGCGAATCTTTTATTAGGGATTTAAAATTTGCCAATGGAAACAGTAACAATAACTGGCAGTGGGACGATGATTACAACAGCCAAAACAATAGTAACAACAAATCATCATTACCCAGGGTAACAGTAAACAAAGTGCGTGTCCACAACCGCGCAATCGCAAACGATATAAGGCAAAACAAACCGCAAATAAAGGTTTTAGCAACAGGCGACGGCGCAAACAAAAGGACAGCCGAAATAATTGAGGGATGGATTAGGCATATCCAAAAAATATCAAACTCTGATATTGCCTTTGACACAGCCGCGGATTTTGCTATTGACGCAGGTCTTGGTTATATCAAGGTAACCACAAAATACGTTGACGAAACCAGCAACAAACAAACGCCAATAATAAAATGGGTTCCAGACCCAATGTCTATCTATATGGACATGGGCAAGGAGTTTAACGCAGAGGATTCGATGTATGCGTTTGAAGAAGAGATGATGTCCAAAGAAGATTTTGAGGCAAAATATCCAGAATCAGAAACAAAATCAGACAGCTGGGATTTTAGAACAGTTGAGAATGGCTGGCGAACAAAGGACGAAATTAGAGTAGTAAACTATTACAAAGTTATCGTGAAGCCTGAAACAATTTATTACCTGCCTGACGGTCAAAGCGTAAAAAAGAGCGAACTACCGCTAGAAGCGCTTGATATGGTAAAACAAAATCCAGATATTAAAAAACGCTCAGTCGATACAAAAACAGTCAAATGCTACAAAATAGCAGGCGATGAAATAATCGAGGAATACGATTGGCTTGATAGCACGATTCCAATTGTACCAGTAAAGGGCAATGAAAAAATCATTGACGGCAAAACCGTGCGCAGTGGCAACACAACGTTTATGCGTGATTCACAGCGCATGTTTAATTACGAACTGGCCAATGAGATAGAGTTTAAATACCTGCAAAACAAATCGCCGTATATGGCCCCTCACGCTGCAATCAAAGGGCTAGAGATGTTTTGGGATAATCTACACGAGTCTAGCTATGGCTACATCCCGTACAATCACATTGACAACCTGGGCAACGCTATCCCTGCTCCACAACGGCAGCAGCCGCCAGCATCAAGCACGGCTTATTATGACGGTATGCGCATAGCCAGTGAGAATATACAGGAAACCAGCGGGCAATTTGATGCACAAATGGGGCAGAATGTTAATCAACAATCCGGTGTTGCGCTACAGGCAGTCCAAAACAGAGGCCAGATAAGTACGTTTCAATTTCCTGATAACCTTGCGCGTGCTATGGAACGTGTAGGCAATATCCTGATTAAACTAATGCCTCAATATATAGACGCAGAGGAAATGATACGCATATTGGGTGAGGATGGCAAGGAAAGCGAGGTTTCTGTTGATGTAACACAGGAAGAAGCTTTTTCTAAAAAAATGGATATGCTAACCGGCGAGATAAACGAGGTTTTTAACCCAGGCGTTGGAACCTATTCAATAGATGTCCAGGTTGGCCCTAGTTATGGTACAAAACGTCAAGAGGCGTTTAATGCGCTAACTGAGATTGCGGCGAGAACCCCTGGATTTATGGAAAGAGCGGGCGATATTTATTTTAAAATCGCAGATTTTCCGATGGCTGATAAAATTGCTAAACGGTTTTTACCGCAGGGCGTACAGGATGATGAAATGCCAGAACAGCCGCAAATCCCGCCCGAGATTCAACAGCAAATGCAACAGCATGAGCAGACCATACAGCAGCTTGACGCCACAATACAGGCCATGAGTGCTGACTTGGACAAGACTAAGATTGAATATGCCAAGCTTGAGATTGACAGGTACAAAGCTGAAACAGAGCGCTTGAAGGTACAGCTGGATCATCAACGTGAAACAGCAATACAGGAAAATGAGAATATCAAGGCCGAGATTGATGACATTATCAACACCGAGTTTGCAAGCGAACAACAACAGCCAGAACAAGCGCAGATGCAGCCAGACCAAGGGATGATGCAAGAACAGCCGCAAGGCGACATGATGCAACAACCACCAATTGGTGCACAAAATGACATGGGCTAAAGACGCAACGCATGATGACCCGGCAGATCAGAGGGGATTGCCGGTTAACATATTCTTCAGTGAAACGGGTAACGGCGCAGAACCGCACAGCTATACAGGCAACTACTCGGTAACGCCCAAGGACATTAGCTATATAGTTCCACGCGGTACGCTCGAGGTTAACTCACTGCTTGTCACAATAACAGACGCTACAAGCTTCAACCAGGCAGACTATGGAGCAATAGCGGGCGGTTTGACAAATGGTATTAAGTTTTTTATCGTACTGGCGGGCACAACGACAGAAATTCCGCTATTCGCAGGCCATGTATTCAAGCATAACTATGACTTTCTGGCAATTTTTCACGACACTCTATTAACATCATTCGCAGGCGGGGCACAAACGCTTGCGCTTGAATCAGACCTTAAAAAGGTCTTTGGCATCCCACTAGTTTTACAAACCGGCGACAGGATAATAGTTCGCTTAAACGATGACCTAACCGGTCTTATCTCTCACACATTCGTACTAGGTTGCGAAAGATTTTTAAATAGGTAATATCAATGGCTTTTTCATTAGACGGTACACACGTAATTGGCGGGCAATCACCAGACAGCAATTACTCTGTAACACAAATCCTTGTTGACGCGGCAGGATCAGTGCAAGGCAGTTACGGGACAATAACAGCCGCTCTTGCTGTGATTAGTGGCAATAACGAAAACCGCAGATACGAAATAATCGTTTATCCCGGAACATACAACGAAACGTCAATAGCAACCAAAGATTATGTCGATATCATAGGTGTTGACCGCGCATCGTGCATTATCAATGGTGCACTTGCTGACCTTGCTGCACCTGCTTTAATAGAGGCAACATCAACAATAGATTTTAATAGCACATCACTTTTAAAAAACCTTACAATACGCGCAACTAACCTTCGTTATGCTATCCACACGGATACGCTGGGTGCAGCCGATATGATTAATAGGTTAGATAACTGTATCGTTGAGCATCTTGGCAACCAAGGTGCGCGTACAGCGCAATCCCCTACTCCAATATGGGGTTCAGAAATTGCATGGGCAATTGGCACAAGAGACGGTCAGGAAATAAACATAACAAACTCTGAATTGCGCGGCACTTTATACGGGTTTTCAATTCACAATAACATCGGATTTACAAAAGCCGCAAGAGTTAACATTAGTGGAGCAAAACTAATCGGTACTCTTGAAGCTGTTGGCGCTAATCCTTCAGGTTCATTCAGAGTGCAAAGCCTTGGTTCAGCACTAAAAGATGTTATAAATTTAGAATCATGTGAGCTAGTGGGGCAGATTCACCATGATGATGACCCGTGGCTAGGTGTTGTAACTCCCGGAACTCATATAGAATGGGAAATCAATCTTAACAGCTGCAATCCGGTTTTTTATGAAGTAAGTACTGACATTGCCGGGGACGCAACCACATTGCCGAACTGGAACACTAACAAATATCTTTTAAATAGCTCTGGTGGAACAATATCACGCGGCATGGCGGTGGCATACAATACTGCACATACCAACATACGTAAAATGACAAAAGCTGATATTGCATCATCATTTGCCGGTGTCGCATTAGCTGATATTGCAGACGCAGCATGGGGATATGTTAGTCCCGTCGGCATAGTTGACCCAGTCGTTTTTCTTTCACAAGACGGCTCTGCTACAGGATCACCTGGCTCAAGCTGGGGCATATCCAAAGTAACAGCAGGCCAGTTCTCACTAAATGCCACACCTGCCATAGCTTATAACATCAATACATCTCGCACTCTTTTTGGAACGATCAGAAACGGCTCAGAGTCTGACAACAACTCCAATACTAAATACGGTGCAGGCGCTCTTGGAGCTGCAACAACCACGCTAGGCAACTCTGCATTTGGTACTGACGCGTTAGCTAACGTTGTATCATCAGGCGGCACTCAAAATAACGTAGGTGTTGGGTTAAGGGCTGGCAAATTCCAGGCAGATGGCACAACAGCACTAGGCGGTGCGTTTACATCAGTATTTCTTGGTGCGGATACGAAAGGCGTCAATGCAGTAGCCGGACAAACAGTAATCGGTGCAGGTGCCATAGGGCTTGGTGCAAATACCACAGTTATCGGTGCATTGGCTACAAACTTATCAGTTACCCTTAACGGTGATTTAAAGCTACAAAAAACGGTTACAGCGGCAGGAACTACCGGCGCTCAAACCATTAGCAAACCTACCGGCACGGTAAACTTTGCAGCAGCAGCCGCTTCATTGGTTGTAACAAATACCTTGGTTACAACGTCAAGCATTATTCAGCTTACTGTTGGCACAAACGACACAACAATGAAATCAGCCATAGCTGTTGCAGCAGCGGGTAGCTTTACAATATTCCCCAACGCTAACCCTACCGCTGAAACAAGGGTAAACTTTACAATAACTAACTAATCTATTGACATATAGCATAGGGATGTGCTATAAAGTAACAATAAGGATGTTATAACATAACATCCATCTTTAAACAGTCTTGGCCCTTTGACCATGAGGAATATAAAATGTCCGATGAATTTGAATTACCAGTAGCAGAACAAACAGAAACTCCTGATTTGAGTGATGCAGAAACAGCCGATGAGGCTAATGACGAGGCGATTGACTCAGCCGAAAAAAGTGACGAACAGACAACAGAGTCAGAAAAAAGAGACGATTTACCCGAAGGCGTTAAGAAGAGGTTCAGCAAATTAACTGCCGAAAAATACAGAGCTAAGGCCATAATCGAGAGACAGGCCGAGCAATTAGCGCAATTAACGGAATATGTAAAATCCATTAATGCGAGCGAGACCAGTAATGATGTTCCAGATATAAATGCATTTGTTGAACAACGCGCTCACGAAATTGTGAGCGAACAGGGATTTAACACAAAATGCAATGAAACATTTGATAGATGGTCGCGTGAATTTGGCGATGTTAGCGAGGCGATGGCAGATTTAAGCAGTGTGGGATTGCAACGGGATGTTTTAGAAGCGATTGTCGAATCAAGCGAAAGCCATAGAATTTTACAATATCTGAGCAATGACCTTGATAGAGCTGAGCAATTATCCAGGATGAAGCCAATTAAGGCGGCCAAAGAGCTGGATAAAATCGAGGCCGAAATAAAAAATAGGTCTGCTAAAAAATCAAATGTTTCAAAAGCACCTGCACCTATATCTGATATTAGAGGTAAATCAACAACAACAACTCCCGATTTATCCAAGCCTGAGAATTATTTCGAATGGTTAAATAATGCACGGAAACGGTAATTTATTTTATATAACTACCTGCCAATAGGCGGGCATTTTACAATCAAAGGTTTTAAAAATGGCTAATACATTAAGTTTTATAGACATGGTGGCCCTAGGCTCCCTCAAATACATGCACGAGGAAACTCAGTTCATCAGCAACGTTGACAGGCAATACGATAAATTTTTTGCCAAGGATGGTGCTAAAATTGGTGATACTCTGCGTGTTACATATCCAGTTCAATATTCGACATTCTCTGGCCCGGTTATGACGGTTCAGGACACAATAGAAAGAGAAGGCACTGTTGTTCAAGCATCACAAAAAGGCACTGCGTTTAGATTTACGTCCAAGGAAATGACGCTTGACACAAGCAAACCGAAAGAAGTTGAAGCGTTTACCCGTGACAGAATTTACCCTGCGATGGCACAAATTAGCGCGGAAATAGAGGCCGAAGGCCTTTCAATCTGCACAAAAGCTGTTGCTAATACAGTCGGCACAGCAGGCACTCCGTTAACAACGTTAGAAATACCTGGCCTTGCAAGAGCAAGGTTAAATCAAAAAATCGCTCCTAAAACAGATAGAATCTATATGCTTGATTCTGTCACTATGTCACAAATAGTGAATGGTTCATCCGGTTATTTTAATGACTCTAAAGAAGTTTCTCACGGATTTAAAGAAGGCTTTTACAAGCGTACTTCGATGGCCGACTGGTATGAATGCGAAAAAATGTATGTTCACACCAATGGTTCAGACGTAACCATCTCAACAGACGCGGCCGCTTTAGTTGTTGATGGCTCAGACGTTATTGATTTTCACACCCTTACAGCTGCTCAGGTCGCATTGGGCTCAGTGTTTACCCTAGCTGGCGTTTATGATGTGCATCAAGAAACCAAGTTACCATTGGGCTATTTAAAGCAATGGTCTTTAAAATCAGGCGGCGCAACAACCGGCAGTTCTACATTGTATGAAAAAATCTATCTGACTGGCCCATACAAAAACTGTGGCACAATTACCGGCGCTGATTTAACTCCAGCTGCGTTTAATGCCGCTGTTATGACATTTGTCGGTCTGGCTTCAACTTCATACCGTGAAGGGTTGATGTTTAGCCCTAAAGCCTTTCAATTTGTTTCTGCTCCATTAGCGTCTATTTCGCCTAACCCAGAAGAATTTACAACCAAGAGTTTTGAAGGCTTGAGTGTATCGGTCGCCAGACAAATGGACATCACAAACTATAGACAGGTTTTCCGGTTAGACGTTTTATACGGATGGGCAGCATTACGTCCTGAATGGGCGGTTCGCACCATTGGTTCAGCATTTTAATTAATTTCCCTGCATAACAGCAGGGAATCTATTTACAGGTAAAATATTATGGCAGTAGTAGGCGTTAGCACAATAGCTACAAATTACACACAGTCTGACCCAGTGAGCGCAACAGAACTCACTCAGACATCAGGTCGCGCTCTTAGAATCATTGCACCAGGCGCGGCGACTTATCAACTTAAAAAATCAGAATCAGGCGCATTATGTTTGTTTTCAGAAGTCGCGGTAGCATATACGTTACCTGAAATCAAAGACGCTACAGATTTAGGAATGAGCTTTGAATTTGCAGTGACAACAACCACAACAAGTGCACATTCTGTAACAACTAAAGTTGCAACCGAATTTCTTGTTGGTGTTATTCTTGGCATTAGTGATGTAGTAACCGCAGAGGATGCATTTACAGCAAACGGCACTTCGCACGTTACGATGTCTATGTCTTCAACTACAACCGGCGGTATTGCAGGCGGTGTATTTAGATTCACAGCCGTTACGCTTACTCAATGGATGGTTGACGGTATAACAATGGGATCAGGCACTTTAGCCACTCCATTTAGTTAAAATGTGATATAATTAGGTTCTCTCCAGTTACCCACGGGGCAACTCGTGGGTTTTTTAGGAAATAACAATGCCATTAAAACAAGGTAAATCAAAAAAGATTATTTCACAAAACATAGCTACTGAAATAAAGGCTGGTAAGCCGAAAGACCAGGCTGTAGCAATAGCATACTCCAAAGCAAGGGGGAAAAAGAAATGAAAGACAAATCAAAACCAAAATCTAAACCAGTCGTGGCAATAGTCATTAGCACTGGCAAAAAAACACCAATGGGCAAAGACAAAAAAATGCCAATGCCAATGGGTAAAGGCAAAAAATGTTAATGAGGCATCCGGCATACCCTGATAAGGATATCCCATTTGATGCTATACAAAAATTCACTTCATTAGGATGGTTTAGAGTTATTGATTATAAACCTGTTATTAATGAGCAAATTGTTAAAAAAACAATTGTTAAAACACGTGGACGACCCAGGGTAATAAAATGACAACTTGCGCGGATATTATACTGTTAGCATTAAAAGATATTAATCTGATTGACGAAAACGAAACACCATCAGCATCAACGCTGGCCGACGCATTTTCGACTCTAAAGCAAATGTTGTCTATATGGCAGGTTGACGGGAACAGCATTTACGCTATTCAGGATGTTACATTTGCTCCTACAGGCGCATTGTCATATACCATTGGCATAGGCGGCGTTGTAAGCTCTGTTGCCAGGCCGGATGATATTCGGTACTGTTATCATGTTATTGATGGGTTGAGCTATCCAATGCTTGACAGGCTATCAACAAGGGAGGAATACGAAAGCATTGGATTAAAAACATTAGCTGGGATTCCCTATTGTTTTTATTATGAAAAATCATTCCCGACAGGCACGCTGTTCATATACCCTCAGCCTACTACCGGAACAATACATTTCGGAATAGATGTTCCATTTACCAGCTATACAGCAGCCGCGAATGATTTATCGCTGCCGGCAGAGTATGATATGACCATCAGGTTTAATCTTGCAGCCATATTAGGCGATACAATGGGTGTGGGAGTGCCTGAAAAGGTTGAACGGTTGGCGCGGGAAACAAAACAGGTCATGGAAAGGAATAATTTAAAAATTCCTAGAAACACATCCAGACACTACATATCAAAAGAAGCACGATTCAATGGGTACATATAATGGCAGCGCTAAACGCACTCAGTAGTCTACAACGTCAACACGGCTACAATCAACAAGCCTCATTAGGGACGTGGGCGGGGAACGCACAGCATAAAAACCTTTTACCTGGGTATAAAAAGCCATTACCTATAAATAATAGAAGCGTTGGGACAGGCCCAGCAAGGCCATTGCCGCCAGGATTATCGACAAGGCGAGCTCCTGTAATTATCCCACAAAAAAAACCAATGATGGCTAGTCAGGGGTGGTCAGAAACAGGCCCAGCAAGGCCTAATTATGAACAAACCAGATACCCTATCATGAATAACACACAGGGTTTGCAAATAGGAGGCAATCAGCAACAGGATTTTTATAACCTGCTACAAATGCTAATGCGTGGCGGCAATCAATCAGGAGTACGCTATTAATGCCAAACAGAATAGACGGTGATTTTGGAATAACAGGCGATAGCGTAAACGCATTGATTGGGCTATTAAAACAGTCGCGGTTAGGACAGGGCATATCATCGGCTATTGATGATTATGGGCAGCTCAGTGAGGCATACCCTAATTTCAATAAATTTGCCGGGTCATTGAGAGACAATATAGACAAACATATCCCCACACAACAGGATTTTGAGTCGCCAGAGGCAATGAGCGAATGGTCACAATCAGCTGCCCTTAACGCTCCAATGGCATTAGGTGCAGGTGCAACTGACGACATAATGTCGATTGTAAATAGATACATTGGCGGGCCTGAAAAGGCAAAATACCCAGGCGTTGACCCGCGAAATTACCTTGGGGACGCTCCTATTATGCCAGGCATGGGCACAGGTTCGCGCACGGATGTCGCTGTTGGCGGGGCTATCCCAAACGGGTTTAACCGGGCAATTGGTGGGCGCGACATGCCTGCCAACATGCCGGCACAGAACAGAAATATGTTATCTGATTTAACGTATAGCGGAAACCGCAATAGATGAAAAAACCAATACCAATTCTCGGGTTAGGCGCACAGTCACGCAGTAACAGCGTTACCGCTCAACGCAGATTAAATTGTTATGTTGACCAATCTGACGATAAGGGCAGTATTGTTGCGTATGGGCTCCCAGGGTTAACAGGCTGGTTTTATTCAGGCGCGTCGCCTATACGTGGAATATACCCGCTAGGCGATTACATTTACATCGTAACTAATAACTCTGTTAGCCGTATAAACATAAACACGATGGTTCAAACGGTTTTAGGAACCATTTCTACATCAACAGGATTTGTTAGTATTGCGGATAATGGATTACAGGTTATGTTTGTCGATGGATCAAATGGATATATTTTTACTCTAGCAACGCTTGCCTTCGTACAGATAACAGATGTTGATTTCCCCGTAGCTCCTGTAACAGTTGTATTCCAGGATAGTTTTTTTATCGTTAACGATGGCGGGACTAAACGTGTTCAATGGTCGTCCAGTTATAACGGGTTGGCGTGGAATGCACTAGATGTAATTGCTAAGGAAAGTTTTTCAGATAATGTTGTTAGAGTGGCTAGCAATGGAGGTTATCTCTATCTGTTAGGCGAAAACAGCGTAGAGGCTGCCGCAGGCAATCCGGCAACTGGAGCATATCAACGGATTAGCGGCTTAACGGTTGAACATGGTTTGGCAGCTGTTCAATCCCTTGCAAAAATCAACGATCAGCTGTGTTTTTTGTCGGTTAACAGACGCGGCGAATGCGCTGTTTCAATTTTATCAGGCGGTTCGATATCTCATGTATCTACTAGCGACATTGATAACATATTAAACAGTTACACGACAGTAAGCAATGCTACAGCGTTTAGTTATTCGCTAAACGGGCATGAAATGTATCAAATTAATTTTCCAACAGCTAACGCAAGCTGGTTATATGATGCAACAATGCAAATATGGAGTGAGGTAGAAAGCGGAGGCGGGCGGCACCTAGCTGACAGGGCAGCAATGGTTATTAACTCGGCCTATGTCGCTAGTTACACAGACGGTTGGATTTATTTTCTAGACAAAAACTCATATTCTGACAATGGGCAAGCAATAGCATTTGAATTGGTAGGCAAGCATTTGTTTAATAATCTAGAGCGAATTGCTTTAAAAGAGATACAAATAGACTGCGAAACTGGCGGTACGCTATTAGCATCAGGTCAAGGCAGTGACCCGCAAATAAATATCGGAATCAGCAACGACGGCGGCAGGACATGGCGTGATAGTTTTGTCACGATGGGCAAAATTGGCGAATACACGGCCAGGGCACGGCGTTACAGGTTGGGCACTGCCAGGGATTGGATGTTTAGAATTAGAATAACTGACCCCGTTAAACGGGTTATAACTGGCGCATACGTTGACGCAGGATAAAAAATGCAATATCCACCATTAAAAACAGATTTTGATTCTATCGGATGGCAGTTTTGGTTTGATAGATTGTATTTAAAGTTTAATCAACATGGCACAACAGCACAACGGCCGGTAAGCGTCGAAATTGGCGACCAATACATTGACGAAACACTAGGGTTTCCAATTTGGGTACTATCGGTATCACCCACGGTTTGGGTTAGGTATGATGGGACGGTTGTTTAATGCAATCAATAATTGAGTCACAAGAAGATAAAATACAGTTTATAGAGCGCAATCAGGACAAGATTGATCAGGTTGGCTGTGATGTTAGGCATACATTCGCCCCCGGCATTTGCATCCGGGAGGTTCACATGAAGGCCGGCTCATACATCATAGGACACAGACACACTACCGAGCATACAAACATCATGATATGCGGGCACATGCTATTACAAAATGATGCTGGCGGTTGGGATGAATTGATAGGGCAGGCCATGTATGTGGCTAAACCAGGTCGAAAAGTTGCGCAGATACTTGAAGATGTCGTATGGCTTAACATATTCCCAACTGAAAGTCAAGACATAGACTGGATAGAGTCAACCTTCCTTGACAAAAGCGAGGCATGGCAGGAAGGAGCGCAGGAAGTTAAGCAAGCACTGTTACCAGTCGGAACAAAAAAACGGCTTCCAAGCGGAACATACGGGTTTAAAATAGTAAACAACGAGGTAATTTGTTTACATACTATCAACAAAAATGATATAATCGGGCATGTATTAGAGGACGGCTCAATGAGCATATTAGCAGAAAACATAAAACATTCAGACAATCCAAACGCTAAAATATTAGGAAATGACATCATTGCAATTACTGATATCTCTGGGTGTATTGGCGGCCTAGATGGAGATAAAATTACCATAGGAATAGTATTATGAGCGCAGCCGCCATAGCAATAGGAGCAGGAGCAGCCGTATCAGCAGCTGGAAGTATAGCATCTGGTCAAATGCAAAAAGGAGCAGCCGGCAAAGCAGCCAAAGCGCAGGGTAAAGCATCACAAAAAGCAGCGCAAACTCAAGAAATGTGGGCGCGTTATGCTAATCAGGTTGCTGAGGAAAACTTGGCTAGACAAAAAGCCGAGGATGTAAAATATACTCAACAATCTCGCTCTGACATGGGGCCATACGCACAGGCTGGCATTAACTCATTAGATCAGTTAATGGGACGCATTCAGCCGCAACAAGCGCGGGCGGCCATACCAGAGAGCGGCACAAATCCACAGGAAGCGGCTAGAATAACAGCTGAATGGGACGATGTTAGAAATAGATATGATGCAGGCAATAAGGCCATATCTGACGCAAAAGCTGCCCTAGATCAGGCGGCACCAACTGGCAACATGAATGCCATATTACAAGCGCAACAAAACTATGTTAACGCTCAAAAATCAGTTGAGGCAATAAACGCAGACTATTGGAACAAAAAAACACAGTTTACCAGCATCCAGCCATACCAGGCGGCGCAGGCGGCAATCACGCCTGAACAGGAAAAAGCGGCAGAACGAGACTCAATGGTTCGTAAATTTGATGCTGAGGATTTTAGTTTTGACCCAACATCAGGCGGAAGGCCACCCCCCGAACTTCTTAAAGACTTTGATAAAGCAGCGTGGCTAAAAGCGCAGGGACGGACAGAAAAAGACCTAACTGCTAATTTTGATCAATCTCAATGGCTAAAAGAACATGGTAAAAGTGAAAGGGATTTAACAGACAACTTTGACGTTGCCTCATTTCTAGCCAAGGGCGGCAAAACAGAGGGCGACCTATTCCGTGATTTTACGATGAAGGATTACCAGGAAGACCCTGGGTATCAGTTTAGGCTAGAGCAAGGGAATAAAGCAATCAATGACAGCGCAGCTTTTTCGGGTGGCCTTCTTTCGGGTGCAACTCAAAAAGCAATCGCAGAGTACAACAGCGGGCAGGCTAGTCAGGAGTACGGCAAAGCGTTTGACAGGTTCGGACAACAACAACAGACCGCACAAAATGCCGAGCAAGTGGCCTACGATCAATTTGGTAGAAACAGGGAAAATCTAACAGGGCAGGCTTTAAATGCATTTAATAAATTCGGTTCTGATAGGGGTAACCTACAGGGGCAGGCACAGCAGGCGTTTGGTGATTACAACATTAACAGAGCTAACGCCAGTGATGTTTATCAAAACGCATTTAATAGATGGGACACTCAAAATCAAAACATTTTTAATAGATTGCAAAGCATTATAAGCGGCGGGCAAAATGCGGCAGCTAATCAAGCTGGTTATACTCAAAATGAAGCCGGACGCACACAAAACTATAACAGTGATTTTAATCGTACCCAACAGGGAAACTTTGATAAAATAAGCGGCGCAAACGCTAATAATCAGATTGCTCAGGGGGACATACAGGCTAACAGATACGCAGCTAATGCCAATGCTAATTCACAAATGTTTCAGGGCATAGCAAACGCTGTTTCATCCGGAGTTGGCAGTTATGCAAATGCAAACTATCAAAACAAATTGCTAGACATGTTAAAAACAAATAATAGCGGGGGCGGTGGAACCGGCAGCATTATAAACGGTGGAGGCAATATTAACTCACAAATAGCCAATTATTTGAGGCGGTAACATGGCAGACTTAAGCGTATATGACAAAATTTCTCGGATTAAACCTATAGAAATAAACATTCCCCAGATACCTACTCCATTTCAACAATTTGAGGATATGGAAAAAGTCAAGGGGGTTGTCCAAAAAAACAAACTGCAAAACATAATAAAAGGGCATTATGCAAGCGGGCAGGACTATAAAGCGCTGTACAAACAGCTTGCAGCGGAGGGGTTTGGGGATGAAATACCAGCTTTTCAAAAACAACAAATGGAGTTAGAAAAGTCCACTTTAGAACAGGAAAAAGCAAAATATGAGAATGCATTAAGGAAATCTGACTATGTCGCTCGGAACGTTTCCCCATTCCTTGATATGGAGGCGTCGCCGGAAACGCAAGCCAAGTGGTCTGCAAATTTAGCTCAAATGAATAAAGAGACAGGGACAACTCTTGACCTGCCTGAACAATTTGATCCGGGATTGATTAGACAAAAACATCAGCAGGGATTGACAGCTGTTCAGCAATATGCAAACAAATACAGGGAAATAGATATTAAAATGGACAAGTACAAACAGGATTATGCAGAAAAAAGAGATGATAGGCAGTTTGCAATGCAACAACAGAGACAAGATAGACAAGATCAAAACGCTAGATGGTATCAAGCCCCAGGCGCTGACGGCTTGCCTGTCTGGAAACAAGGAAAACAAGAAGGAGCACCGGTTTATAGCCCTACCGGAATATCAAACAAGCCTCTACCTATTGGGCAGGCTAAACAGGTTGTAGGTGTTAAAAATCTTAGCGACTCGATAGATGAGTACACTAAACAGCTAGATAATTTTAGTTTAACAGACCTTGCCAATCCTGATAAACACGCTGCCATGGGTACAAAATATAACAACATGATGCTTCAGGCGAAAGAAGCCTATAACCTTGGTGTTTTAAATGGCCCTGATTATGAAATATTAACCAGTGTTATAACTGACCCAAGAAGCATGAAGGGAGTTATCACATCAAATAAAGCCTTAAAGTTACAGGCTACAGAGTTAAAGAGGATAATGGGTAAAATAGGTACTAATGCAGGGGCGGTGCAGATACCAGGGCAGGATTTAACGCAACAAACAAGACAAACAACGCAGCCTAAGTGGAACACTGAAGATGAGCAAGACCCAATGTTCCAGGATTACTTGCGCGAAACAGGCGGGCAATAATGGCACGCTATAGACCCGATGCAAATATGCTGGCATCTCTGGAAAAAAGGCATAATCTTCCTGAGGGCTTTTTAGATGCAATTATGCAGACAGAATCAGCTGGCAATCCTAACGCGGTTAGCCCTCGGGGTGCGCGCGGCTTAATGCAGTTCATGCCTGCAACGGCTAAACAATATGGTGTTGATGTTAATGATCCTGAAAGTTCTATCCGTGGCGCGGCACAAATGCTTGGCGAGCTTAACGCAAAATATCAGGGTGATATACCAAAGGTAGCGGCTGCTTATAACTGGGGGCAGGGCAACGTTGATCGTAAGGGGATGGAGCGCGCACCAACAGAGACGCGCAATTACATACAAAAAATAACACGTGCGCTGAATCCAATTAGTGAAGCTCAGGCAAGCGAAGAGCCGTACAAACCAACTTTCAAGGAATGGAAGGCAATGAAGCTATCCGGTCAAACTGTACCTTCCCCAGAGCAGGCGCAGCCTACCTCTGTTGATACTCCAACTTTTCAAGAATGGAAGGCTAAAAAATTAGCATCACAGCCAGGGATAATGGAGCGAGCTGGACAAAACTTACCGCAGGATTTAACAAATATCGGTGAGGGTGTTATTGGCATGGTTAAGCATCCGATTGACACGCTTGAAATGATTGGCGGCTTACCAATGGGAGCGGCGGCAAACCTTTTGCCAGAGTCATGGACACAAAACATTGACCCGCAAGATAAAGAAAATGCGGCTAATCTGGGTAGAGCAATAGTCGGTGCTATTAAGCATCCGCTAGAAACATTTGCCAATAAACCTGCGTCTACTGTTTTAAATACAGTAGGCCTGTTAAGCGGCGCAGGCTCTCTTGTAAAAGGTGCAGTAGGTAAAGCCACCAAGGCGGCCGAGGCGGCCGACATTGCCAATGCGAATAGATTAAATAAAATAGGCGCTAAAGATATTGCAATCGTAAAAGAGGCGCAAAAACAAGGGTATGTCATCCCAAAATCAGAGGTTGCGTCTGGTTTTATAAACAATAGGCTAGAAGGATTTGCTGGGAAAGCTGCGCTAAACCAAGAATCGATTCTTAGGAATCAAAAAGCGGTAACGGCACAGGCAAGGAAAGTACTGGGAGTGCCAGATGATACGCGCATAACTGGACAGGTAATAAATGACGCTATAAAAAACAACTATAAGCCGTATGAGGATGTTGCGGCACTTCCTACTCAGGCAAGTGTTGCCCGTGGGTATTCTGTAAATACATTGCCGCAAACGAACTCATCGGCTTTACTAAAAGAACTAAAACAGGCCAGGCATGATTCACAGGCCTATTACAGAACAGCTGAGGTTCAGGGCGGAAATCCTGATATAGTTGCAAAGGCAGACGCTTTAAGCGCAAGAGCTAAAGAAATTGAAGGAATATTTGAGCAAAGAGCGGTAGCAGCCGGCAAACCTGAACTGGTTCCAGAGCTAAGAAAGGCACGCGAAAACATAGCAAAAATTTATGACGTAGATGACGCTAGGAACGTAGCATCGGGCGAGATTGACCCAGTTATAATTGGTAGGAAATTAGACAAGTCCCCAGACCGTATGTCAGGTGAGCTAGAACAAATAGGCGAGTTCCAACAAAAATTCCCAAAATACGCAAAAACAGGTGAATCCGCACAAACTCCCGGTGTCAGTAAAATTGAAGCCGCATCCTCTGTTGGTGGCTATGCAATTCTTGGCCCTTTTGGTGCGCTGCTTCCATTTTTAAGCACGCCAGTTAGAAACCTTTTGTTATCAAAATGGTATCAAAAAGGACTTGCTAAGGCAATGATTAAGCATCCATCCAGGGTTAAAAAATTTATGAGTACAGCGACGAATAAAAACATAAGCGAAAAAGCTCTACTTGGTCTCATAGCTAGCGACAAATCAGACAACAAATTAGAAGGCCTTATAAAATGAGTGTTAAATTATCACCAATCCCACGCAAGCAATTCACTGACGTTAATGGCGATCCATTAAACGGAGGCAAGTTGTTTTACTATTTGTCAGGAACAAGCACGAAAGCTACCACATACTCTAACTCTGCTGGCACTGTACCTAATAGCAATCCAATAATACTTGATGGCTCAGGTCGCTCTCCAGTAGCAATCTACTTTACAGACGGTGTAGCTTATGAAGAGGTTTTAGCTCCTTCAACAGACACTGACCCTCCGGTTAGTTTTATATATTCAGAATCAGATTTAGTTGGCGCAGGCGCATCAATAGCAAGCGCTGACGAATGGCAGGCATCGGGGTACGTACCAACATATATAAGCGAAAATTCTTTTAGCGTACCAGGCGATGTAACATTAGTTTTGAATGCTGGACGCAGGCTAAAAACAACTGATTCAGGCGGGGTTAATTACAGCAAAATCGTTACATCATCATTTGCGGCTGGTATAACTACTGTCACCGTTTTAGTTGATGGTGGGCTTAGCCTTGATTCTGGACTGAGTTCTGTTTCATACGGCTTGTTATCAGCCACTAATCCATCAATACCAGAAATTCTAATACAACAAATTAGGAATCCTATTGTTAATGGTGGTATGCGTATCGCGCAAAATGGAGGGTCTTTTGCGGCAGCGGTAAACCTTGCCTATGACCTGGATGGATGGACAAACGAAAACACAAGTGCGGCTGTTTTTACAATAGCCAGGCTTCAATCTGGGTTGGGTGCCGGCAATCCATCCATCTATCAACGAACAGTAACTGTCACAACAGCAGATGCAGCTATAGCAGCCGGTGATTATGTTGCTCAACGAAATGCTATTGAAGGTTATGATACTACAGCCTTGATAGCTAGAACATTTACAATTGGGTTTTGGGTGCGTTCAAGCGTAGTTGGTATACATTGTGTATCGATTTATGATGGAACTAAAAGCTATGTTTCTGAATACACAATAAATGTTGCGGATACAGCGGAATTTAAAACCGTTACGATATTTGGGGGGCTACAAACAGCCGCATCATTTACAAATGCAGCTGGCATATACGTATTTTTTGCCAATGCCAATGGCGCTACCTATCAAACAACCAAAGGCGCTTGGAACGTAGGATTTTTTACGGGCACATCCAGCCAGGTTAATGATATGGGTACAATAGGCAACGTGTTTAGCCTTAGTGATGTGTTTATATGCCTTGGCACTGCTGCGCTTCCTAACCGTTTAAATTATCCAGATGAGTTGGCTAGGTGTCAGCGTTATTATTGGAAGGGATTGCCACTCAATAGAATGACATCAACAGCAGTAGGAGTATCATCTTCTGACACAGTAACGTGTCATTTCCCGGTTACAATGAGGGCAGTACCAACGCTGGCGAAGGACTTTACAGGCGCTACTCTTGTAAATGTTGCGGATAGCAATGTTTCCGATCCTACTGTACATGGATGCAGATTGTTTACAACATCAACAGCAGCAGGCACTGTATCTCAAATATTTGCAGCGGCTAATTATATAGAAGCGTTAGCGAGATTATAAAAATGGCGTATAAATTAACTAGGCAAGAAAATTCCGTTATTAAAGACAATAAATATTTAATACCTTTTAATTCTGATAATAATGACTACAGAGAATATCTTGCTTTTTTAGCGTCCGGCGGAATCCCAGCCCCAAGAGACGCAGACCCTCTACCAACTCAAGATGAATTAAACTCACAGGCGGCTAGAGCAGATGCAAAACTACAAAATCTTGCATCTAAAACACCTGCCCAGATTAAAACATTTGTTAATAGCACATTAACGCTTGCAACGCAAGCAGATAAAGATTTTATTGCCTCAATTGCGGTAGCTATTGGGATATTGTACAATCAACTATGAACACACTATTTGCATTAATATTTGTTACATTCAGCAGCGCCCCTAATTCAGGCATATTTAGCCATGAATCGTGGAAACATCCTGTTAATTTCAGCTCTTTAGATGAGTGCGAGGGCGCTCTGATTGCCTACAGGGTGCAATCAAATGACAAATTTGAAGCGGTTTGTTTACCAATTACACAGGATAACACAAAATGAAACGTGAAATTGAAGAATTAAAGCGCAAACTTGAAGAGTGGCGGGAGTATTTTAGATGAGATTTTTACTATTATTTTTGCTATCTTTCCCCGCGCTGGCAGACAAGATAGAACTTTATGATGTTGGCGCTTATGATGTGACTTCAACTTCAGCGGTAATAGGCTGGACGTGTAATGCACCATGCCGTGGGTTTTATAAAGGTGACATCACCAATGCTCCAGGTGAGACTAGCCTTGACTACACCACTCATAGGCAGCATGTTGAGGGACTGTTGCCGGATACTGAATACCGTTATAAAATAGAGGCTAGCCTGGAATCTGGCGATACTATCATTACTTACGAATTGAGGTTTAAAACGCTTCCATGAGTAACCTTGACAATTTACGCAAAATACACGATACGGCAATTGTTGAGCCGGTTGATAGAGAACTGTTTTGGGTTGAATATCCAGGTCTAATATTGTTAATCGGAATCAAATATTTGATGGCGTTTTACGCGCATGACAAATGGCATTGCTATATTGGCAAAAACTCAAAGCAACTAACTGAGTATAAAGAAAAGATTAAGGAAAACATATCTATTGATGTGTGGCACCCCGACAGACAGGCGATGCAGCACGAGCTATTACGATTAATTGAAGATGATGAAAAATGAAATTTACTGAAATAGAGTTTTTAAAAATGCATTTAGCCGCTAATTGGGCTCACCTTTTAAAACAAATGGAGTACATGCCCAATGTCAGACCAAACTGATAGATACGTTACGGATATAAGCCGTTTTATAGAGCTTGAGAGCGACCCGCTTGAACGGTCTAAATTAATGATGCACCTGAGCATCATACAGGAAAATAGGGCGAACATAGAGGCGTTTAAGGAGCTAAAATCTACGCATAACCGGCGCATAACTGACACAGAGGATATTCTGTTAAAACACTCAAAAACATTAACACAATTTCAAACAGTTATTTTAGTGTTTGTGTTTATTGCTGGGGGCGCAGGCACGATACTATATGACTCGGCTAATACCCTATATAACCAGGTAGACAGATTACGATTACAGCAAGAGGTTATATCCACCAAGGTGGATTTGTTATTAGAAAATCAAACAAAGAGGATTAAGAAATGAAATTTGGTGAAATAGATTTTACCCAGGCAAGCACGATACGCGGCGCAGTATGGGTTACTGGCGGCATAGTGGCTACAGTCTTCTTGGCGCTTGGCCATGATTCAACACAGGTAATGGCAATCACGGCAGCTGTCGCCGGCGGCATGGGTGTTGCAATAAAAGATTAAAGTGCAAAAGGGTATTTTAGATTTTATATTATGGGTATCCAATTCAATCTCTGATACTTGTATATGGTCGCTATTGATAGGTTTGATAAGCGGTTCATTTTTTGGGATTTTATGCTATAAAATAACGTCATATATTGAAATTGAAGAGCTTGAAGAGGAAATAAAAAGAGGCGAAATAGTTAACAAGAAAACACTTGATTCTGTGTTAAAAGCAAGTGCTGAACTTGATACGATACGATCAAATAAAAGTATAGAATATAAAAAACAATATGAGGACTGCGTTAATGATAAGCAAGTCTTTAGAAAAAAAATAACAGAATTGCAAAATGCTCTTGATGAATGCAAAGCTTATGACAGGCGCAAATAACGGCTAATATTCAAGCGAAACACTGCTTAAACAATTTCGAACCAGGTAAATTTCCTCTTCCTGTGTATCAATCAATTCCTCTCTCAATAGCAAATCAGTTGTTGAATTAATGGCATCTTCGAGCGCGATAGCGCGTTTTAAATGCTCGTGTGCTTTCTTTAAATGTTCAAGTGTAGTCATTTTTTTTGCCTCTTATAGAGAATTAAGAAATACAACCCCAGCATGATAAACATCATCATATCGAGGATTAGTTACAGGTTTTATCAGCTTAGGCGCTTCTGCTTTTCGTTGTTTGTGTAATTTCCTAAAGTCGTCCATTTTTTGCTTAAAATCTTTTTTCTTGTCTATGGTATTCATTTTTTATCTCCAAAAGGTTATAAAATGCCGGTCTTTCCCGGCCGTCAATTGCCCGAATTCCGCATAATTATATGAGACTATCATCTCATAGGAGGCATGCAATCATAGGAACATGATATTTTTTGAATCCGGCAACATCCCGTCGTTACATCCGCCAAGACGGGTGGGCGGGAAATTATTCTATCGTACCTGTTAGTATTTGTTGCACAACCTCTTTAGCAATTTCTGGACTTTGCCGGGCCCATCCGGTTATCAAAATATAATCAGAGGCTAATTGAAAATCACGAGAACAGAGTTTTGCAGTCATTTGATCAAACTGTAAAAACTGCTCAACACTACCAAGGTCGTAAACCATTCTCAATAATGCGAATTTACGCACGTTGTTGAGTTTTTTTATAAACGGCAGCTCACATCCAAGGTCAACAGAATATTTTATCAAACTGTCTGTTAAAATCTCCTCTGCTCTGTCAACCCCAATGTGGGAGCGTCTTATACGATCAACTTCTTTTTTATTCATCTCAGCTGGATTTTCTACTAGGTTGTATCCATATCCAACAATCAAAATGCCGTTGTTTTTCATTTTCGGAATGCAGGCTAGCCCCTGATCGAGCTTTATTTTCTCTATTAGCGTTTTCATCTCATTTACCGTAAAAAATGTAATACCCAGTGCATGGGACCCAAGTGTCATAATTGTTAATACATTTTATTTCAATAAATAACGGGTGAAAACTATGTACCATGGTTGGGAAAACATAATCTTTTGATTCTCCAGGCTTTACAAAGCCATAGTAATAAATTTGTCCATTTTCAGCGTTTCTAATAGATATTCTGACGTAAAGACTTTTAAATTCATCATCTACTGGAAACAGGTCAACATGGAATGATAACCACCCGTCTATTTCCGTGTTT
>JBAZKN010000005.1:0-64597 GCA_041650755.1 Patescibacteria group bacterium | reverse complement strand
AAAAGCGCCCCCGAAAGGACGCTCTCACTCGCGCTGCCACGAAGTGACCAGCTGAGCATACTCAGCAAAAGACCGAACTTCGCCAGTCAAACCAACTAGGCTAGCCGCCTGATTGTAGTTGTGACGCCAGAGATACAGCCTGGTCTGCGTGGGCAAAACCCCGTCATCCAGAAGCATGTCCAGCTCACGCCTATCATCGTCAACATAAGCGTAAGCGCCGGCAATGGCTTCAGCCTTGCTCTGGCCACGCGGTACAGACTGCATGGGGATAGACAGGTTGTAGCGGTCAAACAAGCTGCGGACGATTACTAGACCGGTGTTTGACCGACGGGTAGCAATCTTGATTGCATGGCCCATTGACTGAAGCCGCGCAACGTGAAAAGCAGCGCCACCTGCCAAACGCAGGAGATGGCCATACTTCGGATCATGATATACTGTCTGGCAGAACTCTTCATAGGCTGTTTCGGGCAAGATGCCCTGACCAATGAGATGCTGTCGGTTGCACAGACGGGGCTCTATGCAGATCTTATACTTGATCAGTAGAACCCGTGACCTGAGCTCCATGATATCGGTCATCACTCCATCGCAATCTAATGCCAGCAGCATGGCACACCCCCTTTCTAAAGGGTTTGGCAGACCTTTTGACAGGAACAATTTGTCTAGTTTTTACCATAAATTAAAATTTCGGTCAAATAAAAAAACAACCAAAATGGGTTGAACTTATTAACTATGCAATATCTCGTGCCTTATGACTCGAATGTCCCTCGGCTACGCCCTCTCGACTTCGCTCGAGGACTCTGTCCGGGACACTCGCCTCGTCTTGCATGAATGATGGTTGAGGTTCCGAACAAAGTGAGGAACTGAAACCACGAGCGAGGAGTAGTAAAACGACGACGAGTCGAGTGGTGCGCCCACTAGGATTCGAACCTAGGACCGTTTGCTTAAAAGGCAACTGCTCTACCGGGCTGAGCTATAGGCGCAAAATGTAAAAATACGGGAAAATTATACCCAATATTTTATAAACTGTCAATAAAGTGGAAGTGTGTATGTAAATGACCAGATAATTTCGCTGAATTTGCTCATAACTTGGGCATAAACTGTCTATATTTTTACCTTGAAAAAAGCCTTAAAATAGGTTAAGCTAACTCTACCAATAAACCAGACCCATGCCTAAAGTTCCTCCGCACAATTTAGAAGCTGAAGCCAGTATTTTGGGTGCTTTATTAATTGACAAAGAAGCCGTTATTAAAGTAGCTGACACCCTAAGGGCTAGCGATTTTTACAAAGATGCTCACTCTATGATTTATCGAGCAATTTTGGATTTGTTTGAAAATCATGAGCCAATCGATATCTTGTCGGTCAGCAACCGCCTGCATGATAAAAAACAACTAGAAGCTGTCGGTGGCAAAGCGTATCTAGCCGAGCTGACAGCGGCCGTACCAAACTCCGCCCATGTGGTCAACTATGGCAATATCATCCACAAAAAAGCTACCCTGCGCAAACTAGAGCAAGCTGCCGCAGAAATCAGTGAATTCAGCTTTGCTGAAGACGAAGATGTTGATAAATTATTGGATAAAGCCGAGCAAAAACTATTTGCTATTTCCCAGGAGTCTCTCAAGCGCAACTTTATTCCTATCAAAAATATTTTGGGTGAGGCTTTCAACCGTATCGATGAATTGCACAAGCAGGGCGGCCAAGGCACTCGGGGCATACCCACCAACTTCATTGGTTTAGACCGCTTACTGTCAGGCTTGCAAAATTCTGATTTAATCATTTTGGCTGCCCGTCCGTCTATCGGCAAAACCACTCTAGCCCTTGATCTGGTGCGCAGCATTGCCGTCAAAGCTAAGGTGCCAGTCGGCTTGTTTTCTCTGGAAATGTCCAAAGAACAGCTGGTCGATAAATTACTGGCCGCTGAAGCAGAAGTTGACTTGTGGCGCATGCGCACCGGCAAGCTATCTGACAAAGAAGAAGATGATGACTTCCCGCGCATTGGCAGAGCTATGGGCGTATTATCAGAAGCGCCAATCTTTATCGATGACTCGCCCAACGCCAATGTCATGGAAATACGCACCAAAGCTAGGCGCCTAAAAATGGAGCATAACCTTGGCTTTCTAGTGGTTGATTATCTGCAACTAATGGACAATGGCGGCCGCCAAGAAAACCGTGTCCAAGAAATATCCGAAATTTCTCGCGGCCTAAAACAAATCGCTCGTGAACTGGATATACCGGTGCTGGCTCTTTCCCAATTATCACGGGCCGTAGAAAGCCGCTCTCCGGCCATACCAAAGCTGGCTGATTTGCGTGAATCCGGATCCATAGAACAAGATGCTGATATTGTAATGTTCATCTACCGCCGCGTCAAAGATAAAACCCGCGGCGAGTGCCCGGAGGAAGAAAAACACGTGGCGGAAATCCATATTGATAAGCACCGCAATGGACCCACCGGCCTAGTACGCCTGTTCTTTGACGAAAATAAAGTGACTTTCAAAAATCTAGATACTGATAGAGCGGCCGGCAGCCTGACTCCACCGCCCATCACAGAATCTGAGAGCTCACTAGAATCACCACTCTCCACGGAAGATTTCCCTATAGCCGGCGGCTGGCAAAATATACCTTAATTAGTTCAAAATTATAAAGCAAAAAGTTAACAAGTATAAACCTTGATCAAATAATTAAGCCTTATCTTGAGATTTAAACAAAACACAGGTATAATACTTTCATAACTTTTTAATCTTAAACTAAATTTTATGTTCAACAAGCTCAAGCAATTCAATGATTTGCGCAAACAAGCCAATGATCTCAAAGGTGTTTTGGCAAAAGAAAATGTCACGGCTGAAAATAAAGCCGTCAAAATCACCATGGATGGAAACCAAGAAGTAAAAGAATTGGAAATCAAAAGAGAATATTTATCTCACGATCACAAGGCTGAGCTGGAAAAACTGACCAAAGAAGCCATTGCTGATGTTATCAAAAAAGTACAGCGCAAGATGGCCATGACCATGCAACAACGCGGTGACTTAAATTTACCTGGTCTTAAATAATGCAACGCTTACCTGACTTCATAGCACGGCTGGTAGCCGAATTTGACAAACTGCCGGGCATTGGCCCAAAAACTTCGCTCCGGCTAGCTTTTGATTTGCTCCAGCGCCGCGAGGATCTCAAAAATTTTGCTGATAGCCTGAATGAGGCTTACCAGAAAGTTCATTTTTGTCCGCGTTGTTTCAATCTTAGCGACAACGAACTATGTAATATCTGCCAAGACCAAAAAAGAGATCAAGGCACAGTTTGCATAATCGCTCATCACCAAGATATTGAAGCCATAGAAAAAACCAACCACTACAATGGCACTTATCATCTGCTCAACGGCTTGCTCAGCCCGATTGACGGCATTACGCCCGATAAACTAAAAATCAAAGAATTGGAAAACCGCCTCAATAAAGACCCCATCAAAGAAGTCATCCTGGCTTTGGATCAAAGCCTCGAAGGCGAAGCAACCAGCCTTTACCTTACCAAAATATTAAAAAATTATCCGGTCACAGTCAGCCAATTGGCTCGCGGCATACCCATGGGGGCCAACATTGAATACACCGATGAAGTGACTTTAAGCTCGGCCCTAGAAAATAGAAAAAAATTATAAAATGGACTCAACTAGCGAGCCCATTTTTTTATTTAGAATTGATTTTCGTTATTTTGACTTCAGTTTGCTGTTGGCGATGGCCATAGCGCTTGCGATAGCGAGTTTTGTTTTTATATTTCAAAACGTCTATTTTTTTAGTTTTAAAATTACGAACACAAGTAGCCTCAACACTAACCTTGTCTAAATATGGCTTGCCCAAAGTAACGGCGCCTTTTTCATCGACTAATAATAAAACTTTATCAAAAACTAGGCTGGCGCCTTTTTCCACGGCCAGTTTTTCTATTTTCAAAACATCATCTTTTTTGACTAAGTATTGTTTACCACCAGTTTTTATTACTGCTAACATAGATTAATTTTATTGCTTCTTAAAATACGCGTTCAATATTAACAAAAAAAAGACTTAATGTCAATAATAAAAGGTTGATTTTTACTATTCTTGACAAAATATACTATATATGATATAATATTAATTGTAAACTGCCGCAAGGCAAATGTTCCCTGGAATGTGCGAAAGCACAAAAAACAGAATGCAAAAGAAGGACCTTAGCACAGAAAGGATTCTCAATGAAGATCATTGCGATATCTCTCCTAGCTCTGATCGGCTTGAGTGCTGGTTGCGGCCACAATACCGTCTACTACCAGCCTCACCTGATCACCATGTCGCCCTTCCAGGCGACACAGGAAGAGCTGGATGCCAGGCTCCCTGACGTCCACTTCCGGCACGTCACGTTTTACTGGGCTTTCGATCCCCAGAACGTTGACTCGCCGGCCTGGGCATCCTTCACTGTCACTCCCGAAAGCGTGGACGCCTTGATCGACAGCGTGGCTGCTCGGCATCTCAACCCGAGTAGCCAGGATCGTCGTCTGGTAGGCGTCAGGATCGCTGAACCGATCATGGAGGATAGTGACTACGGCCTCAAGGAGCTGGGGTGGGTGCCTACCCACGTCTGGCATAGGAACTAGACTAGCATTCGCGGACAAGTGCCGTCCTGCACCGTATGGTGCGGGGCGGTTTTCTTTTTATAAAAATTATTTATTACTCAAAACATGTATTCTAGATCGACCATAAAGTATCACATCAGCCACTGGCCTATCTTTGCTCTCTGGCATAGCTTCATACATTTCATAAACTCCGCGCAATAAATACAAACGGTGGCCCTTATATTTTTCTAGGGCTTGTTTTAATTGATTTTCATCATCAATGGGCACTAAAGTCGGATGCTGGGGCAAATGCGCTCCGGCCAACAATAATTTTGGCATGGACCAATCAATACCAATATGAAAAACTACATCTTGATCCCTCAAAATAGTAGCCAAATCCTGATAATTAGACAGGTCACCGTCCTCTAGCCTCTGCTCAGCCAGCTGTTGGGCCTTTAGTTTATAATCCTTAAAAAAATTAGCATCATGCAAATAAACATTATAAAAATTTACCGGCAACACTAGGCCCCGCCACAAAATCAAGCAGGAAATCACCGCCGCCGCCAAAAAAGCGGCTCTGGTAAATTTGTTTATTTTTAAAACATAGCTGGCAATCAGCAGCAAAAAAATTGTCACCAATAATCCGTAGCGCTCAATATCAAAATGCCTTAATCTAAAAGTTGATGCCAGATACAGGCCGGATATTAGCCAAAGCAAATTGTAATAATAAAAATGACGGCGGTCTTTTTTAAATAAATAAAAAGCGCCAAGCAAAAATAAAATTACCCAAAACAAACCGATGCTTTTTGATAAGATGAGTAGAGTGGTCAAAACTTCCCCGGCATTAGGGAAAAAAGAACCATAGGTATTACCAAAATAAAACCAATGCCAATCATTAAAGGCCGCGTAGCCAATGACCAGCCCAAGTACCGCCAGCACCCAGGACAAACCTACGGGCAATATTCTTTTTATATCAAATTTAAAATTTATCAACGAAAATATCAAAAATATCAAAAACAGCAAACCATACTGCGGCCGGATCATCATGGCCATAAAAAGCCAAAGGTTGGAAAAAAACAAATCCCTGCTTTTGGTTTTATCTAAATAATATAAAAAATAAACAATAGCTAGCAGGGCAAAAAATAAAGCCGGAATATCGCTCATAGCTACCGTGCTCCAGCGCCAAATGACTGGATTAAGTAAAACTACGATTGTAGCCAAAAATGCATAATAATAATTAGCTAACAGCCTTTTGGCTAAAATAAAAATCGGAAAGACTAACAACGAGCCAAAAATCACCACAATAAAATTTGGTATAAAAACTAGCATCCACTGACCAGTCAAGTGGTGCCCGATTTTGAGGCCCAAAGCTAAAATCAATAGCCACAAAGGATAGCCGCTGGAGTGAGCACTGATATACTGGCCATTGATTGCTAAATTAATGGCTTTATCAACAAAATTAAAAGCATCGTCATGCCACAAACTAGTGCCCAGATAAAAAACTCGAGAAAGGAAAACTAAAACAAACAAAGCAAATAAAAGAAACTTTTCTGTTTTGCAGACAGCCCAAATTTTATTTAATATTTTCATGATTATATTATATCAAAAAACCACTGACTTGTAACAGTGATCTTGCGGCGAATACCCCTCGACTTCGTAGCATAAATTAACTATCGAATGGTCGAAGACCACGAGCGACCCTGCACCGCATGGTGCAGGGGAATCGAATGGTGGGTACACCTGGACTCGAACCAGGGACCTTTGCGATGTGAACGCAACGCTCTAACCAACTGAGCTATGCACCCCTAAAATGGTGACCCCACCCCACTCCGTCCCGCTCCACGGGACTTCGCGGGGCACAGCAGGGAATCGCCCATCCTACGCCCTTCGGGCTTCGGAGTGTAAAAACCCTTAACTCGCAAAGCTATTTTCTTTTGGTGACCTCTAGGGGAATCGAACCCCTGTTACTAGGATGAGAACCTAGTGTCCTAACCGCTAGACGAAGAGGCCATAATAACCAAAAGAAAATAGCTTTTACAAGAAAGGATGCCTGCCCGCCGAAGCTTTAGCGAAGGCGGGAAAACCTAGTGTCCCCTGCCTGCCGGTAGGCAGGGCAGGTAGGTAACCGTTAGACAATAGGGCCAAAACTTAAATATTTCTACCAAAATTATAGACTTATGTCAATCTAGCTAGCGGCTAATTGGTCCGACTAGTAAATCATCAGCTTCCCATGGCCTAGCCATAATTTCATACACTACCTGCTCCATTCTACTGCCGCGGGAACCTTTGATCAAAATAACATCGCCGGACTTCAATCTTTCTTGTAAAAATATGCCTGCCTCAATGGTTTTGGGAAAATGATATATCCGATCGTCAAGCATACCGGCAGCCTTGGCGCCTCTGGCTATATCGCGAGACTTTTCACCAACCACGAATAAATAATCAATACCCAGCTGCGCTACCCACTCGCCTACTTTTTGATGGCCAATTTCTGTAAAGCTACCCAACTCCAACATATCACCAAATATAGCTATCTTACGCTGGGCTTGGGGAAAGTCCTTTAATATATCCAGGGCGACTTTGGCTGATTGCGGTGAAGCATTATAAGTATCATCGATAATCCAAGTATTTTTGACGCCAGCTATCAAATTGGTTCGGCCGGCAGCTGGCTTATATCCCTGCAAAGCCTGGCTAATCTCGACCAAATTAAGCCCCCAAGCCAAGCCTACGGCTGCCGCTGTAGCTGCCGCTTGAGCATGCTGTGCACCCAAGACATTGGGCAAGAAAATAGGTACATCAGCCCCGCCATAATGCAGCTTAAAAGTCGTGCCAATGCTATTTTCTTTTTTGGTCAGATGTACCTGGCTGATCTGCACATCACTGCCCTGCTCTTGGCCAAAAGTCAAAACTTTGCACTTTAAGCCGGACACAAGCTCGCGCAATCTGCTATCATCATAATTTAATATAGCCCACTCATCTTTATGCAAACGAACAAAAATAGTGGCTTTCTCTTTGGCAATATTGGCTTCGCTACCAAAGTATTGGATGTGGCTTTGACCAATAGTAGTGATCACTGCCAAATTCGGCCGGGCAATTTTCGTCAGATATTTTATATTATTTGGCCGATCAGCACCCATTTCCAAAATCAAAATTTGCGGATAATTTTTATCGCTAAACAATAAATTTTTTATAGCTGCAATAAAAATCCCCAGCCACTTGAAAATATTCTTCCCGGCTGTTTTATCCTGGCCCAAGATTGTCATGGGCAAACCTAACTCATTATTATAATTCTTTAAAGACCGGCGCACCGAATATTTGCTGCCCAAAACGCAAAAAATCGCTTCTTTAGCGGAAGTTTTGCCAACACTACCGGTAATAGCTACAATCTGCGGATGATATTTACGCAGCGTGGCTTGGGCCGGTAATTTGATAAAAAAGAATAAAATTGATTGGAAAATTCGCTTCATAATATAGGCTTTAACGGCTAGGCGGCACCTGATAATATTCTAACAAGAATTTGGCGATTTCGCCAAATAAGGGAATGGCCGTGCCTTCAGAATATTGTGCAGTTTTAGGATTGTCAAGTTTTACCAGCATGGTGAACTTCGGATTATCCTGAGGGGCAAAGCCGATAAAACTATGGATAGTTCTGCTGTTATCGTATTTACCAGTCTGCGAATTGGCTACCTGGGCTGTACCGGATTTTCCGGCCACATAATAACCCGGCACCCGAGCCGCAACCGCATGCTCGCCATCAACCACATTGACCATCATAGCTGAAACTTGCGAAGCAGTATTGGCCGAAATCACGCCCCGATGTAAAATTTTCGGTTCGGTTTTCTGCAAAACTTTATCATTGTATCTGATTTCATTGATAATATATGGCTGCATCAAATTTCCCCGGTTGGCAATCACATTGATAGCATTAAGCATCTGCAAGGGTGTAGCTGTGATGCCCTGGCCATAAGAAGCAGTAGCTTTGAAGATATCGCCTCTCTTAGACAAAGAACTGATATCACCGCCCATCTCCTGACTGATAGAAAGGCCTGTTAATTTACCAAAGCCAAAATTCTCCATATATTCTGCAAAAACTTTATTGGGCACATCTTGGGTGGCAAAAATAATGCCGGTATTGATAGAATAAGTCAAAACCTTCTTCATGTCCGACCAGCCATAAATTTTATCGCCGGCATTACGGATCACCTGCCCGCCGGCAAACTTCACCTCACCCTTGTCTTCATAAGCTGTGTTGGGGCTTACTTTTCCCTGATCAACAGCTATAGCCATAGCAACCGCTTTCATCACTGAACCCGGCTCATAAGCCTGATAAACAGCTATATTATTGTATACGTCAATTGAATCAACTTTATTATACTCATTGGGATCAAAGCTGGGATAATTACACATGGCACGAATGGCGCCGGTGTTGCTTTCCATGATAATCAAGGTGCCATTGTCAGCCATATTTTTCAACACTGCTTTTTCCAGCATTTTACAAGCCTTGTATTGGACTGTATGATCAATGGTCAAAACAACATCTGCACCATTGACAACATCTTCTGCTTGCCCAGCTGTCAGTAAAATTCCCGACACATCTTTTTCGCCTATAATCATACCTATCTGACCAGATAAATCCTTATCAAAGTATCCTTCCAAGCCGTATTTACCTACCCGATTTAAGCCCTGCTCATCATAGCCCAAAAATCCCAAAACATGAGCACCGACTTCTTTATCAGGATAATAGCGCAGAACATTTTTAGTAAAAATCACTCCCAAGTCCTCAAGGCGAGTCAAAACATCTTTCTTGGCTCTATTTTTATTGACATCCGCCAGTAATATTTCCAGTTTATTTTTTATAGCCGCAACTTTTTCTTCGGTCACCGCTTTAGCCAAAACTTCATAGCGCTTGTCCGTTTGATTGGATTTATCTAAAACCAATTGGGCATCTATGCCCAAAATCGGCGCCACGATATCAGTAATATTCTGTGGTCGGGTAATTTTGGCTGGATCCAAAGCCACCTCATAATACACGCGATTGACAGCCAAGGGATACAGTTGGTCCGAAGTTGAAGCATCGGTCAGAGCCAAAATCCTGCCTCTTTCCGGCTTGACCTCTTGTTCAATGGCCCGCTGTTCTGCGCCAAGTTTGACGTACTGTTTGTTCTGGATAATCTGCAAATAAAACAAACGGCCAATGATTATCAGCACAAAGAAAAAAATAACCCTTTGCAGGGTATTAATTCTGGTATTGGTAGTCTGATTGTGATGCCAACGACCTAAGTTCATAATACTTCTACCAGTTTAATAGGGTTATTTTAAAGCCACTTTGTCATCACTGATTTTGAGATAAATGATGTCGCGGCTATCCACCTTGACCAAGTTTAGCCTCTGGCTCTCGGTCTCTATCCTGTCCATGGCCTGCAATTCGCTCACCTGGGCATCCAAAATCCTGGATTGATCTTCGGCTAAGCGCACATTCCTGTTCAGCTCGGAGCGCTCCAAATTTTGATTATTGGCAAAATTGCTCAAAGCCAAACCAAACATCCAAAAAACAACTATCAACACTGCCCACAAAGTATTATGCCTCTTGATTTGCGACCACATAGTAGATAATTTTTTTGATTTAAACATAAAAGAATTTTTATTTTTGTTTTTATTTAAAAAATTGACTATAGCTTTTTGGCTACCCGCAATAAAGCACTGCGGCTCCTGGGGTTTGAAGCTATCTCTACCCAGCTGGGGCGAATCGGCTTTTTGGTCATAATCTGCAAACGAGCTTTGGCGCCACAAACGCAAATGGGTGAGTCGGGCGGGCAGACACATTTTTTAGTCTGGCCCTGAAAAAACTTTTTGACAATTCTGTCTTCTAGGGAATGGAAGCTGATCACCGCCAGCTGCCCGCCCGGAGCCAAGATATCAATTGCTTGTGGCAAAATTGCTTGTAAATTTTCTAATTCTTGATTGACGGCAATGCGCAAAGCTTGGAAAACTTTAGTGGCTGGATGCCGTCTATATTTTTTTAAATCAGCCGTTTTGATATTCAATATGGCGAGTATGGTGGAGACAAGCATGGAAGTTCTGACAATCTTTTGTTTTTGTTTTTGTCCAGAAGATGATGATCCCCTGGCAGAGATTAAATTGTCGCGCCAAAGAACAATGCCTTTGGCTAGGCGTTTTGCCTGAACTTCTTCACCATACTCGCGCAATATTGCTCGAATTTTTTCTTCCGGCCAAGTCAAAACAATGTCGCTGGCGGTCAAAGTCTGTCTGGTATCAAAGCGCATATCTAGAGGGCTGTCCTCTTGAAAAGAAAATCCTCGTTGCGCTTGCTCTAGCTGATCAGAGGAAAGACCCAAGTCCAAAATCACGCCGGAAATTTTCGGCCACTGGGGCCGTCTTTTTTCTATGGTTGTCTGTAAATGTGCGTAAGAATCTCGAATTATCTCTAATCTATGGGAATATTTATTTAATCTTTTTTTAGCAGCGGCTATGGCTCTTTCGTCCAGCTCAAAAGCCAAAACCTTGCCCTTGGGACTAGTAAGCTGCAAAATAGCTTCCGTGTGTCCCCCACCTCCCAGAGTACAATCAACATAGTGCTGCCCGGGTTTTGGCCGCAAAAACTGAATCAATTCTTTGACCAAAACGCTTTGATGGCTATAGACGGCCATATTAAATACCTAAGTCAACCAAACCTTCGGCCATCTGATTAGTGTCTTTTTCTGATAATCTTTGATATTTAGTCCATAACTTATCATCCCAAACCTCTAAACGGTTGTATAAACCAGCTACTACTACTTGTTTATTCAAACTAGCAAAATCTTTCAAATAATCAGGCAAAATAATCCTGCCTTGCCTGTCTAGAGACGCGTCCATGGCTCCTGCCAGCATCAAACGGGAAAAAGCTCTGGATTTAGCTTGACTAATAGGTAAATTGGCTAGCTTCTCAACTAACTTCTGCCACTCTTTAGCAGTATAAATAAACAGACAATTATCCAAGCCCTTGGTAATCACTGCTCCGCCAGCAAACTGTTGACGAAATTTGCTAGGAATAGCCAAACGATTTTTGTCGTCTAGATTATATTTGTACTCACCAATAAACATAAACTATACTTATCCACAGGTGGTGTTAATAATTCCCCACTTTTTACCACAATTTTACTTTCTTAATACATTATACCCCACCAGCTCACAAAATGTCAATAAAAATAAAGCTTAACTTATCCACACGACATTACTAAAAAATAGCATGCTTGATGCAAGCCGCCATATATTAGACCATGTTTGCCACTTTTTTGTTAAATAACAAAAAACCACTTATCCACAACGTGATTTAAATGGTTTTTTATGGTCTATTATCTGTGAATAGTAAATTTTGGCCTTTTTTTACTGATAGTAATGTCTGGCGGACGCTGATAGGTAACTACCAGTGGTTTGAATTTTTTCACTTTTTTAAAACTGGCTGTTATTTTTTTGAGATCATCCTCTATTTTGCCCAAATAATGCCAATCGGCCATGACTGGCAGACTGTGATACCAAGCCAAAGTATTTATGGTAGCCGTAAATAATTTTATCTGCGTTAAACTGGTTTCATGCACCAATAAAAATAAACCCTTGACTTTAGCTAGGGAAATTTTATTTTTTTTCAATAATTTATCTAAAGTAAAAAGCAACTTGTCCTGATCAGTCGATAAAATGAAATTAACTTGGGCAACAATCTTATCCTGCCGGACCAACAACCATTGGGCTGAACGCCTATTTAAAATATTGAGAATAACTAGCATAATATTTATTCTGCTGGCTTAGTCTCTATCCGGAACAGAATCTCTTCATAAAGGGCGCGGAATTTGACCGGCTCTTCTGGCCATTTTTGCCTAGCCGCCAACAACTCATCTATCAAATCACGATCAAACCAATCTATTATTTTTTTTCTGGCCTCAGCTACGGAGATTCTATCAACCTTCAAAGACAATAGCGCTTGAAAATCAATACCCTGGCTATTATCTGCCAAATAAGCCCTCATCTCATCAGCTGTCAAAAAATCACGCTCAGACAACTGTTTTTCCTTTTTGGGCTGTCCTCCCTCGCCTGACCCGGACACTTTTTCTACTTTAATAATTTTTTTGGCTCTAAAATCTGGATGTATAATATCGGTCATAAAATAATTAATTAATTTTTCCTTGGTTTTTCCGCTCCGGCCTCTTCCTTGAAGTGCTTCAGGCCAAAATCCTTGGCCCTTC
The DNA here is from genome assembly GCA_041650755.1 of Patescibacteria group bacterium. GTDB lineage: Bacteria > Patescibacteriota > Patescibacteriia > UBA1558 > GWA2-36-10 > JBAZKN01. Next base: position 51,799 of record JBAZKN010000005.1, on the reverse strand, counting down.
TTTTTTCCTGTTCTTTGGAAATCTTATCAACCACTACTATCTTGTTGTGCGCCCAAATATCATAGATAAATTTATCAACTATTGACAAACGATATAGATAATCTTCGGTGCTTAAAAAAGTAAAGCGCAACTCATGGCTTAAGCCGGCTGCTATTTTTCGCAAATACTTGTCAAAATCCCTTTTCCTGATCTTACCGACTATCAGGATATCTGTCAAAGTCGGGGCTTTGGTAAGCAAACCGGTAAAAATCAGCAATTTCAATCCGGACACTTTAGACATTTTATCAGCCAAAAACATTTCCTCCAATGTGATGGCCTTGAGAACCAAATTTTTCACTTCCAAAAATAAGGGGAAATCCTGATTGGCAAAATAGAATTTTTTGCCATTATCCTCGGCTGATTTGAGTAAACCAAAATCCTCCAGATTATCAAGCTCCCGGCGGATAGAATTGAGCTGTAAATTAAGGCGTCTGGCTAATTCTCGGATAAAAACTTTTTCCTGGGCATGGACGCAAAAAAACTTCAAAATCTCCGTGCGGGCAGCTGAACCAAAAATTTGTTCAAGCATAGAAATTAATTATGGATTTTATTTACTAAAATAGCTAAATATAGTATAATATTATTTGTTATAAATGTAAAATGCCTATTTTGCAGCACCATAAATTATTCCGCCACGACTCTTTAAACGGCCGAGAATTGTCTACCAACTATCTAAGTGACCAAAATGAATGCGGCCAGCTTTTTATCATTCTCGAAGTTCCCAAAAACAAAATAGATCAACAGCCTTTGCTGGACGAACTGGTCAACCGAGCAGCCAATCATTTTGCCTCTACCAACAACCCGGACCCGGAAACGGTCTTGGAAGAAATCCTGCGGCAGCTAAACCAATCTCTGCCCGAGCTAAGCTCTTTGAGCCGCCTGCGCAATTGGCTTTATACCCTGGATATGGCCGTGGGCATTTTTTATCAGGATCAAGTATTTATCTCCACTATTGGCAATATCAATGCCTGGCTGATAACCAAGGCCCAATATTTGCCTATCACCAAAAAAAATACCAGTTTTAACCCAGCCAAGGCTTTTGCTGATGTAGTCAGCGGTCGCTTGGAAGAAGGCGATGCTCTGATTGTCTCAACCAATTCCTTGTTTGACTATATTGCCAAAGAAAAAATCAAGCAATTGATCCGCCGCTACACCCCAATGTCAGCCACCAATAAGATCGGCTCACTCCTAGAAACCGTGCCTGATTTTGTCACTTTTAATTCCCTGTTTATAAAAAACCCATCCAGTACCGATATCGAGCTCCGGCCCGAACAAATGCGACTAAGCCCTGAAGGATCAGAGGTGGGAGCCGAAAGCGGCAATATCGTTTCCAGCCCGGCTGATATCATGGGCCAAACTCACACTAAAACTGTCCTTGACCTTGGCGTGATCAAGCGCAATCGCTGGTTTAGGGGCGGCAAAAATTTCTTCAGTCTGATCGCCATATTTTTCAAATCAATCTGGCAAATGTTGGCTTGGATTTATCGACAGATCAAAAACACCGTTTTATTCATCTTCTCCGGACGTTTCCGGCAAGAAAAAGAAGACCAGGCCATCAATACGGTCAAAAGCAAAATTGATGAACGCTATAACTGGTGGCAAAGATTGAATTTGGCCAAAAAAATAGCCTTGGTGGGCCTAGTGATCACCGTGCTGATTTTTATGCAAAGCCTGGTTATTTTGACGCAGAAAAAATCTCTTGATAAAAAAAGTCAGGTTTATCAAGAGTTGATTCAAACTATCAATGCCAAATTTGCCGAGGCAGAAAGCAAAATGATCTACAATGACCAAATGGCGGCCGAGAGCCTAATCTTAGAAATTGAAAACAGCCTGCAAAACCTGAATGTCAGCTCGCCGCGCCAACAGGCAGAAATTGACGCCATCAAAGACAAGGTGGCTCACCAGCTCAATACCATCCGACGCATACATGAAGTGCCTGAGCCAGTCGAGCTGGCTAGTCTGGCTAATCTAGCTTCGCCCCGCCAAATCGCCCAAAAACAAGGTCAATTTTATATTTTGGATCAACAAAAATTATATCAAGTCAAAAACCAGTCAGTAGAGCCAATGGCTGATTTCAATGAAGGCAAACTACTGGCTGATTGGCCAAATAAACCAAATCTAATTTTGGGAAACAATGAAAAATATTTTATCTTCAATATCCAAAACAAAACTATGGACGCTTTTGCTTTTGCCAAATCCGCCGGCAATAATTCTGTCCAAGACCTTAATATTTATAGCGACAATCTTTATGTTTTGGACACTCAGGCCAATCAATTTTTCAAATATCCGGGGGTAAATAACAGCTTTACTAATGGCCAGAAATGGCTCAAAGGCGACAGCGATGTCCGAGATGTAAATAGCTTTGCCATTGACGGCAGTATATATAGTATCGACAATCAGGGAATTATCAAAAAATTTACCAAAGGAGCAGAAGAAAAATTTACCTATCAAATGCCCAGACCGCAGATTGGCAAAGGTGCCACTATCCAAACTTTTCGGGACTCAAAATTCTTGTATATTATTGATCCGCAAAACAAACGCGTCATTATCTTAAATAAAGACGGCAATATTAAAGATCAATATACTTCGCCAAAATTCGATAATCTCTTAGATTTGACTATCGATCCGGCCGAAAAAGCCATCTACCTCTTAAACGGCCAGCATCTATATCTCTTAGCGATTAATCAATAAATACCGCCCGCTGGCCCGGTTGTCATTGCGAGGATCCCGAGCGTAGTCGAGGGAGACAAAGCAATCTATAAGTTTGTGGATTGCTTCGCTTCGCTCGCAATGACACTATGGCAATAGGCCAGCGGGCGGCTCAAAATCCAATCAAAAAATCCAGCCTCGCTGTAGTGGTTGGATTTTTTGTTCTTAAAAAAAATTATTTCAAGGTGACAGTAGCGCCTGCTTCAGTAAGCTGGGCTTTGATTTTTTCAGCCTCTTCTTTGGCCACACCTTCCTTGACCATCTTAGGTGCACCATCAACTAAGTCTTTGGCTTCTTTGAGGCCAAGCTGCGTGATCTCGCGGATGACTTTGATGACGCCGATCTTGTTGCTGCCAGCACTGGTCAATTCAACGCCGAAAGAAGTTTTCTCCTCAGCAGCTTCAGCTGGAGCAGCGCCTGCGACGGCACCTATCATTACTGGGGCAGCTGCGGAAACGCCGAATTTTTCCTCCAAAATTGAGACTAATTCGGATAAATCCAAGACTGACATCTTTTCAATCTCTTCGACAATACCCTTGAATTTGGCGGGTACAGTCACATTCTTTTTTTCTTCTGACATAATTATATGATTATTAATAATTAATCAATGCTTGTTATGTAATATTAACTTGCTTTTTTATCCCTGATGGCGCTCAAGGCGTAGACCAATTTTCTGGTATTGCCGCTCAAAACTCCGACCAAACCGCTAATCGGCGACTTGATAGAGCCCAGCAACTTGGCCAGCAATTCATTGCGTCCGGGCAAGATAGCCAAACGCTGCACCATGGCTCGATCGATAAATTTATTTTCCAAAACACCGCCGACAATATCCAGCTTTTCGTTGCCTTTGACGAATTTGTGTAAAATCTTGGCACCAGTAACTTCGTCATCATAAGACAAGACTAAGCCAACCGAACCTTCAATCTCATCTAATTTTTCCGGAGCCAATAAATCTTTAGTGGCTTTTTTGACCAAAGTCTTTTTGGCTACCAAATATTCTGCGCCCTCTTGCTTTAATTGCTGGCGCAAAGTCTGAACAGCTTTGACATTCAAACCCTGGTCAGTACTGAAAACAATAGTCTTACTTTTGCTTAATTTTTCCTCAATTTTCTTTAAGATCTCGGCTTTTTGTTGCTTATTCTTTGGCATAGTTTTTTATTAAAAAATCTGCGATCAACCGCAGACATTAAAACACTAAATAAAAGTATTTTGTACCTCGGTAGGATTTATATTTTGGTTTACCCCGTTAGACACTTATGTCTAATTGGGGCCAATATTAGCCAAAAAACCCACTGTCTACGGTTATTTAAAATTAATTGTGTAGATATTATAAAGGAAAAAATAAAAGTTGTCAAATATTTATTTTATTAAACTATTGACAAAATTAAAAAAATATGATATTGTGTTATGTTTAATAGTAGTGCAATTTGCACCCCTACCTCAGGGCAAGGGGGGCTCAACCGAGTCCCCTATTTTATTACAAAAAATTATAAACAATCATTATATAATTTTTTTATATATTGTTTATTATATCTTTAATCTCTCTAATATCATCAATAAGATGATCAGGCTTAGAACCAGCTAAAATGACTTTATCCTGAAAACCACAACTAATGCCAATAGTCTTTACGCCGGCATATTTACCCGCCTCTATGTCGCCGGAGGTATCGCCGACATAAAAAGTCCTAATCCAAATACTTCGCCTTATTCTTCAAGTGTTCCTGATAAGTCTTACTATAAATCACTTTCCCCTCTTTGGTAGTCAAAAAATAATAATAAGGATTATCAGTCGGATATAAGACTGCCTCTATGCTCTTTATCCCCGGGTTAGAAATCGGTCCGGGCGGCAGCCCTGGATTTTTATACGTATTGTAGGGTGAATCAACTGCCAGATCTTTGGCCGTGGGCTGGACCAAGCCTTTGCCGGTAATAAAATTGATCGTGGCATCAGATTGCAGGGCCATGCCGATTTTCAGGCGCTTCAAAAAAATATCGGCAATCATTTTTTTATCTTGGTCATTCGGCACTTCCCTTTCAATAATAGAGGCTAGGGTAACTACTGCAAAAATAGTTTTGCGTTGGTTTTTTATTTCTTGGCGCAGGCCGGCTGTCAATTTTTTATCAAAATTATTCAAAGTTTTGTCGATAAAATCTATAATGGTAGTATAATTATCCACAAAATAAGTATCAGGAAAAATATAGCCCTCTAAAGTAGCGTTTTTGGGGGCATCAGCCAAAAAATCATAGGCCAGCTGCCAGTCGGCAATTTTTTTAGTCACCGATAAAAAATCATCGCCCGACAAGCCTTTTTTATCCAAAATATCGGCAATCATTTGGCGATCCAAGCCCTCGGGCAAAAGTATTGACTGCTGCTGATTGACCGGCAGAGAAGTAATCAGATTCACCAGACGGTAAATAGAGATATCGGCCGGCAGATTATAAGCTCCGGCTACCACTCTATTTTCTGAATGCAAAAGCCACAGCCAAGTTTCAAAAACCAGCTTGCTTTTTATTAAACCGACTGCCTTAAGGTCAGCGCTCACTTGGTTGACTCCCTGGCCGCTACTGATGACAAGATTTTGAGCCGCTTTATCATTGCCGCTAAACAAGCCATAGGCAAACCCGCCAATCAAGATAATACCCAGCAGCACAATAAAGAAAAATATTCTTCGCCAAGTTTTCATAAAAAATTTATAATAATTTTAAAACCATGGCTAAAACAAAAGTATATATGCAGAACCAATAAAGTTTATCGCGCTGCACAATATTTCTTAGCAAAAACAGAGCCAGCAAACCGACAATTATTGTCATCAATAAACCAAGCAAGTATATCGGCTGCCAGGCGAGATCTTTAACGGCCAAAACAAAAGCGGCTATAATAGCCGGCACAGCCAAGAAAAAAGTATAATCAAAAGCATCTTCTTTCTTGGCACCCAGCAATAAAGCCAGAGATAAAACTAAGCCACTGCGTGAAACTCCGGGCAAAACAGCCAAACCCTGCACCAAACCTAGTACAAATGCCTCTGGGTAGCCGATTGAGCGGCCTGACTTTGACCAGCGAGTAGCCAATAAAAACAGACTAGTGAATAAAAATCCATTAGCAGCAAAACCAATAGTTCGAAAGTTTTCAATATAAGGATAAAATGACAAGCCCAAAATGCCGGTCACTACTGTGCTAATCAATAAATATAGCCACCACCTGTTTCTCTCAATAGGCCACTGACTCGGTCGGCCAAAAAGATGTTTTAGAAACTCCACCAGCGGCTGGCGGAAAAAAATTAAAATCACCAACAAACTTCCCAGATGCAAAAAGACATCAAAAGATACGGTCACTGCCAAACGCATGATTTTTTCTAAAACCACTAGATGCCCATCGCTGGATATCGGCAGCCACTCGGTAATGCCTTGAACAGCGCCCAAAATAATTATTTGTATCGGATTCATTGTTTTTTGCCCTAAGTTTGCTATAATTTACCTGTGGATCAAAACAAACTAGCATTCCACAGATTAAAGTTTATAATAAAAATCAATATGTATCAACTATTTCTCATCCCTTTGGTGGTCATGTTTGTCAATCAAATAGTCAAAGTGCTGCTAGAAATATTTCGCGGCCGTTTTACCTGGTTTTCTATCCTAAGCTATGGCGGCATGCCATCTTCACATGCGGCTACTGTGACTTCTTTGGTTTATTGCATGGCCTATTATCAGGGATTAAATTCCCCGGCCTTTGCCCTGGCTCTGGTTCTTGCTCTGCTGATCATCCGCGATGCCACCGGCATCAGATGGCAGATCGGCAAAAACAGCCGATTGATCAATCAGCTGATCAAAGAATTGCCCGATGAGAGAGAATATCATTATCCGGTCCTAGAAGAACGTTTTGGCCATAAAAATAGCGAAGTGATAGTCGGTATCCTGCTTGGTCTAGTGGTGACTATAATACTAATCCAAGTTTGGCCAAAATAAATCCTGCAAAATTATATCAATGGGCTGCCCGTCATCTGGGGCGGCTTTTTGAGACCCATAATTTTTAAAATAGTCGGCGCCACATCGGCCAGCACTCCCACTGGAGTGATGCGGCTCAAATCAGTGCTGGTCATGCCGGCCAAAACGCTTTTACCGGTAAAATCTTTACCGACGATAAACAGAGGCACAGGATTGCTGCTGTGTTCTTTGTCTATCTCGCCAGTCTGCAGATCAAACAAACCTTCGGCATTGCCATGATCGGCAGTGATCAAAACCACGCCCTCATAAGACAAGGTGGTATCCACTATCTCCCCGGCCAATTGATCAAGGGTTTCAATGGCTTGCACCGTAGCCTGAATATTGCCGGTATGGGCCACCATATCTGGATTGGCAAAATTTATCACAATAAAATCATATTTGCCCTCTTTGATGGCCTGGCTGACTTTGCTGGTAATCTCTCTGGCTGACATATCAGGTTTTTGATCGTATGAAGCAACTTGCGGCGACGGCACTAAAATCCTGTCTTCTCCGGGGTAGATCTGCTCTTGGCCACCATTAAAAAAATAAGTGACATGGGCATACTTTTCCGTTTCAGCAATGTGCAACTGCTTGAGTCCGGCTTCAGAAATCACCCGCGCCAAAGGCGTGTCAATGGTCAGGGGCGGAAAAGCTACCTTAACCGGCAAGTCCTTTTCATATTCGGTCATGGTGACCATCGATAAATTTTTGAAATATGTTCGAGAAAATTTCTCAAAACCCGGCACAGTCAAAGCCTCGGTCAACTGTCTGGCCCGATCAGAACGAAAATTAAAAAATATCACAGCATCACCGTCGCTAATCTTTCCCTTGGGCTTACCCAAGTCATCAATAATCACTGTCGGCACTAATTGCTCATCATAAATATTTTGCGCATAAGATTTTTGGATAGCAATCGCCGGATCACTAGCCAGCTCATCACTCTGGCCATCAACCATGGCTGCATAAGCTTTGGCTATCCTGTCCCAGCGATTGTCCCTGTCCATAGCCCAAAAGCGGCCGCTAATGGTGGCGATCACTCCGGTGCCGACACTGACCAGCTTTTCCTGCAATTTGATGATAAAATTCAAACCGCTATTATACAAAGTATCGCGACCATCCAAAAAAGCATGTATGCAAACACGACTGACTTTATGCTGATGAGCCAATTCAATCAAAGCGTATAAATGCTCATTGTAGCTGTGCACACCGCCCGAACTGACTAGGCCAATCAGATGCAAAGCGCTATTTTTGTCTTTAGCGTGCTTGATGGCTGCCAAAAAAGCCTCATTCTTAAAAAAGCTGCCATCGGTAATCGCTTTGTTGATGCGCGGTAAATTTTGATAAGGAATAAGGCCAGACCCCAAAGACAAGTGGCCGACCTGCGAGTTGCCCATCTCACCCCAAGACAAACCCACTGCTTCGCCAGCCGCCGCAATCGGCATGAGCGGATAATGATTTGAGTATTTATCAAAATTTGGAGTTTTAGCCAAAGATATAGCATTAGCGCGGCTGGGGGGAGCAATACCAAAACCATCTAAAATAATCAAAACTACTGGTCTGGGTCTATTCATTCCGTTAGAAATTTAATTTTTATTTTTTAACAATTAATGATTTGGCAGTCATACCTTCAGGCTGGTAAACCTGCATGATATCCAAAATCGTCGGAGCAATATTCGACAAACTGCCGCTGTCTTTTAATTTAAATTTAACATGATCATTGACAATGATTAAAGGCACTAGATTGCTAGAGTGCTCAGTATCAACTTCGCCAGTTTTTAGATTTATCATTTCTTCGACATTGCCATGATCGGCAGTAATGACAACCGTGCCGTGCTGTTTGCCGACTTCTTTAACTATTTCACCCAAAGATTGATCAACCGTTTCCACTGCTTTGATGCCGGCCTGCAAATTACCGGTATGCCCCACCATATCTGGGTTGGCAAAGTTGATAGCGATAAAGTCATAAGCCTTATTTTTCAGGGCCTTAATAACATACTTAGTGATTTCTTTGGCCGACATGGCCGGCTGCTGGTCATAAGAGTCAACCAGCACCGAAGGAATATTGACCCTTTTTTCACCAACCAAAGCATGGTCGTAGCCGCCATTGAAAAAATAAGTGACATGGGCATATTTTTCTGTTTCGGCAATATACAGCTGGCGAAAATCGTGCAAGGCCATCACTAAAGTATCGTTTATATCAATGCCTGGATAAGCAGTCATGATGCTATCAAGGTCTGGCCCAAAATCGGTCAAAGCGACAAAGAGTAAATTCTTTGGCCACTTGCTACGCTTAAAAGAGCCGGGATTTTTTTTATTAAAATCCGGCTGGACAAAAGCCTTGGACAATTGCCTGGCTCTGTCTGACCGCAGGTTAAAAAACACCACCGCGTCCTGATCACCGATGAGACCTATTGGCTTATGATTTTCCATGATCACCGTGGGTTTGATAAACTCATCACTCTCGCCGCGATTATAGGCTTGGCTGACAGCAGATTCAGCAGATTCAGCAGTCAAACCCTTACCCGAAACCATGGCCTCATAGGCGGCTTGGGTACGCTCCCAGGCTTTTTTGCGATCCATGGAATAAAAACGGCCCATAATGCTAGCAATGTGCAGACGGTCGTTATTGAATATCTTTTGGTAATGAGCCAAAATTTTTAGGGCAGCAAAACGCGGGCTGTCGCGGCCATCGGTAAATAAATGCAAATAAATCGGCCGCTTGCTCTTGCGCGTAAAAAAATTAATCAAGGATAAAAGATGATCCATATCCGAATGCGGACTAGAAACATCCGACAAAAGTCCCATCAAATGAATGTTTGATTGATGTTTGGCAACGTGCTTGGCTACCTGCAACCAGGCCGGATTTTTGAAAAAAGTGCCATTGTTGATAGAGCGCGATATCAAAACCGCATCCTGCTCCACCAAACGACCAGCACCAATATTCATATGCCCCGCTTCGGAGTTGCCCGGCTGATGCAAAGGCAGGCCCACTGATTTGCCTGAGGCGTGCAATTTTATATTGGGATATTTTTTATATAAATTGTTGATCACCGGCGTTTTGGCTAGCGCTATGGCATTGCCAGTCACCTCGCGGTTCAAGCCCCAGCCATCCAAAATAACCAGCACAATTGGTAAATTATCCTTACTAATATCAAGATGAAATTTTGGCATAAAAAATTAATAATGTTTTAATCTGTCTTCAATATTCAGCAAACGATTATATTTTACTATCCGCTCGCCCCTGGCAGTCGAGCCGATCTTGATATAATCAGCATTGACAGCCACCGCCAAATCGGCAATAGTAGTATCCTCGGTTTCACCGCTGCGATGAGAGACCATCACCTGATACTTGTGCTTTTGAGCATAGCGTATAGTAGCCAAAGTTTCTGACAAGGTGCCTATTTGATTGGGCTTTATGAGGATAGTATTTGCTGCACCCAAAGACGCCCCTTTTTCCAGACGCTTTACATTGGTGACAAACAAATCATCGCCAATCACCCTGATCTCATTATTTCTGACATAATCATCGACAGTAAATTGCTGCCAGGCATTCCAATCCTCTTGATCAAAAGGGTCTTCTAAAAAATGTATGGGATAGATGCTCATCCAATGCAGATAAAAATCCATCAGCTCCTCGGCGCTAAATAGGCCGCCCTCCAAAGGCAAGCTATATAGCTCCTTGGCGCTGTCATAAAAAACAGAAGCGCCAGCATCGATACCCAAGACCATGTCCTGATCTGCCACCAATTTAGTTTTGGCAATGGCCTGCATCAGCAACTCAAAAATTTGGCTATGGGATTTTACTTCCGGAGAGTAGCCGCCTTCGTTGCCCAAATCAGTATCCAAGCCCACTTCCTGCAGACACGCACCTAAATTATGAAAAACCTCGCTGGCCTGCCTCAACTTTTCGGCAAAAGTCTTAGCTTTAATGGGCACCAGCCAAAATTCCTGGATGTTTATATTGGTGCTGCCGTGCTTGCCGCCATTGATCACATTGACCACTGGCGTAGGCAATTTATACTCTTTTATCTTATTGTCATATAATTGGCGCAAATATTGGAAGAGCTGCAAATTATTGGCTTTAGCAGCGCTGATAGCGCAAGCCAAGGACACTCCCAAAATAGCATTGGCCCCTAATTTGCTTTTATTTTTCGTGCCGTCCAGCTTGATCATCAGTTGGTCAATTTTTGCTTGTTCGTTGACATCCAGGCCAGTTAAAGCCTGATTAATAACTGTATTTACGTTTTGCACGGCCTTGAGCACTCCCTGGCCATTATAACGAGACTGATCATTATCGCGCAATTCAAAGGCTTCCCAGCGCCCGGTAGAAGCGCCTGATGGCACAGCCGACACGCCCACCAGACCGTTGTTTAAAGTCACGGTCACTTCGACAGTTGGATTGCCACGCGAATCCAGAATCTCCAAGGCGCTAATTTTTTTTATTTTCAATGGCATGATATTCAGTACAAAGTTAGAAGCTTATAAAGTCAAAAGTTGCTAAATGATAAGTCGTTCCAAAACCGGCAGCTTATCGCCCTGCAAAAAAGCCAGCATGGCACCGCCGCCAGTGGAAACAAAAGTAAATTTATTTTTTATTTTCAGGCGATTGACCAGCTCTACAGTCTCACCGCCACCTACAATAGTCTTGCCGGGCAATTTGTGGATTGACTTCAGTAATATCTCTGAAGCCCGGGCACCCTTGGAATTTTCAAAATAACCCAGCGGCCCATTCCAAACTATCAGCTTGGCCTTTTTCAAAATCCCCAGGTAATACTTGATGGTCTGGGGCCCCAAGTCGACAATCACATCTTTATCGGCCACCTTATCGACCGGCACTGTCCGGCACTGCTTGCTATTCAAAGTGTTGCAGACCACTAGATCTTGTGGTAAAATCACTTTTTTGAATAATAAATACTTGGCGCTATCTACCATATCAGTATCATAGACCGAATGGCCCACATGCAGACCCCTGGCCGCTAGTAGAGTATTGGCTATGGCGCCGCCCATCAGTATGCGATCGGCAATCTGTACAAATTTTTTGATCAGATCAATCTTGGTAGATACTTTGGCGCCACCCAAGATGACCATCAGGCCATCGCGAGTAGCCAAAACTTCGGATAAATATTTTACTTCATCCTGCAGCAAAAATCCGGCATAGCTGGGCAGAAAATAAGTGATGGCATGCATGGAGCTGTCAAGGCGATGAATATTGCCAAAAGCATCATTGACATAGATATCAGCCAATTGGCTGAGGCGCTTGGCTAATTTTTTGCAATTCTTCTGTTCTTTGGGTTGGAAACGGATATTTTCCAGCATCACTACTTGGCCGGCTGACAGTCGACGGCTAGCGGAATAATATTTTGAGATGTTGCCCGGCCAAAACTCCACCGGAGCGCGCAGCATCTTGCTCAATTTATTGGCTACCGGACGCAAAGAATATTTTCTGACCGTCCTGCCCTCCGGCCTGCCCAGGTGAGCCACAATTATAATTTTAGCTCCTTGAGCGCGCAAATATTTTATAGTCGGCAAAGATCTCAACAAGCGCTCTTCTCCTCCTTTGGCTACCTGGCCATTCTTGATGGGCACATTTAGATCCAGACGCAACAAAACTCTCTGCGAGTCAAATTCGTCAATGTCTTGGATTTTTTTTAATTGCATACTTTAATTTAATTTCGGTATAAAGACCGAGATGATATTATCGTCTTTGACTAAACCGCAAAGACTGCGGGTAGGAATTTCTGCCCGTGCATAGTCAAAAATCCAGCTATTTTCGTCTATTTTTATGTCTAATTTGGCCAAATGCTGTCTGGTATCCTGACTGATGGGCACCTGCTTGAAGCTAATAAACGCGCCTATCAGGCTGGTGCGGCCATCTAAATCAAGCACGCTTTTATCAATTTTGTCTGACTGGCAAGACAGGGTCTGGAGTAAAATTTTATTCTGGGAACTGCCTTTATCATAAAACAAGAAGAAAAAACCGGCTAAAACTACAAAAATAATGACATAGATAACGGCCGAATGCCCAACTTTCATATATACTATAATTTAAAAATAAACACTCAAAAAACCTCTTGAAGGTAGAGGTATTATAACATTTTTTGTATTAAATTAAAAGAGTTTTATGCTACTTTTTTGTGTCACCAAATTATGACGATTTCTCTAAGTTTTGTAAATATTTTTTTAACTGATATATAAATTTTTGCTTTACCAGTTTACTTAAGCGAGAACTATTTTTTAGATAATAAGCTTTGTGGACAAGGTGTTCTTTGTCTGATACAGCCTTCATGATACCACTAAAGGAATGCTGTACTTTCTGGCCTTGAATATTTTGTTCTAGCTCCACAAGCCAAAAAAACTCTTTGGCTAAAGTAGCCAAGCCAATCTTACCAGAAAGATAGGCCGGAATATATGCTTTTTTTATTTTCTGGATAGCTGACCGCAACAAAACTTTATCGGATCTAATAGGAAATTTATTTGGATCAAGCGGCCGACCGTAGATTAATTTATATTGATCTAATTTCTTTAAAAAAATATCGGGTAGAGCCCTAGTGTCAGGCGTTATATCTGTTTGGGAAAATAAACGATTATGTTTGAGCTCCCACAAGGACAGGGGTATTATCATTACCGGACTAATATCTTTATCATTCAGCTCAAAAACTTGTCCTTCATAACTATTGGCTGTAACTATTGGCACCATGTCAACATCACTGACCGGGGTCATCTCCCGCCTGACAAAACTGCCCTTAATATAAATAGCTACCAGCCCCTTGGCTGGCACAGCCTTCCTCACAAGCCTTCTGGTTTTGATGACTTGTTGGATGGCTATTTTTTCTATTCTGGTTTTATGTTGCCAACGATTCCAAAAATTGTAGTTACTCATGGTTTAATACTAACAAAATAATCCAAATTTCGCAAAAAAATGGTCGAGTATACTGATTTTTCTAAAGCTAGGACTATTCTCTTCTTAAATATTTTGCTGAAGCAAAACGCTCAACCTCATTAGCAAATTATTATGAAAATTTTATAGGCTCGGAGATTGTTTATCAAAAAGCCGCTATGTAGACGGCTCTTTAACTATTTCTTTAGTTTATCACCAAATAGCTTATATACTTTATTCCTATCCTCCATGCCTATTTTAGAATTATGCTCCACTGTGTCAATTAAAACCTGTTTGGTTTTCTCTCCAAAATAATCCAACATATCTTTATCAAAATCATCATAGTTACCATATAGCACTTCCATAAAACCAAACATTAATAAACTCCTTAGATCATTATCTTCGACCGAGCTAACCCTTTCAAGGAAGTCGGCAATTTTTTTAACAGTTTCAATATCTCCATTATTAAAAGATTCCTTATAAAACATTTGTAGATAGCTAAACACAACATATGGTAGATTACCACTATAATCAGGGGATATTTCATCATAATCTGGATGTTTATAAAGCTCTGGAATAGAAGTCTTTAACTCTGCAAATACATTTTCATAAGTTAATTTCATAAATTAATTTTCTATTTCCATATTATCGGCTTTTCACTATTTAAGACCATCTAGGCCCGTGTGGATCTGTTTGTATAACTAAGCCACCGTATATTGATTCAAGATCTCCCTCAAAATCTAAAAATTCTGCCCCTGTATTAATCTGCCATACACCTCTTGGGCCTTTTGCGTGTACAAGGGCGTTTTTTTCCTCCAGTCTTTTCATTATAATTGCTACTATTTCATCTCTATTGTAATCACTAAAACATCCCGCTTCTTTAAAATGCTTTTCAACCGCTTCTTCTGGCGAATTAACTTCGTATTGCTCTACTGCAAAAGTAAAGTCCGAAAATGTAGTGGTTACCGTAAATAATTTCATAAAATATTTGTTATTTAATGTGTTTAATTAATGATTGAAGGCTATTACTAATACTGTTTAGACGGCTTGATTCTACTTTGTTTAAATTTTCGCTCTTAAAAACATTTCTTATATTACTGATAACATTTTTGGCCTTTTCAGTGTGAAATATGTCTTTCGTCTTATTACCGGTCATTATTTCATTCCTTAATGCACCTATTGTACCGCCAGGGATTGTGTCACTTGGCTTAAATACGGCTTTAATTGTGTTGATGGCCTTGCTGTTCTCTATTCCTTTCAACATTTTACTCTGCTGGGCCAATGCATCAAAATCTTTGGCTTTATTAACAAGTTTAGCAGCATCATCAACCCTAGTTAACCCAGCCGGCACAAATGGTATTAACGTAGCTCCAGCATCAACACTCAAATCAACAAATGACCCCAAAAAAGCATTTGAAGCACCTGATACTTTTTGAAAGTCACCAGAAAATAATGAACCCACAAACTGGCCTCCTTTATATAAAGTATTTCCAGTATCATAAGTAACAAAACCCACGTCTACTACGGTCTCTACTATTTCCCCATCTGGATCTGTATTCTTTAAAGGATTATTAGCAACGTAAGAATAAGAATTCAAGTTTTGTGGATCAGATAAATGGGACTCTACACTACGATTATACTTGTCTTTAAACTCTTTTTCATCACTTATAGATAGTGTAGCTGGATCGATACTTACAAACCTCCCCAACTGATTATCATTATACCTTGCCCCAAAATATTGTAAAGCACTCTCTTCATCGACCTCTTTCCCTGAAAACTTGTAGTCTGAAATAGGGTCTGTAACAGTATATTCAGCTTGTATACTGCCAAAAGGTTTGTAATCAGTTGACTCCATAATAGATCCAGAGCTGTCTATAATAATATCTGAAGAGCTTAGATGGTCAGATAGTATGTAGTTTGGATTACCATTATTATTTATAGTAGCTAATTTAATATTATCGAGGTATAGGTGGGTTTTAGTCTGGTTATTCAAATTCTTCTCAAAGTATTTATCAACATACTTATCTTGTGATACCACAGTCCAAGCCCAGTAGCCAGCACCATCTAAAGCAAGGGGTTCTTGGCTAAGGCTTTCTTCAGATATACTGGGCAGATCTCTGGTTGCTATGTTTTCTGTTGGCTCTTCTGGATCAGGAGGATAATAGAGATAGTCTTCAGTCCATTTAATAAACCTCTGATTATTATGGTCATAGAGATAGTAGGTGTTGTCTTCTGAAGCTATATCATAGGTGTTTTTTAGCCTATTTCTATGATCCCATTCGACTCGTCGTCCCTATTTGGGACTCCTCGCTCATGGTTTCAGCTCCTCATTCATCATGAGGAGCTTCAACCAATTATAATATATTAGACGAGGAGAATGCCCCGAACGGAGTCCTCGAGCGAAGTCGAGAGGGCGAAGTCGAGGGGCAAATTATTATGAAAATTTTATAGGCTCGGAGTATAGATGATTTATAATAGGTAGTTGTGCTGTCTTATTGTTGGGAAATTATTTGTCCAGTGAAGGTATATTTATTATTCTAAATCTCTAAAATTTTGATATGACTTCAAAATCTCTGGCAACTGATCAGATATATAACTATCTAGCTCCACTGGATTATCCATTTCTGGGTTCATAATTTCATCCATTTTACCATTCATTAAATCAGCCGTTTGATTATACAAATCTTGATTAACAGACCAAAAATCTTTTTCGATTTTCAATAAGGTTGGCAGCAGGCGAAGTCCACTACGTTCCATTTCAATTAGTATGTCCTTATCCAATTTGTTTAAACATAATGGCACTACAAACTCCAAACTAATTTTCTGTCTTAACAACAAAGCTAAATCTTCTACTGTTAAATCCTTTAATCTCTTTTTCCTAATTTCTTCCACTTTTTTAACAAGTGCATCATTAGGATCGCTAGAGTTAATATGGCCTTCTAATTCATTTAATGACTTTTCTAAATTTATCATACTAATGTGATCTTAATATATTATCTATTCTGTCTATATGGCTTTTGGCTGTATCAATGGCTTTATTTATAGTATCAACTGTCTTTTTATCTAAATTATAATTATCTAAATATCTTGTGAGCTTTGACACGTTATTTTGCAAACCTTTATATGCAGACATCACTTCATCATAATGGTCAAAATTTCTTCTCAAATTATCACTCCAAACTGGCGCCTTACTCAAATCTCTGATAAATCCTGCATAATCGGTCTTAGTAAGATGATCAGATATAGTATTACCAATTTTATTTACAGCATTATTAATAGATTTACTAACTGTTTTATCGACCGCTTTCAATGCAGAGACACCCTCATCAACATGACCATAACCTCCACCTGGAAGTGCCAACCCTGCTACTAGATACCCGCCAGATTCTACTTTATCTCCTGTACTAACATTTTCTCCAAATAAAGCATTACTAGTATCTAAGGCATCCCAAGCAGAGAAAACTAACTCAACAACACCAACTACAATTAATACTATAACTGGACCCTCGCCTGTTGGGTCATTCATTATCATTGGATTGTTATAGGCATAACTATAACTATTCAACTTTTGAGGATCAGCTAACAATATTCTTAAATCTTTCTCTGTGATTCTGCTAACTTCTTGGGGATTATGAAGCTTTACCAATAATGGGTCTATACTGGTAAACCTCCCAATCTCATTATCCATATACCTTGCCCCATAGTATTGCAGATTACTTTCAGGATCTTTTTCTTTTGAGGTGAAACCATAATTATCAGATAAATCCTGAATAGTATTCTGGTAATTAGTAGTACCGTATGGCTTATAATCCTCCACTTCAGCTATAGTACCAGTAGGGGTAGTGAGCAAATTGCTAGAATTTAAATGATCACTGATAATATAATAGGGATTATCATTATTATTAATTGTAGCAATTTTAATGCCATTTAGGAAGACATGAGACTTGGTTTGATTATTGAGATTCTTCTCGTAATACTTATCAACATACTTGTCTTGACTAACCACAGTCCAAGCCCAGTAGCCCGTGCCATCTAAAGCAAGGGTTTCTTGGCTAAGACTTTCTTCAGATATACTAGGTAGATCTCTGGTTGCTATGCTTTCTGTTGGCTCTTCTGGATCAGGAGGGTAGTAGAGATAGTCTTCAGTCCATTTGATGAATCTTTGGTTATTATGGTCATAGAGATAGTAAGTATTGTTTTCTGAAGCTATATCATAGGTGTTTTTTAGCCTATTTCTATGATCCCAGTAGTACTTTCTTAGGCCTATTTCCCTATTAAGGTTGCCGGCATTGTCATAGACAAAGTTTCTTGAGCCTACAGAGGTGAGCTGATGAGGATTGTTATTTAGATAGTTCATTGTACCCAGATCAGAGTTTGAGGTCATATTACCAATAGAGTCGTAAATAAAGGTTTGGGTGTAGTTTTTGTCTGGATGATTAATATAGCTTACTGTAGCTGAAAGCAACCTATTTAAGTCATCGTAGGTATAGGTAGCTGATTTTTATTTACTAACAAAATAAAACTAATCTTCCTTTGGAATATCTTTAATACTAAATTTACCCTCTTTAACTTTATTTTTATCAAAATCGAAATGACTGGGTGGTATATGTGGACTTAATATATGAAATGGTGGCACTCCCTCATCCTCATGTAAAAGATTACTCTCATCATTAAAAAAAATATTACTATATTCACACCTAATAATCGACAGGTCGTTTTCCACAGTCTTAACATTTAAATCAACCCACCTGGGCACACTACCATCTTGATATAACTTTTCGATCACCTTTTCTAAATCCTCATAACGACCTTCATACTTAGACTTATGTGTATCCTTACTATCTATCCTCGACAAATCAATAATAAAATCTTTGGGAATTTTTTCTTTTACATATTTCTGTGCTAATTCAATAGTTTTTTTTATTGCCCGTCGAAATCTATCTTTAAATACTGTTTTGTCCATATTATTGTATATATTTATTAATTGTATTAATAACCTCTTCTGAAGTTGTTTTTAATTCATTAATATTAAGTCCACTCCAAAATTTATCAGAATCAATATTTTTATTATCTATAATTAAACTCCCGTTTTTTATAAATCTTTCATAAATACTTTTCGGCAACATGACCCTAACAACTCCTTTGTCTAAATTTTCTCCCAACCAATTATCAGAATAATGTTCTGCTAAAGCCGACGAATTAGTTAACCAAAGTTTTCCATTTTTAAATCCTTCATTACCTATATCTGTAAAAAAATGCCCCGTCCCATGATATAAAGTAACAATCTCATCACTCTTATTTAACATCTCTCTAGCAACCTTACCTCCAACAAAAGGTAACAATGTTGCTCCACCGGTTACCAGTCTCTCATTGGTGCTAAGTTCTTTACCAGTGATAGTTTCTCTGCCTCTAATAGTTTCTGTTAAATCATTGGCTTCTCCGGCTACTGGAACAAAACCTAAACCAATTTCAGCTGATTGTTTCGGATTATTTACTATCCATCTACCTATAGCACCACCAACCACTTTATTTATATAATTTGATAAAAATGGCACATAAAAATTACCATCCTTATCTACCAGAATAATTGGGTTATTCCTAGAATAGGCATAGCTATTTAAAGCCTGAGGATCGCTCAAAACTTTACTTACAGAATCTACTTTTATGATGATGGGGTCAATACTAGCAAACCTCGCCGTCTCATTATCCATATACCTAGCCCCATAATACTGAAGTGCATTTTCTTCGTCATACTCCTGTCCAGTGAAGGTTGCTTGCACGACACTCGCTCCACCAAAATGAGACAAATGAGACAGTATAAAAGGGTTTTGGGACTGTCTCATTTTCTTAGATTTGTAAAAGAACTACGGTTTTTCCAAAACTTGACTGACTTGGACGTTCATTGTCTAATATGGCTTTACCAATTATAAGTTGGACTTTATCCACCCCTGCGGTATCATCCCCTCGTAATAAGCTAAGTATAGCAAAAAACTATGAAAAAAGCAGTATTATACGCTAGGGTAAGCTCAAGCCTGCAAGAAAAGGAAAGAACTATAGAAAGTCAGGTAGACGAGCTCAAAAAGCAGATCAAAAAAGTCGGCAATATTCTAGTAAAAGAATATGTAGATGACGGCTACAGCGGAGCTATGCTCAGTAGACCTGGGATGGATAAATTACGGGAAGATATTAAAACTAATAAATTTGATAGCATCTATTTCCATAACGCTGACAGAATCGCCCGAGATGTCACTTACCAAAATATCATCATCGGGGAAATTCTGCGGCATAAGAAACAGATTATTATTAACGGCGAGGACTATATTCATAACCCCGAGAACAAGTTTACTTTAACGGTGCTTGGGGCTGTAGCCGAGCTGGAAAAAACTAAAATACTAGAACGTAGTATGCGAGGCAGGCAATATAGATTAAAGCAAGGGCAACTACTATCACACGGATGCAACATTTATGGCTACAATTATATTCCCAAAAGTGATAAGTCCTTTCCTTCATATGAAATCAATCCTAAAGAAGCTAAGGTTGTTAACTATATTTTTAAACTTTATGCCCAGGGTAATATAAGTTTCAGAGAAATAGTTAAAAAGATAAAAGAAAAAAATATTCCACCTCGTCGAGGTAGAAAATGGACTTGGTATCATATAAGAATAATGTTAGATAACGAAACATACACTGGTATAAGATATTTTAATACTACAACTGACACCAATGCTTTAAATCGGCTTGAGGGTAGAAGTAAAACTATACGACGAGTGCCAACAGACAGGTCAACTTGGATTGGCATCAAGATTCCGCAAATTATTGATAAAGATTTATTTGATAAAGTGCAGAGTAAAATTAAATATAATTTGGAGTGCTACCGCAACGCTAAAAACACTCAGCCCTTATCCAATATAGTTTTTTGCGGCGTATGTCATAAAAGATGTTTTGCTTATCATAGGTGTTATAAAGTATATAGGAAAAAAGAAACAAAAATTTATCAAAGAACAATATATAAATGCGGCGGTAGTTTATATAAAGCCCACAACCGGGAAATTAACAGTAAAATATTAGAACCGCAAATATTCAAGATGATTGAAAAATATGTCTTTGATCCCGATAAACTAAAAAACTGTATGGATTATTTTTCCAAAAGCAATGCTGTTAACCAAGCTAAAGTTGAAAAAGAAATCAAACAAATCAAAACCCAGATAAAATCTATCCAAAAACAAAAGCAAAGAATTGTTGATCTATACTCCTTAGGAGATCTGGAAAGAGAAACCTATGTAGAAAAAGTTAATGGTTATGACAAAAACATACAATCACTGGAAAAAACAAACAAAGAACTGGCACAATCGATGCCAGTTTTTAATAATCCTCAAGAAATAGGAAATAGTGTGCTGAGTTATTCCAACCATGCTAAAGCTGATTTTTCTAAATTAAAAACAAAAGATTTCTTACAAAGATACGTCTCTAAAATAGAATATATCCATAACAAAGGTGTTGATGAAATAAAACTATACGGCTTTGTGACTATTAAAAATACTAAACTAGCTTTTGTAATAACCAATAAGATAAATAGACTACAAGCCCTTAAGAAACTACAACGACAAGATAAAAAAGATGGATTATTAGATAATAAGCAAATAACTAATAAAGAATATAATAAACTAAGCTATGAAAAAAGCAGTACTATACGCCCGAGTTAGTTCGGCTCTGCAGGAAAAAGAAAGAACCATAGAGAGCCAAATCGCTGAGCTTAAAAAACAAATAAAAGAAAATAATGACGTTTTAATCAAAGAGTATATTGACGACGGATACTCTGGTGCACAGTTGGATAGACCAGGAATGAATAAGTTAAGAGATGACTTAAAAAGCGATTTATTTGATACGATTTATTTTTTAAATACTGACCGAATTGCCAGAGAAGTAACTTACCAGACAATTATCATTGCTGAGATTCTAAAATACAAAAAGCAGATTATTATAAACGGCAAGGATTATGTCCATAATCCAGAGAACAAATTTGCTTTAACGGTTCTGGGTGCGGTTTCTGAACTGGAGCGTGCCAAAATAATTGAAAGAAGCCTAAGAGGTAAAATCCATAAACTAAAACAAGGTCAGGTATTAAACAGTGGTGCTAATATGTTTGGCTATACTTATATCAAACGCACAAACAAAACTCCGGCTAAAATGATAATCAACAAGGATGAAGCTAAAATAGTTAAATACATATATGAGCAATATGCTAAGGGAATAAGCTGGAAACAACTAATTGTATATTTAGAAGAAAAAGGTATTAAAACTCATTTAGGTTTAAAATTATGGGATACCGAAAAATTAAGGCACATACTGACCAATACCACCTACTATGGCATAAAATATTTTAATAAAACTAAATATGAGAAAAAACCTGAGAAGTCTATTTATAAAATTAAATATGGCAAAAGAATAGAAAAAGACAAATCAGAGTGGATTGCCGTCAAAGTTCCAGCTATTATTTCCAAAGGCTTATTTGATAAAGTCCAAAAGAGACTGGACAAAAATAAAAAGGTCTATAAGAAAAAATCAGAAGAACAATTACTATCTGGATTAATACGATGTGGTAATTGCGGTAGAAACTATATACCCTATCAGAGATATTATAAATATAAACTAGTAGATGGATCTTCTAAAATAACTTACAAAGTTGCCTATCACTGTGGGCTAAAGGTAAAAAACAGGATGCACTCTAAGAAAATGGATAAATACTTGTGTAAAAATCCCGAGGTATCAGCACCAAAAATAGAAAAATGTGTTTTTAAAATGATTAAAGACACGCTACTTGATCCTGACAGATTACTACTTTGTACTGACTACATGAAAACTAAAAATGGCTTAACTCATGAAAAAGTAGAAAATGAAATCAGCGATATTGAAAATAGTATATTAAAAATTACCAAAGATAAAAAACAATATCTAGATGATTACGCCAAGAGCAAAATTACTAGAACCTTATATTCCAAAAATTGCTCCCTGTGTGAAAAAGAAATAGATAATCTAAAAACACAAAAAAATCAGCTTATAAATAAAATGCCTAGACTACACAAGAAGCAAGTAATAGAAACAAGCGTCAAACAATTCTATGAAGTAGCTAAAACAAGATTTGAGCAAGCTACCAACTTTAATACTAAAAGAGAGTTTTTACTGGACTATATAGATAAGATAGTTTTTCTAAACAAAAAAATAACCCTATATGGGTCACTTCCTATAAAACTTAAAGCTTATAATGATCCAAATCAGCCGAGTAAGGTTAGCAAGATTGATTTTCTTATTGAGGATAAAATCCTATAACAAACAATCGCTATCGCCTGAACCATTAAAAAAATATTCTAATAAATCAATTCTTTTGCTTTCCGGATCTAAAGCTATAAAATCTTTACCATTAATTTCTATGGACCAGTTTTTATCATTAATTTCTCCTGATCTATCAACTTGATAACTCACATTGGTCAGAATACCCCTTGTATCAATATACCCTAATACTACTGCACCACCAATACTATCGGAAAAATTACTTCTAATAAAGTTTATAATATCCGAAGCCTCGGCTTTAATATCCCTTTTGGTTAAAAAATATTTTAGAATCTTGTTTTCCAGATTCTCATCAATGGTGGTTGACCCGCCAGCTACAACTGAATAAGTACCACCAATTTTTCCTATGCCAAATTTATGTCTATCTTCGTCTATCTCAAAAGAAAATAATTTCTGATCCGGCACAAAATAATTGTTTTCTCTATTCATCAATGGAGTAGTATCTGAATCTTGTGATGCAAATTGTAATGCCCCTACTATATTAGGATCTTCTACGTGGCCAGCTTGGGGACCTATTAAATCTGATAGACGCTTAAAACTAAATATCTTTATGGAACCACTCAATGATACGCCTGCAAATATCATAAGACATTTTTTTACTCCATCATATTCAGGAGTAATTTTTTTAAAAAAATCATCAATTTGTGTCTGTAAAACATTGATGTCTGTAGATAATACGCCCTTTTCAAAAGCAACCGATAATTTTTGATGTATAAAAAAAGAAAAATCTTTGTTTCCAGCATACATACAGGAAATAAAGTTACCTAAATCCTTTCTATTTTTTACAACCTTATCTTCATTTAAAACCCGATCATTATACTGAACTAATTTTGTACAATAGCCAACTACCTCTCGTTTACCATTAACTGATTTAGTAACTTTACTATCAGTTGCTAAAATTATTCTATCTGTAAGATTTATACCCAATATTAATGACATATTCTGTGAGCATATATTAATACTTCCAAACTCCTATTTTTCTTAATATAAAGCCTACTAAGAAATAACTTATAGGCCATAGCAAAACAAGCCAGCTGCTTAAAATAACATTTGCCCCCCAAATTTTTATACAAAGAAAAAATAATGAACAATATATTATTGTATATAGATCATGTCCTAAGTTACGATGAAAACTACTTTTTCCCCTATACCTACCCATATCTAGTATGAATCTTTTATATCATTCTTTAGTTTATTAATACCCTGCCAAGCCTTTGGATGGCAACGCCTGATCTGATCAGCCTTTGGACAAAAACAAGGGGTATGCCCTTTAATATAAGATTTTTGCTTTAATACCTGTTCAACTCGTGGCCAATTTGTATCATAACGTAATTTTTCAATAGAAGCCCTGGCTTTACTTGCATCGGATATATCTAAATATGATTCCAGTATGCCAACGGCACCATGTGAGTATTCAGACCACGGCCACTTACCATTTTTATCATAAAAAACTTGACCATACAAGAATGGAATGACCAGCTCTTCCAAAAAAAGCTTGAAACTAAATTCTGGCAATAGATACTCTCCCTCCTCTAAAGGACTACAAAGGCAAGCTGATTTGTCCATTTGATTAAAATGACGATCCGTAGTTGTATCTATATTTTTAACAATCAGTGCCGGAAGATCTGAAGAAGCTTTGTTAGTTCTCTCAGAAATAATAACGGAAAACTTACCACTTAACTTTAAACCATCAATGGAGTCTGGTGTACCATTATACAAAATTGAAAACTGGTCAGTGTCTTTATTATAGTTAGCTACAAATTCAATATCGCCAGAAATTTCTTTCCCGCTTACTATCAAACCAGGATAATATTTACTTAACCAATCCTTATCCTGATCTGATATCATAAAACAGACCAGGGTGATTTAGGCGTAAAGCTACGTGGGGTTGGCGTAGGGCTAGTGTCGTGGGTACCTAAATTAGTTTTAGATTCACTAATTTTATATGCATCCTCAACCCATTGACCTAAATTCTTTCTACCATCATCAGATACCCAGTCATGAGTTTTGTATAATGATGATGCAGGCTTACCATTTTTTAGAGAAATCAAATCTAAAGGATTTTTTCCTGGAGAATCAGTCTCTTTTTTCTGGGTTTTAACCGAGTGTATTCTAACGCCCAACAAAGCATTGCCTTTTTCTATGCTTTGTTCAATTTCGTATTTGACCCATGGCCTTTCCGATGTTTCTGCACCAATCAACACAACTGTGACAGAGGTATTTTTAAGCTGATCTTTTATCCAACTTTTTACGGCCTCATCACCTTTTTTCTTAATTTTTTCCCACTCGACTGAATCGATAATTCCATATTCATCCTCATCAGCGAGTAAATTGAAGTTTCGCACCTGACCAGCACGCCAAGCGTCCCGCTCATAATGAAAACTGTAAAAAACTTTTCTTGACATATGTTTATCCTATACTTATTGAAATTTTTATATCAAAATTGTAGTAAATAATTATTAAAAATAATAGCAGAAGCAGACCATAAAATATTACCAGTGTTTTAGAAAAGAAGCAGTTAAGCCATCTGTTTCTACCTGTATTATATTTACTAGCATCCATTGAGAAATCAATTTGATCCTCTTGCTTCTTGGCAACATCCTTGTATAGATCCCTATACATTCTTTCTTGAGACAAGAAATAGCCGTCTAGAAGCCAGAAAATTATAATTGGAACTAGAGCTATAAAGATAAATTGGGTACCAGCATTATTTGATGCCAATAAAGCCAAAAGTGCTGCTACCAAAGTAACTACCCATCCTTTCAACAGAAAAAGGTTATTAGCCATCCTGCTAATAACGTTTTGTATGAATTCTAAATGTTTTAATTTTTTTTCCATACGATTAAAATCTCCTGTCTTTAGGCGGATTAGGATCATTTCCTGGTGGAACTGTATCACTATCCCTAATTGGACCTTTCGGGCTGTGGATCCTTACCTCACCACCGCCGCTATTAGCTGAAAATTGTTTCGCTGCTGCCTCGGCTTCCGCTTGTGTGTCATAAAAGCCGGCGACTCTATCGGCCTTTTCTTTCTTAGCCTGCCATTTGCCAATATCTTTGTTTTTTGTTACGTGATAATTTGCCATGCTTGCTTGATTAATTATTGGTTTACAGGTTCATACCTGATATCATTAAAAGATTCCGGATCTGGCAATATATCGACTACCCTACCTACCAGATTAAAATCGTCTTTAACTATTAAAGGCTTATGCTTATCATCAGAAGAAGCTGGGTATAACACTATTGAAGAATCTCCCTTGGAAAAATTCTTTATAGTAGCCAGACCATCAATAACTGCTACAACCCTATCTCCGTTTGCAAAATAATCAGTTTTTTCTACCAACACCAAATCATTATCTTCTATACCCGCTCTGTTCATGGAGTTTCCGCAAGATCTCACCAAAAAATAATTATTCACTTTACTGGTCAATAACCTGCTATCAACTGAATAAAAATTCTCTATGTTGTCATCAGCGTAGAAACTAGGCTGACCACAGGAAACTGTGCCACGCAAAGGAACTAAAACAGTGTCTAGCCCTGGTTCTTGATAATGATTAACTAACTGTATGCCTCTTTTTTGTTTACGATTCCTTTCTATGTACCCTTGTCTGGTTAAAGCATCTAGATATTGGGTGACAGAGCGTGTTGATTTAAACTGAAAAGCTGATTTTATGTCCTCAATAAGTGGTGGAATATTGTGCTTTTCTATATATTTCTGAATAAAATCCAGTACTTCCAGTTGCCCTTTTGTTGGTTTTTTGGTATATTTCATACACTAGTATTATATACAAATATACAAAGATTGTCAAATACTCTACCCCGTAAATTAGGGATTTGCGAATAAAATAAAAAATACTAAGAAAAACGTTAAATAAATGGAAGCTACAGAGTTTAAAACCCAAATGCCGCTCAATCAGGGGGGTTTAATCCATATGTCTTTTTTCGTTGGCTACTGCCAAGATAACGGGCTTAAGATTGATAAAAATACCCTAGAGGAGCTACATAAGCATAAATTAGTCTTCCCCGCCTTAAAAGTATATTTAGGGGTTGTGGAGTTTAAAAGAGTATATGCTTCTTTTAACGGACTAAATGAATGGCGTTATATCCACCCTAAGGATTTAGACAAATTTAAAATTATAAAATTGGACAGAAAAAATTACTATTGCATCGGTAGTCTCGGAAAACTTAATGATCATTGGCTCGATTATTATTTTGATAACAATATGGTAGAGTGGCCGTCGCAACAGAAATCTTTTGCCTGGAAGCAAAGACAGTTTTCTGATTTTTACACCAGTGCTAGTGCCATAAAAAAACAATATGAATTTTTATACGATAAAAAGCAAATACTTGCCATAAAAATTGCTCTACCATATTTGATATGGATTAAAGAACACAAAAATGATATTGATAGAAAAAAAATAATAGCGTCCATCCAGAAAAGGATAGCTGACTTATATAAATTTCTAGAGATATACCATGAGATGGAAAAAATACATAAATTATTTGAAAAGAAAAAAAGAGAAAAATATACACAATACCGAGAGGCATATGGACATAAACCTTCAAAAATAGAATGGGGACAGGAGTACGATTTTGATATATCCCCTATTTTTAAAGAACGGGCAAAAAAAATCTTAGATAAGTATAAACTAACCAAAGAATTTATATATGACTGGCGAGAATTTATTTCGAAAAAAAGCTTGATTAACGAATCTGCTCGCAGTAATAAAATTAAAACAGCATATATTAAATCTCTAAACGACAATGATATTGCTAGTCTTGAGGACACGCATTACATGATTTATATTATTAATGCTTTCTTATATTTTCTGACTGAAAAAGAAGAAACTGTAAAGCAAGTTTTAACTGGATTTATTAATAAAACATGCCCTATTTGTAAGAGTAATTTTAAGCCCCGCAACAAATGGCAAATAACATGTGGATCAATCGCATGTGTAAAGGCCCATCGAAATGACTTAAAAAGAAGCAAAAGAAAAATTGCTAAGATAAGCTAAAACATTACAAAACGGAACTCGAGCGGAACTCGGAATGGACTATTTGAAAAAGAGCTATGATAATAATGGCTCTTTTTTCATTTAACTAATTACTAAGCTATGACTAAAAACAAAACCCTCGCTCCGATTGACTCCGATTCTATAAAAGTCGTGCCCGGGGTTCAGCGGGTATCTGAATTTATACTATTTGCCAAATGGTTTGCTACGCCTTATAAGTTTCGTAATCCCGAAACACAAAAGGAATTTGCAAAACAAATCGGAGTCTGTGAGGACACCTTAACTGATTGGACGAAAGACGTGCAATTCTGGCCACTTGTGCAAAGCGAAATAAGTGTTTGGGTAAAAGATCGCGTTCCCGATGCCATCGGAGGGCTATATAGCAATGCCTCAACTAAAGGTAATCCAAAGGCCGTTGAAATGTTCCTTAAGCTAGCCGGAATTCTAGATAAAAAACGATAATAAGATTAATTATTAACCAATAAAACCATGGACAAAAACAACCTCAAAATCCAATACCTTGATCCTAAGGTATTAAGTCCCGCTTCCTACAACCCTAGGAAGTGGAGTCAAAAGGCTATCCAGGACTTAACAGACAGCATTAACAGATATGGACTAGTAGACCCTATTATCTGCAATTCAGCCAAAGGTCGGGAGAATGTGGTCATTGGCGGTCATTTTAGACTCAAAATAGCTAAAGATTTGGGATATAAGACAGTGCCAGTAGTCTATGTCAATATTCCTAATCTAGAAAAAGAAAAAGAGCTTAATCTAAGGCTCAATAAAAACACTGGTGAATTTGACTTTAAGCTACTAGCTGAATTTGACGAGTCGTTCCTAGTAAATCTTGGTTTCAGCAGCGAAGAACTGGATGATATCTTTGATATAGATATAGAACCAGAAAAATTTGACCTCCAAAAAGAACTGGCTAAATTAGATATTAAAAACATTCAAACTAAAAAAGGTGATGTTTATGAGTTAGATGGCAGTCGCCTGATGTGTGGTGACTCCACTATTGAGGCCGACATGCTAAAATTAATGAATGGTGTTAGTGCTGACATGTGTCTAACCGATCCACCTTATATATTAAATTATTTAAAAGGTAAAAAGAAACATAAGTCTAGCGAGGGCTTCGGCTATAAGCGAGATAGACGGTATTTGGGTACAGATAGTTTGCCTGATAATTTTACTGAATTGTGGATGAAAAATATTGCCAAAATAGCCAAAGATGATTTTCATATCATAGTCTATGAGAATTGGAAAAATCTTAGAACTATTTGGGCAGAAATGGAAAAGTATTGGAAGGTTAAAAATATGATAGTTTGGCGACTACCCAATAGAACCCAGGGCTTTGCGGCTAAGTATAAATTTTTCTCAAAACACGATATAGCTATGGTGGGCAGTAGTAAAGACAGTTTAGAACTAAATCTATCCACAGAAGAAACGCCACTTCAAAATGAATACGAAACCGCCTTATACGCCATAGCCGGTAAACCCCATTGGGAAGGCTATCAAAAAGGCAAGAAGTACGCCCCAACTGACTTTATTGACTATAAGGCCTCGGACGAGAAAAGCTCTGGTCAAGGAGTGATTTTCGGCACCAAACCAGTAGAAATTCTTATTCCATATATCAAAGTCCTTACCAAGCGCGATGACCTCATTGTCGAGCCATTTGGTGGCTCTGGTTCAACGTTAATAGCGGCCACCAAAATGAAGCGCAGATGCTATATCATGGAAAAATCCCCCGTCTATACAGAAGTGATCAAAAAGCGTTGGAAAAAACTAACTGGTAAAAAAACTATTAAATTACACGGTCATGATAAGTAAGCAACAAAAAAATGAGTTGATTGAACAGCTCAAGAAAACTCCTATAGTGCAAATAGCGTGTGAAAAGTCTGGCATCAGTAGAGCGACCTATTATCGTCTGCGTAAAGACAACGAATCTTTTGCCAAAGAAGCTGATCAGGCCATACTACAAGGATCACTGCTCATAAACGACATGGCGGAGTCCCAATTAATTACCGCTATTAAAGATCGTAATCTGACAGCCATTATTATGTGGCTCAAACATCACCATCCGCAATACACCACTAAACTCCAAGTAACCGCCAAACTTGAAGAATCTAACCAGGTATTAACGCCAGAGCAACAAGCAGTCGTGACCGAGGCCTTAAAACTAGCCGCCTTGCACGCTGACTCTGACGAGAAAGAACAACAAATATATGAACCCAACAATGTTAACGCCTCAACTACTGAGGCAAGTCTACCAAGACCGGAAAGTCCGGACAGCCATCACTAGACAAAGTCATTTACTATTTTTCCATCTCTACTTTGCCAAGTATGTGACTCACGAGACGGCCAGATTTCATAAAGAATTATTTTCTATAACCGAAGACGAAAGTATTCCTATGGCTGTTATAGTGGCCTTCCGTGGATCCGGAAAATCCACGATTATGAATATGTCATACCCAATTTGGGCAATACTAGGACAACAGAAAAAGAAGTTTGTGGTTATGCTTAGTCAGACCCAAAGACAGGCTAGGCAGCACTTAATGAACCTTAAACGAGAATTAGAGCAAAATAAACTACTTAGAGCTGACTTAGGACCTTTTGAAGAGCAAGCTGATGAATGGGGTTCTTATGCTCTAGTTATCCCTAAATATGACGCTAGGATCATAGCCGCTTCTACTGAACAAAGTATTAGGGGTTTAAGACATGGGCAATATAGACCAGATTTAATTATTTGCGATGATGTGGAAGATTTGGAATCTGTAAAGACCAAAGAAAGTCGGGACAAGACTCATCAATGGCTGGTAGGAGATGTTATTCCAGCCGGAGACTTAAACACTCGCATTATTGTAGTGGGCAATCTTTTACACGAAGATTCAGTGTTAATGCGATTACAACAGGGTATTAAAGATAATAATCTCAAAGGCATATATCGTTCCTATCCTCTGTTAGATGACAACAACCAGTGTGCTTGGCCTGGGAAATATCCAGATAACGAAAGTATTGGAAATCTTAAAAAGCGAGTGGGAAATGATACAGCCTGGTATAGGGAGTATTTACTGCGTATTATCTCTAACTCGGAAAGAGTGATTCATCCAGAGTGGCTATGCTACTATGATGAGATCCCTAAAAGTCGAGAACATTTTTTCTTCCCAGCTATTGGTATTGACTTAGCTATTTCTGAAAAGACCACAGCTGATTATACAGCTATGGTCGCGGCTTTAGTTTATATTGTTGACGAACGTCCCCTAATCTATATTCTGCCCCATCCCATTAACCAACGTCTGACTTTCCCAGACGCTATTCAAGCAGTTAAAAGTTTAGCTAATAGTATACGTAAAGGAGATTATCCTGATGTTTATGTAGAAGACGTTGGGTACCAACGGGCTTTTATCCACCAATTACAAGATGATTACTGTATGCAAGTAGAAGGAGTTAATTTCGGACGCTTAGACAAGAGATCACGATTAGCCATAGCTTCAAATTCTGTTAAACGAGGTTATGTAGTTTTCCCTCGTCACGGAGCCGAAGAACTTATACAGGAAATAACTAACTTTGGGGTCGAAAAACACGATGACCTAGCCGATGCTTTTTCTATGCTGATTATGAAGATACTGGAGCATCAGTTTAGTATGCCAAGGTTGACTATGTTGGGATAATTAGTGTGGCTATTTAACTATGCTACAACCTCTAACAATGACATTGCCAATAATTTCTCCTTCCACTTTACCCCTAAGAACAATGTTTTGTTCTTTTGATAAGGCCGCTAATTGAACTTCGTCTTCTTTATTAAACATACACTGAATACCAAATAAACTACTAGATGGGCCATATAAAGTAACATACGGCGTATCAATAATATCCTTACCTATATTATCAATAACACCAGAGACTTCTACCATTTCATTCTTATACTTTGCGTCAGCGGCCACGCTATTAGTATCATATTCCTCACTGAGTTTAACAGCGGTAACTTTTATTATAGATTGTTCTGGTTGCTGACCTTGTTGTTGGTTAGTAGTCGCTGCTTGCTGATTGGATTGATTAGTATTTTCATTATCATTGTCACTTGAAGCAGCGATAACGATGATAACAACAAGTGTAACGCCCGCACCAATTAACATCTTTTTGAAAAAACCCATTTTCTTTTTTCCTGTTTCCATAAAATTATTTTGATTAATAATTAATTCCTAGACTCACTTTCGACCTAAGTGAGAGGGCTGCCGGAGATGCAAAAAGCCCGCCGCCAGCGATCCCCTTACGGAGACCCATACCCCTTTCGAGGCATGACCTATAACAGTGCTCTGACGACGAGCCATTTACTGTTATAGGTTTTTGCACCATGCCCAAGGAAAATCCTTAAGTTTAGGCGCTTGGCTGTTAAGCCAATGTTATTTAATTGTTAACTATATTTTAGCTAAAAAAGAACTAAAAGTCCACCTTTAGCTTAGCTCACTTTTGAGGTCTTGCGAAGGCTCTAGTTACCAACAGCTTACCTACATCAAAAAACCGCCAGAAAGGCGGTTTTTTGTATTTATTAGTTCCTTATAAGCACTACGTAATGAGGGGCTATTCTAATAATAACATCACCAACCGGGTAAACTTCCAGTGGACGCTTATCTAGATATTCCAAATCTGCATTTACGATAGGTAAAATTTTAACCTTTTCATCTCCTACAAAAAATAATTTAACATCTTCTGCATTGTTTATATTTATGATCTTAAATGGTATTATCATATATAATACAGATAACACCAACATGATATAGAAAAGTGAACTGATTATTTTCTTTTCACGAAACTTAAAGGTAGAAGTAAATAAAATAATCAATAATACTAGCAGAACGTAAGGTGTATAAGGAGTCATGGGCGATAGACCAAAAAGCAGAAGTCCTAAACCAATTAAAATTGTTAAAATCAGATTAATTTTCTTATTCATAATCATATATTTTAATATTTACCGTATAGAATATCCTCAGCGAAATATCCATAAGGCCCTCCCCAATCACTCATAACCTTATAATATGTATTAAATCGTTGCTGCTTTTCATAACCTGATAATCCCTGGTCTTTGGAGTTTTGCTGACTCATAAAATGTTCATAGGATTTAAATCCACTTATATTTGGATTTTTATCACCGAACCAACTACCTGCATCATTAGCCCAGTGGCTCAGTTCGTGAATTAAAGTGCTACCAATTGACTCAGAATCACCCTCTAATCCAAGATCATATATGTTTACATCATTAAACCACCAATCTCCATTATATGACCCAGCTAGCGGTTTATCGGGGTTATCATCCACTCCTATAAATACGTCCGGACCATATTTTTCGTCACTGCTCAAAATCTTAACAATATCAATATCTTTATCAAATGATTTAAAATAATCCTGTATCTCTTGATTATTTTGAACCAAATCATGCAATTTAACTAGCGCCTCTTTGAATTGAGTTTTCTGCTCATCAGTGGCATCATCATAATTCACTTTGATGGCTCCTGTTGGATCTACATATACCACAGGATTATTGGCTACATAAGAATAAGAATTTAATTCTTGGGGATTAGCTAAAATTTCATCAGTATTCTTATTATACTTCTTAGCATCTAAGATATCAATCATTAACGGATCTATAGCCGTAAATCTACCCAACTGGTTATCATAATACCTCGCTCCAAAATACTGAATATTGGTCTCTTCGTCATACTCCCGTCCAGTGAACTTATAATCATTCTTTAAGTCAATGATCTCATTATCATAGTTAATATTACCAAATGGCTTGTAATCTGACAATTGAGCTGTGGTGCCAGTACTATCAGTCAGTATTGAGCTAGAACTCAAATGATCTGATAGTATATAATATGGGTCATTATTGTTATTCACCGTAGCTATCTTTATATCATTCAAATAAATATGAGACTTAGTCTGGTTATTCAGATTCTTCTCAAAGTACTTATCAATGTATTTGTCTTATGCTACTTTTTTGTACGACCAAAAAAGTAGCCAAAAAAGTCGCTCGCTTGAGCCAAGGTTCACAGAATTTAGGACTCGTCATCACTAGCAACGCAAAACTCGCTGCGCTCAAACATTGCGTCGCTTACTTCGTAACGCTCTGACTCGTCTCTAAATTTCTAGCTCACCTTGGCTAGGCGAGGATATTTATTTTAGCGATAATTACTTACACGATATTTGCTTATAAAAAAAGCTAATATCCTTATCTTTTTCCAGATACAGCATTTGTTAACACTTCTTTCATATACTTTTTAGGATCGTTTCCAT
The DNA here is from genome assembly GCA_041650755.1 of Patescibacteria group bacterium. Classification (GTDB taxonomy): domain Bacteria; phylum Patescibacteriota; class Patescibacteriia; order UBA1558; family GWA2-36-10; genus JBAZKN01. The sequence goes on along the minus strand of JBAZKN010000005.1, from coordinate 17,546 downwards.
CAAATGGAAAATCTGGATAGTCCTCTAAAATTTTTTTCAAAATATTATCAATCCCATGATATTCGTCAATAAACATAAACCCCTCTTTTGTTAAATCTGTATACCTCTCTGGCATCAATAAAATCCATTTAACTACAACATTAAAATTTTTGAAGTCGCCCACATATTTGTCATCTTTCTCATAATCACGATACCCAAGACGAAAATCTTTATACTTCTCAATAATGTCTTCTTTTATCATAATTTTACCTTAAATTATTAACAGCATCGCTTAACTTATCAAATTTTACTTGATCATAGACCATTTGATAGGAACTTATTTGGCCACTCTTATTTAAACCGACTAACTCACGTGTTGTAGGATTAAAATAATCAACATAACCCTTGCCATAAACACCATCAAGTTTGAAGACGGTTGTATTATCTGCGGAATTGATTAAACTATTAGCCATACTATAATACTCATCAACATTCTTAGCCCCAACTTCTGCTCCATGTTTATAATAATGCCCGACTAAACTAGCTACATCATTTCCAGCTTCACCAGCAGACCAGGCTCTTTGAGTGAACTTAAAATTTGCATTCTTAACAAATAGCTCCCCTAAGTTTATAACATCATCAACATTTTTGGCAATACCATGGAAATAATCAGCTATTTTGTATGTTCTGTATCCATTCTTTGCTAGTCCTAACGATGGCAAAGGAGCTGCAACGCCTACTATATCTAGCCCCAGAAATACCATGTTCCAGGTACTCTTTTTATGTTGATAATCGTAATAAGATAAAGCTAGGGAAATCAAATCAAGGGCTGTTTCTACATACTGACCAGATGGATCAGTGTAAATAATTGGGTTATTCCTGGCATAGCTGTATGAGTTCAGTTGTTGAGGATCTATAAATAGTTCTAATATTTGCTTATTGTAATTTTCACTATCTTCCAAATCTAAGAGTAATGGATCTATCGTTATAAACCTCCCCAACTGATTATCATTATACCTTGCCCCAAAATATTGTAAAGCACTCTCCTCGTCCACCTCTTTCCCTGAAAACTTGTAGTCTGAAATGGGGTCTGTAACAGTATATTCAGCTTGTATACTACCAAAAGGTTTGTAATCAGTTGACTCCATAATAGATCCAGAGCTGTCTATAATAATATCTGAAGAGCTTAAGTGGTCAGATAGTATGTAGTTTGGATTACCATTATTATTTATAGTAGCTAATTTAATATTATCGAGGTATAGGTGGGTTTTAGTCTGGTTATTAAGGTTCTTCTCAAAGTATTTATCAACATACTTATCCTGTGATACCACAGTCCAAGCCCAGTAGCCTGTGCCACCGTCTAGGGTCAGTTCTTCAGTAGAATCTAGATTATCCAGGCCTCTGTCGGGAATAGATAGAGATTCAGTGGGTATTTCTGGATCTGGAGGGTAGTAGAGGTAGTCTTCAGTCCATTTTATGAATCTTTGGTTATTATGGTCATAGAGATAGTAGGTGTTGTCTTCTGAAGCTATATCAAAAGTATTCTTTAGTCTGTTTCTATGGTCCCAGTAGTACTTTCTTAGGCCTATTTCCCTATTAAGGTTGCCGGCATTGTCATAGACAAAGTTCCTTGAGCCTACAGAGGTGAGCTGATGAGGATTGTTATTTAGATAGTTCATTGTACCTAGATCAGAGTTTGCTGTCATATTACCAATACTGTCATAGGTAAATGTCTGGGTGTAGTTTTTATCTGGGTGGTTGGTGTAGCTTACTGTAGCTGAAAGCAACCTATTTAAGTCATCGTAGGTGTAGGTAGCTGATTTCTTGAGATCAGTATTGGCGTTATCTACTATGTTCAAGATATTGCCTACATCGTCATAGGTATAGTTGAGGTCTTGCAGAGTGTCCTGGCCAGAAGTAGTCAGAATCCTGGTCAGTCTAAAGGCTTGATTGGGGTCATAGGTATAGTCGGTTATGGCGTCATTGTCCCTTTCCAGGTGAGTCATCTGGCCATTTTGGTTGTAAATGATATTGGTGGCTATATTTATTGGGCCTTGGCCTTTGTCCAGAGATATAGAGCTTACTTGGCCGATATCATTGAAGCTGTAAGCTACTTGCCAATTGTTTGGATAAGTGACTTTGGATAGAGCGCCGGCTAGATTGTACTCGTACTTTAAGACAAAGGGCTCATTGGCAATGGTAGTGGTGGCGGTAGTCAGGCGGCCCAAAATATCATAGTTATAGCGCTTAGAATTGCCTAAGCCATAATCAGCGAAAATAAGCTTGCCTTTATTATACTGGCCATTGTCATAAGTGTAGTTTATTTTAGTAGCGCCGGACAATTTTTCATTCAGGACTCTGTTTAAATTATCATAAGTATAGGATATGGCATCGTTCTTAAAAGATGTTTCTGTTAAGACATTGCCATTTTTGTCATAGGTGTATTGGATCTTGGCGGGATTTGCAACACTGGGCTTATGCACCATGTCCTGCCAAGTCAAATTGTCCAGAGCATCATAGCTAAAGTTGCGAATATTGCCAGCACTGTCCGTGATTTTCTTGAGCTTGTTTGTCAATGTATATTCGTAGTTGGTAGTATAGACACTGGCGCCATTGTGCTCTTTGACTTGGACTAAATTGCCATAGGCATCTTTGGTCAATTCTTTGACGTGGCCATTGGCGTCAGTGATAACAGTAATGAAGCCGTCATACTCATAGCTGCTTGTGCCAACCGGCGTTGTTTCGGTCAAAATCCTGTCTTGAGCATCATAAGTATAGGTTTTAGCTGGTTTGGACAGATCTGCCGAGCTATAGGCCAAACTGCTGGTCATATAGGGCAAAGACTGGCGCTCTACTCTGCCTTGAGCATCATAGCTAATATCTACTGTGGCATATTCGCCGGAATTTCCGGTCTGGGATTTTTTCTGAACCACTCTATTAAGACCATCATAGTATTCCCTGCTAGTCTGATATTGACTGGCGGTATAATAATCTTTGACTTCTTTGTATCTAGGCAAAATCGTGTCTTGATAACTTATTTCTTGCTTGGTCAGCAAAGTTGTCGGATTGCCAGGATCGGAAATCTGCGTTAGGACCAGGCGGCCAAAAGCGTCAAATGTATTTACGGTTCTTGAGCCATTGGGATCGGTGGAGCTGGCTACTTGGCCGTTGAATAAATTGTAGTCAGTCAAAGTCACCTGATTCAAGGCATTGGTCGCAGAAGCCGGATAAAGATTGGGGCTGTCGTAGACGATGGTGGTGGTGGCATTTTTTGGATCAATCTCGGCGCTGACCAAACCATAGCTGTTGAAAACTCGTTTTACTTCGACCGCGTCTGTTTTATAATCTTCTTTGGTAAGATTGACTTTTTCTACTTGGCCCAAAGGTAAATTATCATAATATAAATCCTGATCTTTACTTTCGGCAATGCTGCTGATTTCCTTATTCTTCGGGGCAGCCAGGATATGCTTGGTGGTATTTTGGGCATATTCGTAGTTGGTGTCTTTTTCGTCACCAGTAAGCTGATCGGTGATTTGACCGGTATTTAAATTAACCGTTACTTTACCTAAATCATGTTTAGTCAGCAAATTGCCATTATCAGTATTATATTCATATTGCGAAGCGACGCTAGTTTCATAGTATGGCTCCTGCGTGTTGTGATAATAATCAAATATTTCCTGGCTATTTCTGGCTATATTAGAGATACGCAATTCATCAATAGAAAATGGCCCGGCATCATTACAATTTGCCTTATGGCAAAATAGATACAACTTTTCGTTGACTGCATCACCGCCATTATATGTCACTGGGCCTTGGCCAGATAAATCGCCATCAATATAAATATAGGCGTTCTGCGTATCCACCACAAAAGCATAATGTTGCCATTGACCCAAATGTATGGAGTTTTGCGCTGAATGCACTGTCCAGGTATATTTGTCAGATTGAGAATAAAACCAAATATAATTTTGATTATTATCATATTCGGCCACAAAACCGAGATTACTATTATTAATCTTGCCAAACGGCCGCATAGTCAAAACGCTGCCATTATACTTGATCCACATTTCCAAAGTAAAAGCATCGTCGCCAATACCATATACTGGTGCATATGCTCTAGTATTAGTGGAAACTCCTTTATAGGCGCCGTTAGCCTGGCCATTAAAGCCAGTATCTACGTTGGCGCTGCCAAAACCCTCCTCTACCAAATCATAAGTGCCATTGCCCTGGGCATTATCTTTTTTATCTTGCGTGCCAACAATACCATTCATATGGTATAGCGCTACTGTGTTGGCGTCGACATCATACTCACGCAAAGGCCCACCCTCCAATAAATGAATCTGAGTATCGGTATCTTGATCACTATAAACAAACCTTCTGTTCTGACCCAGATCCTCTGTCTGCCATTGAACAATTTTCTTGCCCAACATATTATCCTGCCAGTCATAACGGCTGCTATACTTTACTTTGCCGTGCAGATACAGGCCCGCGTCTGAAGCGATGTTATAATCATTTACTATTTTCTGTAAATTTATGTCATTGTAGATATTGCTCACAGACGGAATAAATTCAGTATTAGAAAAATAATTTGGTTGGGATGATCCATTGATCTGGCCATTGTACGACTCTATTCTAATGCGGCCATCGCCGCCCACGCCGCCATTACCAGAGGGTTCCATACCGACTGAATGGTATTCATTGCCGCCCTGGCCACCCAAGGCCTTTACCTGGCCACTTCCGATACTAGTTGTTTCAATGGTTTGAATATATATTGATCCGCCCGATCCGCCGCCGCCGCCGGCGCCAGACCAAAGACCGCTATCCAAAGTAGCTGAACCGCCATCTTGGCCATTGGCATTGATCTGGCCGTTGATGCCAAGCTCTAAAGATAAAGAATTTAATATTATAATACCGCCGCCATTGCCGCCGGCGCCAGCATCTCCATAGCCGCCGCCTCGGCCAACATCGCCGCCATTGCCGCCGCTAGACCCCAAAAACATTATATTTAAATCTTCATAACCATAAGTTGGTCCGGGCTGGCCAGCTTTATTGGAGCAGCCGCTTGGCTCCTGGCCGGCGGTTCCCAAACCGCCATACGAACCGCCGCCGCCGCCGGCCGCGTTATATATGCCGCAAAGCAAGCCGCTGCCGCCTTGACCAGGGCCAGATTCATCATATTGGTACCCTTGGCCAAGCGCAGACAAAATGCCATTAATGACGGCGACTCCTTGATTTTTTATCTTAATACCATTTTTTACAACTACAGTGTGCCCCTCATTGATTAATATAGAAGTAAAATTTTTGTCTGTTTCCCAGATATCATTGCCGGTAGATACATAAACACCGTCACTTCCATCCCCCAAATCAATCGGCAAAGCCTGACCCTGCCGATTGGTAACTTTGGCAAAACCATATACATCGCGCAATTTCTCGCTGGCAATTTCCATTGTTTTACCAGCGGCGTACTGATATTGGTAGCCAGACCAATTATTGACGCCATCATCGATGACTACTTCTCTGGCTACATACATATTAAACGGCAAATCCGGATTAGCCAGGCTGCCATCGGTATTTTTTTCTTGAGCGGAAAAACCATAGCTAATATATATCTTAGAACCAGATTGATTATCAATCTCTCGCATGATATCCAATTTTTCTCCTTTGCCAAAATATGTATCGGCAAATGAGCCGCCGGAATGAATGATATCTTGCACCTGATCGCCATTGAAATCAGCGATGGCCACTGGTAAAGATAATTTATAATAGTCCCCATAATCTTCTATATCCCCCGTATCAAACACAGTTTGACCCATTAAAGACAAATTTCCTTGAGACCATGTGCTGTTTTCCTCAACCTTGTGATAATAACCACGATCACTCAAGCCATCTCCATCCAAATCGCTAAAATAATTTACTGTTTGCTCTGGAGTGGCTATGTCTAAAAAATAACTCATAATTGGCAAGTCCATACTCACCGTACCGGAAATAAAGCTACTACCGGTATTAAAAAGTATGCCTTCGCCTTGCTCATGATGCTCGCCATATTGACAGCTATATTTATAAAACACATCACCCAGACCATCATTATTTAGATCGGCAAAACCATAAGGATCACCCCCATAAGCCAGACAATCACTAGATTCCATGGTCACTGAATTATGATAATCATTATCCAGAATCCAGCCGCCGGTACCGATATTACGCAAATAAACATCTATGTTGGCCGTAAGGTCGGTATGGTTATTATAAATAATATCATCATAGCCGTCAGCATTCATGTCTTGAAAAATTACTAGATTCATGGGTGGTAAACCGGCATGCGATACTTGAGTCAATGATACCGGCAGAGTGCTAGATGACTGTTGCCAACCACTGCCGCTATTGATATAAAAACGATCATCCATAGCCATATCCATAAAATGATCGCCGTTTAGATTGGCAAAAGTAAGAGGCAAGGAATAATACGTACCACCAAACACGCCGCCGCAATTACCGCTAAAACTAGTGCTCAAATCAAAGGCTGTGCTAGTTGCCCACGCTCCTTGACCATTGTTGAGCCAAGCGTCAACATCGACTTGTCCACTGGAACAACTGACCCGAATAAAATCAGTATAACTATCACTATTTAAATCTAAAAAGTAATCCTGTTTGCCATATCCCTGTTGGCTCTCGGCACCTAAAATCATATTATTTGGCAGGTCGTACTGACTAGTAGCTGAATACGTGGTTGCTTGATATGAATACTGAAAATCCACCTGATCTTTGGTAAATCCTGCGCCGCCATTATAAAATTGAGGCACTATTGATTGCAATAAATATTTGCTGCTGGTTTCATTCAAATGTTGCACTAAATCATAAACAGTTTTTATCTGGCCCTCTACTTTAATTTCAATTCTATCCAATAAATATTGCGTTTTAACTTCAAAACCCGTTTGGTAAGATGAGTTGGCAATATTGTTTTGCGTCAAACTACCGGAAGCAAAGGGCTGAAAATCAACTTCATAAATACCGTCGGTCACACCTGAGCCGGTGTAAAATATTTTCTTGGGATAAATTTGCCCGCTATCTTTATAATATTCATACCTTACGAAATTATCATTAGTATCCCTGATTTCCTGAAGCATCCATTTATAAATCTGGGTGGAGTTATTGGGGTTATCCTGTCGAGCATTTATATCGGCGCCAAAGGTATAAGCTGTGCCCAATCTATCAGTGACTATCCACTTGTTTTCACTGCTAAATTCAACTTTAGCGAAATTAGAATCAACCAGCTTGCCATAGGTGCCATAGCCGCTGCTATCCACGCTTATCGGCTGCAATTGACTGCTGCCGCCCAAGTTTAAAATAAAATATTTCTCATTATATATATTATCAATACCAGTACGGTTGTCTCTTTCGATACTTGGCATATACAGACTCCAGCCAAAACCTGCCATAGAGCCAATATTCACCTGCCGATGATTGTATTGCAGAGCGATATCTGGCTGTAGATTGGTTCGACCCTTGGGGATAGACAGGGAATAAGAATAAGAAAATAAGCCGGTCAATTCATCGATATTATAGCTGCCCACCTTATCTTTTGGCTGTTTGCCAACATTATCTCGATTACCATACATATCAACCACACCATCTTCGCCAGACATCATGTCCATTTCTTCAGCAGTGTCGTTGCTTATTGCGCCATCATCGCTTATCGGTGCCTGATCGCCCGGCTCAATAATCGGATCTAATGACGGCTCCTCGATTATCGGATCCAAAACCGGATCTTCGACAACTGGATCCAAAAATATCGGACTGGGTATTGGTTTAGCTATTTCCTTTATCGGCAGACCCATGATTTCCCCATTTGAGTTATCCACAGGCTGGATAATCGGATCAACCGGCGTTATTTGGTTAGAAATTTCCGGTTCTGATTCTTGCGCTTGAGCTTTTTTGGCTAAAATTAGCGAAAAATTTGATAAAAACAAACTCGCCAACATTAAGCCAATAATGGGGCGAAAACTTAGAGATTTTTTACTCGGCATATGATTAAAATTAATAATGATTACATCTTATTCCTGTATTAAACTGCTGACAAGATCATTTTTTATATTATCCGTATTGCTGTAGCCACCAACCAACAAACGATATTTATTTTGACTGTCATAAACATCTATGGCCCAAAATTCATCCGGTTTATCAAACAGCCAAGCTCGAGTGCCTATCGGCTTATCCTGACCATGGCTACTATCAATATTTTGGTCAACGGAAAAATCAACGTAGTCGTCGTAACCTTGGCACCAGAGTTGACCTGACCATAGATCCGCAGTCGCCTGCCGATCCAGATTATCTGATTCTAAACGGCACTTAGCATCGATCTGAAATTTAATATTAAATACTTCTTCCCTAATAATGGTTTTGTTATTCTGCTCCTGAACAACAAAATTAAATTTTGGCTGGCCAAATCCATAATACTTCGCCCATGACAAGCCATACCACAGCAGTAAAACTAGTGCAATGCCGATCAACACTACTAAATAATGTTTTCTACTTTTCCCATTATTATGCCGGCGAGCGACTTGAATCTTAAATGAAACATAAAGCAACCAGAACAAAATAATGCCAATCAGCAAAAATATTGGCACTGACCAAAATTTTATTATCAAATAACCATCATTATTATATTTTTCCAAAAGCCAAACAACCATCATGGCCACTAGCGGCCATTTATAGCCACGAACTATCAAGATTGCTAAAAAAATATAAAGTATCAATAGATAAAAAACTATCCATAAGTCATAAGTAAATACCCAAGCAGAAATTGCTAAAGAAATAAACATGGCAATCATTGCCCAGGTTCTGTAGCTTTGCCAAAACTTCAAGCTGTCATAATTTTCAGCTTGATAATCACTGCTTAATATATTTTTTAATTGTCCCTTGTTCATATTTATTAAGGTTGATATTTATAAGTCGCGAGATCCACAACTGGCGCGAAAAATTTATTAGGACGAATATTATTATAATATTTATTTTTCGCCTGGTTATTTTCTTTATCTAAATTATATTTAAACCATAGCTCATAACCCAATTTTTCCGGATTGGCGGTCTGACGACCAACTTTAAAATTCTGATTAACTACACCGCCCCGCCGCAACGCTTCAACTACTGCGTCAGTGCTCTGCAAAAATTTATTATAGATGGTCCGCAAATCACCCTGGTCAGCCATGTTAGCCCAAGCTAAATTGAGCCAATATCGTTGCATCCCCTCTTCCTGCTTACGGCTGGTATCCAATGTATAAATATCATATTCGGCTTTAGCGTTATCTGCCCGGTTCATAAAATTTGTCCAATTGACAACGTCCATGTCTTCACCCAACCAACGACCATCCTGCTGATGATATTCTCGACCCACATTACTTTCCCAATTATACACTTTGCCGTTAATAGCCATAAAAGCATGATCGTACCGTGGTTCAAACCAGCCTTTATCTTTGTTTTTCTCCAAGTAAATCTTAGTCAATAAGCCAACGGGGTCAAAAAAGGTTATGGGGTTATTCTTGGCATAGGCGTAACTATTTAAACTTTGCACATCAGCCAAAAACTTGCTTGGATTTTTGAGCAACATTGGATCAATGCTAGTAAATCTGCCCAAAATCGCATCATAATAGCGCTGGCCAAAATATTCCAAATTATTTTCCGCGTCCAGCTCTTTGCCGGTGTACTTATACCGATTGCTCCCTGCCATACTGGTACTGGTAGGTAAGCTACCAAATGCTCTGTAGTCATTTGTGGCCACTATTTGGCCCTTGGTATCAGTAATGATTGTGGGTGAGCCCAGATGATCAACAATAGGGAAGCTGAAATTTCCCCCACTATCTAGACTGGCAATCTTCTCATCGCCCAAATAAATGTTGACCTGTGTTTTGCCGTTTTGATCTACTTGATAGTATTTATCAATGTACTTAGTCTGGCTAGTGACAGTCTTGGCTGTTTTAGCTAAAGTCCCAAAACTAGGGATCAACAGTAGCAAAACCACGACTGCCAATTGCCAGCCCTCCAAATCGCTTTTCTTTCGCATCCTATTAAAAATTAATTACTAAAGGATGCCTGGTTTTTTTATATTAAATTTTTATTTTTTCCCAATTTTTTAGTGAAAGATTTTTTATCAAACCTAAAATCGTATATTTTATAAAATTCACTAGCAAATCGACGTTCACTTATTCTTGCTTCAAAATTTAAACTTTTTATGAGCCTAACAAGTTTTTTCTTGCCAAATTTTTTAATTAAAAATTCAACCCAAAATTGGCCTATCATATATACATTTGAACCACTCTTGTCAAAATAATTAAAAACATCCAGGGCGCTATTATAATCCTTGCTTAAAATTAATTTTTTACCAGACAGATAACAGGCCAATCCCTCGTTTAACCAACAAGGATAATGGCTATTGGTCATTTGCGAGTAGTAAATATGACTATATTCATGCTTGAGTGTTAACCAAAAATTTTTTGCCTTATGATTTGATTCTTTGGCATAAATATTTTTGTCCAAAATAAAGATAGCGTTATTTTTAGTCACGCCAACAAACCATTTTTCAGTTTTCTTCCCCATGATCAAATCTAAATCTTGTCGGCTGGGCACAAAAAATAACAGTGGTTCAGTGGCCTTAAAATCATAAAAATTATCAAACTCTTCCTTAGTTGCAGTTAGGAATGCTGATAACTTTTTATCAACCTTCACCGATTTTAAGCTAAGGTATTTTTTCATGTATTTATTTTAAAAAAATCGATAATAAAACTGGTTCTACAATTTAGCAGACAATCAACTATCTGATCCAATATTTTTTTGTGCTATAATCCTTGTAATTCCGTGTATGTGCGGCTCTGGATTGCCCGCATGACCATTTTCATTAATAATTTCTTCGTTATATAAAATAATATCTGCTTCGGAAAATATTTTTTTTAACTCACCTCGTTCAAAAAAACAGCGTTTATCATTGCCAATTTTTTTGTACAGCGGATCATCTATGGTAAAACCCGATATGATAATATAACCATTTTTTTTGATATTGTTCTTTATATTTTCTAATACTCGGAAAGCATCCTTTTTGGACAAAAATTGCAAAGAATTATAAGCATTAATAATGTCAAACATATCATCTTTTATAATGTAGCTACTAATGTCGCCACAAACTAGCTCGAAATTTACCGTTGATAATCTATTTATCTTTACTAAATTTTTTATATGATTTATAGATTCCGGTGATGCATCAACACCGGTCACCCTGAATCCCTTGGCCAACATAAATAAAACATCTCTGCCTTGACCGCACCCTAAATCAAGAAACTTGTCTTTAGGCGTCAATTTTTCAAAAATTTGCCGCAATAGTATATTCGGCTCATCTCCCCAAACTGATCTTTTTTTGTAAATTTGATTATAACTCATAATTATATTATATAGTATAATAGAAATTATACTTAGATAATAGCGATAGCACTCTTGAAGTTACTATCGCTATTTCAGTTAAACTCGCCAACATTGAGGATCCTTGCTGAAAAAATCCCCAGTTGTGCCCGCGGAAACTGCGTGACAACCACGGCAGTAATTTAGCAAGACACAGTCCTTACAACCAGACAGATTCTCGATTTGGCGGTACGTGTCCATCTCTGGCGATAGAAAAATCTCCTTGAAACTGCGTTGTTTAATACTCCCGACCAAGCTCTCAAAGCGACGACACGCATAGACCGTGCCGTTAGGCAGTAAGGTCATGTGACTAATGCCGCAGTTGCAACCGTCGAGAACAAGGTCCTTAACCTCACCAAGCTGATACAACCCCTCCTCGTAAAGGTAGGGCACCCACAAGTGATCCTTGAGAGCAAAGTTGGTACCGCTATCAACAAGTTCGCTAAAAACCTGCCACATTTCCGTCAAAAATTGACGGTAGAGCTGTGGTGACATGTTAAACTCGGTGTCACCCCGTGTCGGACAGTACCGGGAAAATGCGAAGTTGCCAACATGATGCTCAACACACAGCCTGGCAACGTCCGGAAGCTCGCGGTAATTGAGCATGGACGCTGTTGACATGATCATACTTCTAATCCCAACATCGTGCAACAGCGGCAAGGCTGCAAGTGTTGCCAGAAACGATCCCGGCTTGCGCATAGAATCATGTGTTTTCTCAAGCCCGTCCAAAGACATCTGATAACTGACGCAACCTAAGTCCTTCAGCAACTTAGCTCTGTCGTCGGTCAGATGAAATGGATTGCCTAGTATGGTGAAACTTATACTCTTACGACGCAATACTTCCAGCACCTCCCAAATGTGTTGATAAAGCAAAGGGTCACCACCGGTTATGGAGAAATAAGGAATAACTCCCATTTCCCCGCAGAACGCACAAAAGTCCTCGATGATAGACTGACACTGTTCCAGTGTAGGTGTAGATGTCAACCCCTCCTTGTCGTGCTTTTGCCAGATGTAACAATGCTTACAGCGCTGATCGCAATCGTTGGTTAGGTGCCACTGTAATCCAAATGATCTAGACATTTTCTGCCTCCCGGTATTTGAGGATAAGGGTAAGAGGGAGAAATAACTGACTTTTATATTCCTCCCTCTTTGCCTCGTTGGTCACCCTTCACAGGATGTGGAACATTCGCCGTTGCAGCCACCACCGCAGTTGCAGGCACCTTGCCCGCAAGAACTGGCAACGCCCTTCGACTTGCTTGTCGCGAGGCATGGCCGCAACACCGCCTGAGCACTGCGAGGATGCCTGTGATCGGCTAATCCACTCCAGTAGTTCATCCGCCTCAGTTTGCGCATGAGTTCACCTCCTTAGTGTTAAGGTTCATTGTATAGCCGTCTCATAAAAATAAGCCGTCTATACTTATAATATAAATATAGCGCCCTCATAAAAAGATGTCAAGTATATTAAGGGGAGCCTGACTAATATTTTATCCACAAACAAAAAACCCAGCCCTTCCTACCAAAGGTAGATGCAGTGCGAGGGGCTTGGTTAAAAAACATTATATTTTAGGAAACGGCTCTAAAGCCAATACTCTTTTACTTTTATCTAAAGACAAACTCCTCTGCTCTTGCAGAGCTTCTACTAAGGTCTCTAGCTTGGTATTTTCCTGGCGCATCATAACTATCATGTCACCTTTTAAAGCAAATAATTTTTGGTCCAAATAATCTTTGGTAACAGAGTTTGTTTCTAAAATAGTTAAGCGTTTTTCTATGGCCAAAAATCTTTGCTCCACTTGATCGGCAAAATTATTGATAGTTGATAAAATATCCTCATATTGTTGTTCTAGATTCTCAACTCTTACCGTAAGAGCATCGACACGCTCAGTTAGGACATCGACACGCTCAGTTAGGACATCAACCCGTTCGGTCAATTTATCTAATTTTACCGATAAATCATCGACTTTTTTGGTCAAATTAAATACAGCTGCCGATAAGCCGCTGATTGCCTGTAAAATTTCTTGTTTGTCGCTTTTCTTGTTTGGCATAAATTTTATTAAATCACTTTTCTTTAGTAATTATCATAATATACCAAAACATTTGTCTTAGTCAAATCTGCCTATTTTTCTGCTGGCGCGGGCAAGGTTTCCGGTGCACTATCTCCCCCATTTATGGGAATGACAAATTGAAAGGTGCTTCCTTTGCCTTTACCCTGACTTTCGGCCCATACCTGGCCGCCGTGTTCTTTGATGATTTTTTGGGCGATAAATAAGCCGAGGCCAGAGCCACCAGTATGAATCTGGGCCACGCCTGTGCCGCGCACAAATTTTCTAAATAAAGTTTTGGCTTCTTCCGGATCAATGCCAATACCAGTATCTTTGACCACAAAATGAAAGCCATGCTCATCGGTATAAGCTGAAGTTGTAATAGATCCTTCTAGCGTGTATTTAATAGAATTATCAATAAGATTCAAGATGACTTCACGTAATTTATCACTATCAGCATTGACTAGGGGTAAAACAGTTTTTGGCTCCTGATAGCTAAGTTTTAATTTCTTTTGTTCAGCTTGGTTGCCAAGTTCTTTGATAACGCTAATAATCAAATCATTGACTTGAAGGGGGTGCTTTTCCAGCTTCAGGCGGCCAGACTCAATCCGAGAAACATTTAAAAAGACATTGATCAAGCGAGCCAAGCGAGACGCGCTTTCAAACAAGTCTTTGATGACTTGCTTGATTTTGTCAGGGATAGGCCCAAAGTCTCCGTCTATCATCATGGATAAATAGCCTTTGAGAGCGGAAATAGGCGTACGCAATTGATGGCTGGCAATAGACAAAAACTCTGACTTGGCTTTATCCAGCTCGCGCAAGCGCATATTGGCTTCCTGCAACTCCAGATTGGCTGACTGCAGATTATTGTACAAGCGCAGATTGCGGGAAACAATGCCGACTTGGTTGGTCAGAGCAGTCATCATCTCGATATCAATAGCTGACACCTGCCGCCGCTCGACTGCCAATAAAAAGTGGATGATGCCGATAATTTTATTTTCCGAAAAGATTGGCAAACCGACAATGGTCTTGACGCCCAAATTCCTTTGGATCTGATCCATGATTGGCTTTTCCACCGGCGGCGAGAAAAAATCGGACATTTTATCGGAAAAATTTATCTTTCCGGACAAAACGGTCTGCGACCCCAGCGAATAATCCATCTTCAGCTGGGCCTCAAAATTGCGCGGATCACGGCCCAATACTTTGACTACTGCTTTGGTATTTTCATTTTCCGTCAAAGCCCCAATCCGCAAAATATGATTTTCCTCATCAACAAAGCTCAAAACGCCACCGATATAGCCAAGCTCCAAGGCTATGCTATTGGCAATCATCTGATTGACCTGCTTCATGTCCAGAGTGCGGGTAACATGACCGGTAATAACCTGCATGGTGGTCAAAAACTTATTTCTCTCCTCTAAACTCTGATTGGCCTCTTTGAGACTCTTGGTTCTGGCCTCTACCTTAGCCTGCAATTCACGATTAAAAGCCTGAACCTCTTCATAAAGCTTGGATTTGGCAATAGCCGTGGCTATCTGCGGCACCAGAATCTTTAAAAAATTGATGTCATCCTGATTGTATAGATCGCCAGAACTTTTAGAGCTGAACAAAAATATGGAGCTTAAATTATTATTATCATCAAAAATCGGCACCACCATCTCTATCTTCAGGCTCTCGGCTTCTTTGATAAACTTTTCCAAAACCTGGTAATATGGCGAACTGCTGCCAATATCGCTCTGGGTGCGGATCAGCTCTTCAACTATCAAAAAATCTTTGCGCTCTTTGATTAAGCCGATAAAGTCTGCTGTCAGGCTTAATGACTTTTGATGTTTCTTTAGACTGGAGATTAATTCAAAACTATTGCCTTGGGCAATCAAAATATAGACTTCTTTGATTTTCAGCTGTTGGGCGATCAACCTCGATAAGGCATGCGATAATTTTTTCAAATCAATTTCCCTGGCAACAATAGCACTGGCTTGCTGCAGAATATTTTGATAATCTACTCTATCTTTATAGAAAATACGGTCAGTAATCTTGGCAAAAATTCTCTTAAGCGGGTCAAGAAAAATGACAATAATGAAAGAGTTTATAATATAGGTGAAAATTTTACTGGCCTGACTAGTGCCACCCAGAACATTGCCCACGAAAAATACGGATAAAGCGAAAAAACTTGCGACTACCGCCACCAAAATCGCATACAGTATACTGCGAGTCAAAATTAAGCGAATGTTCATGAGTCGGTATTTTACGATGGCGTATGTGATCATGATAATATAAAATCCAACCAGATAGTTTCCAATGGGGTATATCCTAGAAAATTGGGGTAAAAAATTAAAAATACCACCACCAAAACCAATGAAGGCGGCATAAATAACATATTTTATTTGTTGCTGCTTAACACCAGTACTACTTTTTGAATATTTAAACAATAATATAACGGCAAAAACTGCTAAAACCATAAAAAATATTGGAAACAATGGATACAGTACTCCTGGATCAACCCAATAACTAAATTCGAATATGTGCTTTAAGCCTTTTTTAAAAAATTTTGTTATACTTAAAATAGCCAGTAATAAAGAAAATATATAACTAAATTTTAAAATTCTTTTATACAATATTTTTTTATCTATTAATGTGACGACAAATTCAAAGAATAAAACTGGCACGAATATCGCTGATATATCTAAAATAATCTGTGATATATAGGCATATTTAAAATCTCTAAAAAATGTAACACCAAAAAGACCAAGGCTCCAAAACGCAACAGCAAAACTAACAAATGACCATATTCTATTTAAAGCAAAACCACCTCTACGAAAATATACAAAACCAGACAAAAACAGGCTCAATATTCCTGTTATTAGACTTGAGAAAGCAAAACTATTCATCATCTTATAAGAATTAATTAAAATGGACGACGGGCCAATTATTTAATTTGGCCATTCTTAATAATTGATTATCTGGATTAACTACATGCGGATCGTCAACAAAATTTAACAATGCTAAATCTCTATAACTATCGGAGTAAAAACTGGTATAAATTACATCCCTTGACAACCCCAACTTTTTTATATAATCAACTAAAAAATTAACTTTTTCCACTCCATCAATAATTTTTCCATTCACAGTACCCCGACAAATACTATTATTAAATGAAATTTTGGTAGATATAACGTCTTTTACATTTAAATATTTTGCGATTCTTATTATAATTGGTTCTAGACTAGTCGATATCAAAATAACTCTTGCACCCCCATTAATGTCCTTTTTAATATTTAGGATTGCGTCATTATAAATATTCTTAACAATACATTTCTGAAAAAAATCATCAAAAAAATTATTATATTTTTCTATACTATAGCCCTTTAAAAAATTTAGCAGAAAATTCATGGGTTTATATAAATCACTAACTAAACCAATTTTATAAAATAAAAACCAAGTGACCCCCAAAAATCTTATTTTAAAACTAATGATTCTATTTTTGAATAAATAATTAATAAAATATTTCTGTGTATACCCACGTACAATAGTATTATCTACATCATAACAACTAATAGTAATTTTATTGCTCATTTTTAAAACTCATAACTCTGCCCTGCCAATGCAGAAATTGTTTTCATAATTTTTCTAGTCTCTCCCTCATAATCATCGGAGTCTACAATCAAACTGGCGCCTATATTTATCTTGCCTTTTTTAAATTTGGGAAAATTATCATGCGGCGACATAATCTCATAAGTCCCAGATATGCCTACTGGCACTATTGGAATATTGTATTTATTAGCAAATTTGGCTACCCCGCTATAAGCTTTTTGTATTTTACCCGATCTTGATCTTGTGCCTTCGGGAAATATACCTAAAACGCCATTTTTACTGATCAGCTCATCCACCTGCTCATAAACACCGCCCTTATCGCCTGACCCTCTATCCACTTTTATCTGACCGGTAATTTTCATGAACGGACGCCAAAAACGACTGGCAAAAAATTTCTCCGCCGCCAAAAAAGTAATCCGCCTGGGAATGAACACATACAAGAAAATAAAGTCAAAATAACTGGAGTGATTGGCCGCGATGATAAATGAGCCTTTTTTTGGT
>JBAZKN010000004.1:0-100810 GCA_041650755.1 Patescibacteria group bacterium | reverse complement strand
ACGATTCTTTAAAAAATGCAAATATTCAGCTTTATTTCGAAAGGTTGTCCCTCCATGAATGTAAAATATCTGAGTTTTAATTTTAGTCATTTTTATATATTTAATTTTTTATTATGGCGTACAACAGACGTGCATACGCGAAGTCGCGAGTGTAAGTGGCGGTGGTAAAATAGCGAGCGAAGCGAGGAGACCACCGACACGGACGAGCGATTTGCGCGAGCCTAACATATACTTTTTAAATTACAGAAGATATTGATGTGTTATCTGAATAATTTTGTATTTTATGGGCTCGCCGCGTATGCTGTGTTAGCGGATGTAGTGCTCGAAGTTCTATTTATTAAAAAATATTCTTAGGACTTAATCAGTCTTGACCTTTACTATCCTTAACTATAGTATATATATGCCAGTCTGTACTGTCCAGCTGGCTAAGTTGAAGTTTCAAATCTTAGCCCGGAAGCTTTGATTTGAAGACGCCTGAAGCGCCCAACTTAAACAATGACAGTGAATGAGAGGTTCTTTACAATGAAGGTCAAGACTCAGCACAGGATCCGTCGCACAAGCGTAATTGCCTTGATTCTTTTTCTGCCGTGTTTCTTTCTGACTCTTTTTGTATTTGTGCCACGAGAGGGGGATACCCCGAATTGGGTCATTTGCGCCTTATCAGTAAGCTTTTTGGTGAGCATGTTCTCCATCATATTCATTATGGACTACGGTAGAGAGCTAAGTTTCCTGAAGGAATGGTTAGGGGCGAAAGACCTAACCACGATCATGGATCTCTCCGACACTCAAATGGAGCAGCTCTGCATGCAGAGGCTCAAAGAGTTGGCGGAAGAGTTGGTCGAAGCCGAAAAGCAACATCCAATGCCCATGGCCCAGGAGCGTTTGAGGACTAGGGGGAACCTGCAAAGGGGCTACAGCTTCTTCGTAAATAACGGGTTCATCAAACCTACTCCCTGGGAACGTTTTTTCCCCAAGCCTGACGCCAAGAAGTAGTCTAGAGCCTATCGAGGCTTGAAAACTAGACAACTTGTGCTCCGAATCATTCCTGCAATGGTTTGGAGCACTCTTTTTTTATTTCAAACCCCCCTAAGAATATTTTGTTAATTAAAAATACACAAGCTTGATGTTTGTGCATATTTTGGCTAAATTGAGAGCACTATTTCCGATAACAGGCCAGGATATCCGACGTCCTGAGCCTACTAATATGATATAATATTTGGCTTTTTAAAGCCAACATCATATTAGGAGGCGAAGGGATGTAGAGGAGCGAGCGTTAAGGAATAAGATATTATAACAATTGCTTGGCTCTATTTAAAATGTTATTTATAAATTCAGCTTTACCTTCAGTATATTTTTCACGTACATTACTGTATTTTTCAGCTAAGGCCTTTTTTAGCTTATTATAATCTTCCCTTGCTTCTTTATCTTTTAAAAGAAAATCACGAAAAAGTACCATTTCATTCCATCCCTCACTATTATACTTAACGGCATGTATATAATGAGTACGATTATGATCTGGACCTTTGGCAAAAAATCTATACTCTATTTTGCCTTTTTCGCCCATATCTTCATAACCTACTGATTTTATTAAATCAAAGATATTTTCTTTTTGACTATCATCAGTATATCCAACAGCAATATCAATAATTGGTTTAGCCATTATGCCTGGTATTGCGGTGCTTCCTACATGCTCAATTTTAATATCATTTCCTAATATTTTATTGAGTGATTTTCTTTCTTGTTCAAAAAGATTAGCCCATTCTTTTTGGTGGGGTACTAGTTTAACAATACCTCTTTTTAAACCAATCATAATTGTTATAATATTTTATTCTAGCTCGCTCCTCGGATATCCGGTGTTGGGCGATGTTTTAAGTCAAAATTTTATTTTATCTTTTAAGTGTTTTTCTAAATCAAAAAGGAAATTATATATATCACCGTCCATCATGAAATTAGGAAGCACTTGTTGTTCTTGTAGATTTGTATCTATAATCTTTTCTCTCCACTTGGCAGGTAGTTTCAATTTTTTTGTACTTGAATCTATGACCCTCTTGTCAAAATAAAATTTATTTTCATGTGCGCACCCATTCCTTAAATGTCTTAAGAATTGTATTATTTCGGAATTTTTTATCTGAGGTAGTTTGTCTATTTTAGAAAAAATCATTTCATGCGTTGCTATAATAAATATCCTATTGATTTGAGTTATGGAATTTCTTAATGTTGGAGGCGCCTCAAAACCCTCTTTCTGTATAGCTCCCACTACATTTATCATATTTATTATTGTATCTTTTTTTTCTGCGCTGTATGAGGATTTGAGTGCTAAGGTTTTATATTTTTGGGCTATTAAAGGAGCTTCTGGTAGACGAAGATAAAAAATTCCGGTTATTACATCAGCGTAAGAATCTAATAGTTTGTTAAATTGCATATGATATTTTGACTTAAAATTTCGCCTAACGCGCGCGGGTGATCCGAAGTGTCTGACACTCTGCGCAGCAGAGGGGCAGGCATTTCGGATACCCGGTGATAGGTGATGTTCGCGAAGCGAACGAACCTAGCAGCGGGGGTACCCGCGCGCGATAAGTGGAAAGAGCGAAGCGAATTTCCACTTATCAGACCAGCGTATCTGAAGTCCCGAACGAGTGGCGTGGTAAAATAGCGCGGAGCGCACCACGCAAACGAGTGAGGGATTTGGGTGAGCGGACTGAACTACTTTAGTATAATAATAGAAATTCGTCTAATAATTGTCACTGCCGCACCCCAAGCCATTGGTGCCCATAAGGGTAGTCCAAAAAACGTTGGATTATTATACTGCCAAGCACCTTGGTATATTGTCAGACTTTCTCCTATTGGTCCAAGTATAAAAGCAGTAAAATAATATGATATATCTTCTTTCTCGTGCCATTTTAAAAATATGAGAGCAGTAATTACTATAAAAGCTAAACTTAGCCAAATATTATTGTGGTAAAGGTAGGTTATGGCTATAACGCAAACCGCAAATAATATAATTGCTAGTACTAATTCTTTTATTTTATTCATAACTGTATTATAGGATATTTTTATTTAGTCCGCGAACCAGATACGCGGTGTTGGGCGATGTGTTACCCTAAATTTATATAAATATTGACTGTTTTTTATCTTTTTGATAGTATAAATAGTTCAATTTGTCCTTCCACCCCTCGCTTTGCGAGGCTACCTCCCGAAAGGGACCAATCAAAGGAGGCTTCAACATGTCAAGGAATTCGTTTGCCTACGTAAGTCCTATGGACTTGCTAGAACTGGAGCAGCTGGTTAGTCACATTGTCGGCAAGTTCTTCTCTTGCAGTACTGATCACCCGCGTAATCTGGAGATGACCGTAACTCCAGACGAAACATCAGACTCTGTTAGGCTTTCTTGTTCCTATGTACACTGGGTAGTTTCTTCCGATGATTATCTTGTATTTGATTCTGCAGAAGATAATGTTATCAACGAGAGCCGTAGACTAATAGAGGGAATGGACATAGTTAGTTGGTCCAACCTTCTATTGCAGAAAGTTTTTCAAGCCTTGGTCTGCCAACCTCGCCCTATTCCCAGGTTTTGTCTGCAGAGTAGGGCTTCCCATTATTACAGGAATCAGTACAAAAAAGGAGAGGAGATCAAGTTAGAGGTCTATTGGGGGCTGTAGGATATTCGGCCACACTCTTTCGCTGTTAAAAGCGAGGGGTGTGGCCTTATTTATTTTAATAAATTTAGGGGGGCATTTCGCCTAACGCGCGCGGGTGATCCGAAATGCCTGACACTCTGCGCAGCAGAGGGGCAGGCATTTCGGATACCCGGTGATAGGTGATGTTCGCGAAGCGAACGAACCTAGCAGCGGGGGTACCCGCGCGCGATAAGTGGAAAGAGCGAAGCGAATTTCCACTTATCAGGCCAGCGTATGCGAAGGTGCCTTCGCGGTGACCATGATATAATTTTAACATCACGGGCACAAGAAGGCAATTTGCAGAAAACCAGCTCTTTTAAGCTGGTTTTCTCGCATACGCGGTGTTGTGCGCCGTGATAAAATTAGCTATTGATGTTTTTTGCTTTAATAAATTTTTTAGTAAATAGATAGAATAAAAGACTACTAATAATAAAGGATACAACGCTATTAATTAAGTCAAATTCTGTTTTCGTAAAAATTGAAACTAATATATAAATTATATAAAATACAACAAATAATATTATGGCGTATTTAATCACGCTTTGTCCGTCTATTGATTTATATGTTTTAAATATACGTTTTGTAGATATTTTACAAGCAAAAAACATAGCTACCACTTCAGCTATTATTGATACTATCATCAGTATACCTAAACCACCCGTTGGAGTATCGCCATTTCTGGTCATATTCAAAGAAGTTACTCCTAATATAAAAAGCGCAATCATTAAGATTAACCATCTTATAAGCAGAAACGCTATTATTGTTGAGATGTAATAGTAAAACGCTACGGGCATATTATTTTTTGCGCCGTTTTGATTGTTTGCATTTAGTTGATCCATGGTTTTATTATTTAATTATTTAATTTTATTATGGCGTACAACACACCGGGATATCTGAAGTTGTCGAATAAATATCCGTGATAAAATAATTATAACATCACGGATATTTAGAGGCAATTTGCAGTGGAACTTAAGAGAAAAATAGAGCATAGTATAAAAATGGCCAAAATCAGCCAAAAGTATATAAATTTTCCCTAATATTAGCCAATATTTGCCATTTATGCTTGACAGATTGTTATATATATGGTATCATTATATATTACTTTGGGAATTAGCCCGAAGTAAGTACCTGAACAACATTTCAATGAAAGGAAACTGGTCATGAGCAAAACGCAAGTGATCGGTGACATGTCGGCTTGGGCTGGCATGATGAAGGACTTTTGGCGTCAGGTTGGCGACGGATCTCTTACCGAACGCATGTTCTCGGACTTCCTCCAACATCGCGATCCCTTCCGCATCACCGACATCGGTGACGAGTGGGAAGAGTTCTACCGAAAGTACTTCCGTCTTAGCGTGAACCTCTATGGGGTCACCATCGCTCTGAATCCCGGCGGATTTGACCGCGTCATCTTCGTGCCGAAAGGCTTGAAGCTCAATGACGTACTCAAGGCCATCCGCAAACAGTTCCCGGCCTGGAGCTACGTTGACGATCTGGACAACGATGTTGTCGACAACGTTCGCACCACGGACAGGAGTTACGCCATTCGCTTGCGCGAGCGGGTGGAGGCCGACGAGGAACTGAAAAACCTCTCGGCCAACCAGCTTCGCAAGCAGGGCGTCAACTGCATGACTCTGCTCGAGCGTCTGGTCTACGAGCTCAAGTACTTCAGTGAGACCGGCCAGCATCTTGACGTCAGCAACATCACCCTCTGTGCCGGTTCGCGCAGCCGCCTTGGCCGCGTGCCGGGCGTCGACTGGGATGCTGTCCTCAGCGAGCTCCACATCAGTTGGTACCATCCTGACTATGCCGTTGACTTCGTTCGCGCCCGTCAGACAGTTTCCTAACACTTCCAACTTTCACCTCTTTCCCTTGAGGTGAGGAAGGAGTATGACTCCAAGACCTCGCGTGTCAAGCGTTGACGCCCGGGGTCTTAATTTTGTATAATAATTTTGGCTAATACAATCGGTCTTGATTTTCAAGATAGCGATTTGCCATTTCTTTGGAAACTGCTTGTTAAATTCTGGTTGGATTAAGTCCACACATATTACAAACTCTTTGAAGTTTGACGACTAGTAGTATGCAAGTAATATTGCTGGTTGGCCGAGACGGAATTTAGCAAAAATTGGGTTCGCGCAACCGCAATGGCAACGTGCCGAACGTCAACTGGAATGCTGACAACAGCAAGCTCCACATCAACTGGTACAATCCTGACAATGCCAATGACAACATTCGCGCCCGTCAGAAGTCTCCGACAAAAAAGTCCCCGTAAAAAGGGACTATTTGTTTAAATATTTTATCCACCCGCTCGCCATTTTAGAAATTTGTATAATTTTTTCAGATAGGAGCAGATATTTTTTGTCAGTGATTATTTTTAATTCCCACATCAGTCTAGTTAATCTTTTGGCTACTTCAATTTGCATTTTAAGCTTGGAAACAATTACACATTTTTTATCTTTAGCGGTCAAAGCCGCCAATGTCCCTAATTCTAAACAATCAATTATGATATTCTCAATTTTTTGGTAAAGCCCAAAGCGTTCCATTTTGGCAATTTGTTTTCGTCCGATGTATAATTCCTGGTATAAAACAGTAAGTTCATGAATAATAGGCAAGCTAACATCGTTGGGGGGGGGTAAACATAGTAGTCTTTTTTTAAAAATTATTTCTTTAGATAATTTGCTTAATTCGTGGCAGGAGTTTAAGCGCGGTAAAGCCACAAGAAAAGATATCCAAGCATTTGCTTTTAATTTGGAAGAAAATATTTTTTGTCTTCATGAGGAGTTGGAAAATAAGACATATTTTCATAGTCCCTACCAATCATTTTACATACAAGATCCAAAAACTAGAAATATTCACAAGGCTTGCGTCAAAGATAGGGTAGTCCACCAAGCTTTGTTTAGGGTATTATATCATTATTTTGATAAGAAGTTTATTTTTGATTCGTATTCTTGTAGGTTAAATAAAGGTAATCACAAAGCTGTATATAGACTAGAAAAATTGATAAGAAAAGCAAGCCTTGATTATCAAAAACCAGTTTTTGCCTTAAAGTGTGACATTAGAAAATTCTTTGCTAATGTTGATCAAGAAATATTACTCTCATTACTACAAAAAACTATTAAAGATCAAGACACTATTTGGCTGATTAAAAAAATTATTGATAGTTTTTCAAGTAGCCCCGATAAGGGTTTGCCCTTGGGCAATGTTACTAGTCAGTTATTTTCTAATATTTATCTTAATGAGCTTGATTATTTTGTTAAACATTCTTTAAGGCAAAGGTTTTATATCAGATATTGTGACGATTTTATTATTTTACATGAAAACAAAAAATATTTAGAAAATTTAGTTGCTATCTTAGCTAATTTTTTGCAAAACAGGTTAAAACTAGATTTGCACCCTAATAAAATTACTATAAGGAAAGTAAATCAAGGCGTAGATTTTTTAGGTTATGTGGCTTTGCCACGCTATCGAGTATTAAGGACGAAAACAAAAAAGAGGATCTTGCGTCTTGCGAATAGTAAAAATTTACCATCCTATTTAGGAGTATTAAAACATGCTAATACTTATGAATTAAGGCAGATATTAATAAAAAAGATTATTTGGTTTTTTAAATAATAGATAGCTCTATTTTTCTCTTGAGTTCCACCAGATATCCGGTGATAGACGATGTCACGACGTAATAAAAAAACAAAAAAGTTTAGAAAAAAATCTAAACTATTTTTTATTTATGAAAATATTATTTTAGTAGAAAAGCAGTCGTGATTTCTGTCTATCAGCTTGTTTGTGCACCTGTTGACATTGTAGCCAAAATTAGCTAAAAAGTAAATAATAATCATTAATCATAAACAAGTATGAAGAAAAGCGAACTTGTTCCGCCAAAGCCTTCGGCTAAGGTGGGTGACATGGCTAAAAAGCCTCAGTTTTTGGCAAATAGCCACCAGTTGGCTAGTTTAGCTCAGGAGCTTATCATTAGAGGATTTTCTCGGCGGACTATACAGAGCTATCTATTTCATAATCAGCGATTTTTGGAATTTACCGGCAAGTCAGCTAGAGAAGTCGATAGTCAGGATATCAAAAGTTATTTGTTGTATCTCAAGAGCCAGAACTATACCAATACTTCTTTAAATCAAGTTATCTCTGCCCTCAAATTCTATTATGCACAGATTCTCAAGCGGAAGCTGTTTTTTAATATCCGTCGGCCAAAGAAAGAAAAGTTTTTGCCAACCGTTTTGACTAAGCTTGAGATCATAAAAATAATTAACTGCGCTCATAATTTAAAACACAAACTTTTATTGTCTTTACTCTATGGCTCTGGCCTGCGGGTATCTGAAGTAGTGAAAATAAAAATAAGTCATTTGGATTTAGCTTCAAAAAGTTTATTGGTCAAAGATGCTAAGGGGCAAAAAGACCGCTATACATTACTAAGTAGCATTAGCATAAAATTATTAAATTCTTATTTGCCGAAATTGCCGGACCAGCAAAAATATTTATTTAGCGGCATGAGCGATGAATCGTACTTGAGCCAGCGTTCAGCACAAAAAATATTTGATCGCGCTTTGCAAGAGTCAGACATAAAAAAAGAAGCAACTTGCCATAGCTTGCGTCATAGTTTTGCCACGCATTTGCTGGAAAGAGGAGTGGATATCCGCTACATTCAGAAATTATTGGGTCACCAAAATATAAAAACCACGGAAAAATATACTCACGTGGCTAAAGATTTTTTTAATAACATAAAAAGCCCCCTGGATTAAAAGGAGGGCACTTACCATTGATGTATCTTTATATTTATGATATTCTATATTATTCGCCAGAAGTAGGCCTATTCCGGGCCATTGGTCGCGTTCTTCGATATCTGGAAGGAGTAAACCATGAATACCCTTATCGCTTCACAAAACAGCTTGTATTGGGGCAAGCTGGGTAAGTGGCAGGTTTTGGCTGCCACCCTGATTTTGGCGGTTTTTTTCATCACTCGGCATTTTACGAGTGATAATGGGGACGTTTTCGTTATCACTGCCCTTGTCGGCTTTGCCGCTGTCGCTATAACGAGTATTGTCTCCTATCCCGCTCCTGGTGTCATTGTCATCACTGCCCTTGTCGGCTTTGCCGTTGTCGTGGTGGCGCTACTTGCTTTCGCTGTTTTCACCGCCACGCTAGTGTTTTCTCATGTTCTTCTTGTCTTTTTTGTGGTTATCTCGGCAGTTATAGTATTAGGCGTTGTTGCCGAATCTGCTATTACCTCCCTTATTGCCGCAGCCGGGCCCAGGCAGTTGGGTTGCGCCAATAAGATAGTTCTTTGGCTCTCTTTCGTGGCTGAGTTCATTGCCATTCTTCTTCTCTTGTTGTGGCTGGCTTAGGTCAGCATCTCCCCCTAAGACCCGGGTCAGAATAGGGTCCTTTTTTAATAATATAAAAAGCCCGCTCTGATGAGCGGGCTTTAGTTTACGCTACCAATTGTTCAAATTCGGCTTTTTCAATAGTTTCTTTTTCAATCAAGGTTTTGACTAATTTTTCTATCTTGGCTTTTTGTTCGGTGATTATCTTGGTGGCTGTTTTTAGAGCTTGATGGATATATTTGGAAACCTCGTCATCAATGCTTTCGGCTGTTTTTTCGCTGTAGTCGCGGCGCTCATGGATTTCTTTGCCCAAAAATATCATCTCTTCTTTTTCGCCGAAAGTGCGAGGGCCTAGTTTTTCATCCATGCCGAATTGGGTGACTATTTTCTTGGCCATATCAGTCACGCGCTTGAGGTCATTGCTGGCGCCAGTGGTCACTTCGCCAAAAAATATTTTTTCTGCGGCATAGCCCCCTAGGAGTACAGCCATGTTATCAAGAAAGTCCGAGTAGCTGTGCATTTTTTTCTCTTCATTAGGCAGATTGATGGTATAGCCGGCTGCTCGACCACGGGAAATGATAGATACTTTGTGTACCGGATCAGCGTGGGGTAATATATGGGCGACCATAGCGTGCCCGGCTTCATGATGAGCAGTGATTGATTTTTCTTTTTCTGACAGAATATGACTTTTTCTTTCTCGACCCAGCAGCACTCTCTCGATAGCATCCAAAACCACGGCATTGCTGATAATCTTTTGGTTGTTTTTGGCAGACTCAATGGCCGCTTCGTTCAAAGTATTGGCCAGGTCTGCTCCAGAAAATCCAGGTGTGCGCACAGCCACAGTGTGCAGATCGACATCAGGCGCCAGCGGCTTGTTTTTGGCGTGGATTTTGATAATGGCTTCGCGATCTTTTACATCAGGCAGGTCAATGACAACTTGGCGGTCAAAGCGCCCGGGCCTTAAGAGCGCCGGATCAAGCACATCCGGCCTGTTGGTGGCGGCGATGACTATGATATTGGTTTGGTTATCAAAACCGTCCATCTCTACCAGGATTTGGTTTAGGGTCTGTTCGCGCTCATCATGTGAGCCGCCCAAGCCCGCACCTCTTTGTCGGCCGACTGCGTCAATTTCATCGATAAAGATTAGACAGGGGGCGGCCTTTTTGGCTTTTTTGAACAAATCACGGACCCGAGAAGCGCCTACGCCGACAAACATCTCGACAAATTCAGAGCCAGAGATGTGAAAAAATGGCACCTTGGCTTCGCCAGCCACGGCTCGCGCCAGCAGGGTCTTGCCTGTGCCGGGTGCGCCGAGTAAGAGCACACCTTTGGGGATTTTAGCGCCCAGAGAGATGTATTTCTGCGGCCGCTTCAAAAAATCCACAATCTCTTTGAGATCCTCTTTGGCTTCATGGGCGCCGGCCACATCTCCAAAAGTGACGGCATTGTTTTGGCTGTTGGCTAATTTTGCGCCGCTCTGACCAAAGGTCATGGCGCGGTTGTTGACACCCTGCACTTGGCGCATCATAAACCAAATTACCGCCAGGATGATGACTACCGGCAGTATAAAAGGCAAGATTGTAGTCATGAAAATGCCTGAGCTGGATTCATTTTTTATAGTGACATCGACTGCCAGCATTTTTTCTGAAGCTACGCCATAATCTTTGAGCAGTGAACTCAAAGGCTCATTGACTTCTTTGGCAGCCACTTGTTTTTTCTGATCATTGAGAGTGATATTAAGCTTATTGCCTACCACCTCTATGCTTTTGACCTCGCCGTTATTTATTTGTTGTACCAGTTTGGCTATGCCCACTTCCGTTGTTTTCTGATTGACGCCGGGAAAAAAACTAAAAATCGCGCCGATGATTATCAGCAGCAAGAGAAAGGGTCCTATTTTTTTAAAGATATTAAACATACTATAATTTATTAGTTTATATTTTTATTTTAACATCTTATAGAGAAAAGATAAAATTAGGCTTGGGGAGCTTCTGGATCGCTTGCCGGAGTGCTGTCGAGTTTAGCTTCCGCCGCAGATTTTTCTTTGTCTTCAGAGCTGTCAGTTTCTTTGGTTTGGCTTGATTCTTTTGGCTCTTCTTTGGTTTCTTTGGCCTCTTTTTTCTTGCCGTCTTTTAAAGACAAACCCAAGCGGTGATTTTCCGGCTCAATGCTTAAGATAGTAAAATCATAAGTCTGGCCGACAACGATGGCGTTGCTAGCCGCGTTGACTTTTTTGTCGCTGATTTCAGAAATATGCACCAGGCCATGGATATCCTGATCAAGTTCTATGAAAGCGCCGAAAGGATTGACCTTGAGCACTTTGCCCTTGACCTTTTGGCCGATTTTATAGCGATCATGGACGTTGAGCCAGGGGTCTTTTTGTAATTTTTTGATAGATAAAGAAACTTTGGTATCGGCAATTTCGATAATTTCCGCTTCGACTTCGTCGCCGACCTTGATGATGTCGCGCGGATCGTCGATTCTCTGCCAGGCTAATTCAGAAATATGCACCAGGCCCTCTAAGTTGTCGCCAAATTCGACAAAAGCGCCAAAGTCAACTACGCCAGTGACTTTGCCTTTGATTTTGTCACCGATTTTGTATTGGGAGATGGCTTTTTTCTGCTTGTCATCCCAAGCGGATTTTTCCGAGACGATTAATTTTTCATCTTTTTCATCAATATCCAAAATCTTGGTGCGCAAGGTTTGATTGACGAAACTTTTGAGGTGAGTCAGAATCTTGCTTTTGTCGCCACCTTCGATGCGGGGATAGTGTTCAATGGTAAGTTGGGAAACCGGCAAAAAGCCGATGACATTACCCACCTTGATCATCAGGCCGCCCTTATTGGCGTCAATCACCTTGGTTTCTATCACCTTACCTTCTCTCAATAATTTTTCTAGCTGATCCCAAGCTTTCTTGTGGCCAGCCTCACGGAAAGATAATTCCATGTAGCCGTTTTCATTGTCTAGGCCGATGACAGTGGCTTGGGCAGTGTCGCCAACTTTCAGATTAGAAAATTCACTGGATTCGTCGTACACTTCGCGGCCACGAATCACGCCGGTAGT
This sequence comes from Patescibacteria group bacterium, assembly GCA_041650755.1. Lineage (GTDB taxonomy): Bacteria > Patescibacteriota > Patescibacteriia > UBA1558 > GWA2-36-10 > JBAZKN01. Next base: position 88,746 of record JBAZKN010000004.1, on the reverse strand, counting down.
GATGCCGGCCAGGTCAAGATAAATCTCATTTTTGGAGATACTTATTACAGTACCTTCTACCAAATCGCCGATTTTGGGGATTTTTATATCACCAGCAGCGTCCAACAAAACATCCATTGGGTGGTTGGATTTGGTAATTGTTTTTTTAGTTGCAGTCATTAATAATTAGCGAATTAACCTATGGTTTTTAAGTAGCTGAGCCATAAGTTCCCGCATATTTTTCAGGTAAAATATTCGGGGCGGATTAATAAAATAGTGGGCTTAGATTAACATAAATTTTAATAAAAATCAAGACCCCAAGGAGCAGCTCTAATTTGGGGCGAAAAATCGTGTTTTTTGGCCTATTTTTCTAAGGAAAATAGGGTTATAATTACATTTACATTTGCCGAAAAATATGATAAAATAAAGACGTTTTAATAGGATAAAATGAAGTAAAATATGGTTATTACTTGGCATGGTTTTAATTATTTTAAGATCCAAAATAGCCACCACAGCATAGCGCTCAATCCCTATGCTTTGGACGGGGCGACCAGCTACGGCAAAGTCAAAGCCGAGGTAGTGATTTTTTCAGATCCCAGTAAAAAAGCTGGCTGCAAAATTGATCCCGAAGCCTTGGTGATTGATAGCGCCGGCGAATATGAAGTTAAAGACATTTTTGTTTATGGTCGGCCGATCAATGGGCAGATTATTTATTTGCTTATCTTTGAAGACATGCGCATTGCTTTTTTGGGCGAATTTGGTCATCAGGAGTTGACCGACAAGGATTTGGAGCTTATAGAAGGAGCAGACATTTTGATTCTGCCGGTCGGTGGCGGTAACTTGGCCAACGCTAAAGAGGCCAACAATATTTTGGGGCAAGTAGAGCCGCGGGTAGTCATCCCCAGTTGCTTTGCCGTCAAGGGCAGCAAATTCAAAGCTGATAACGTAGCTGATTTTATCAAAGAATTTGGCATCAAAGAAGAGGTTTTGGACAAATTTAAGGTTCAGAAAAAAGATTTGCCACAAGAGGATGTTAAATTAATAGTTTTGCAGGCACAATTATGATGTGGTTTGATAATAATCCGGCCAAAAAAAATCTGATCATTGTTTTGGTGTTTGTTTTTATGATTTTTATCATTTGGTTATGGATTAGGTTAAATCCTTATCAGCTGCCGACTAGTCCGGTAGTAAATAATGGCCAGAGCACCAGCACCAGCTCCTGGGACAAGCTGCAAGAGACTTGGCAAACCATAGGCGATCAGATGACCAAGTGGCAAGACGCTTGGCAGCGCCTGGAAAAACAGAGGGAGCTTTTGCAGGCAGCCAGAGAGTATGTAGGCAAGATCAGCTCTTCTACAGTCAGCACTACGCCTACCAGCACGCCGACTGATTAATTTTTATTTATTGATATAGTTATGCCAAAAAACAAGAAAGTTCAAAACGCAGGTAAATCTGCTTTGCCGGAAAAAGGTCAGGTGGTCGGCGGCAGGATAGAGCCAGTGTCTCTGGTGGAGGAAATGCAGAGTTCATATCTTGATTATGCCATGAGCGTGATCGTTTCCAGAGCCCTGCCCGATGTGCGCGATGGTCTGAAGCCGGTGCATAGAAAGATTTTGTATGCCATGTGGAATATGGGTTTGCGGCATACAGCCAAATTTAGAAAATCCGCCACCGTAGTTGGTGAGGTGATGGGTAAATATCATCCGCACGGCGACGCGGCTATCTATGATACCATGGTGCGTATGGCTCAGGATTTTGCCATGCGCTATCCTTTGGTTTATGGTCAAGGCAATTTTGGCTCCATGGACGGCGATAATGCGGCGGCTTACAGATATACCGAAGCTAAGCTGCAGGCAGTGGCTGAAGAGTTGCTATGGGACATTGAGAAAAATACCGTAGATTTTGTGCCTAATTATGATGGCAGTCGCCAGGAGCCCAAAGTATTGCCAGCCAGGCTGCCAAATCTTTTACTCAACGGCGCCACTGGCATTGCCGTAGGCATGGCGACCAATATTCCGCCACATAATCTGGGCGAATTGATCAGCGCCACCAATTTATTAATCGATAATCCCAACAGCACCATCGAAGACTTGCTACAGTTTGTCAAAGGCCCGGATTTTCCGACCGGCGGCGTTATCTACAGCCAAGAAGATATCAAGACTGCTTATGCTACTGGCCGCGGCGGGATCGTGATGCGCGGTGAAGCCGAGATCAGTGAGACCAAGGCAGGGCAATTCCAGATTATTATCAGCTCCGTGCCCTATCAGGTCAATAAGGCTACGCTGCTTGAAAAAATCGCCCAGCTAGTCAAAGATAAAAAACTGGAAGGCATCAAAGATCTGCGCGATGAGTCTGATAAGGACGGCGTGCGGATTGTGATTGAGCTCAAAAAAGAAGCTTATCCTAAAAAGATTTTAAATAATTTATACAAGCATACCCAGCTGCAAGAAACTTTTCATGTCAATATGCTGGCTTTGGTTGACGGTTTGCAGCCTAGAGTGCTGACGCTCAAAAATATTTTGGAGGAATATATCAAGCACCGGCAGACTGTAGTGGTGCGCCGCACCCAGTTTGATCTGGATAAGGCCAAAGATAGAGCCCATATTTTGGAGGGCTTGAATATGGCTTTGGATAAAATTGATGCAGTGATCAAGACCATCCGCGCCTCAAAAGATAAGGAAGTGGCCAAGACCAACTTGATGGCCAGATTCAAATTATCAGAGCGTCAATCAGTGGCCATTCTAGAAATGAAGCTGCAGAGCCTAGCCAACCTGGAACGCCTGAAGATAGAAGAAGAGCTCAAAGAAAAATTGAAATTGATCAAAGAGTTGACGGCCATTCTAAATAGCAAAGCCAAAGTTTTGCAGATCATCAAGCAGGAATTAAATGAGCTCAACACCAGATTTTCCGATGAGCGCCGCACTAAGGTAGTAAAATCCGCTGTCAATAAGATGAGTACAGAAGATTTGATTCCCAACGAAGCGACGGTTGTTACCCTGACGCACGATGGCTACATCAAGCGTCTGTCACCAGAGCTTTTCCGCACTCAGGGCCGTGGCGGCAAGGGAGTAATCGGCCTGACCACCAAAGAGCAAGATGAGGTGCAGCTCTTTATGGCCACCAACACTCATGCTGATCTGATGTTTTTCACTACCAAGGGTAGAGTCTTCCAGCTAAAAGCCTACGAGGTGCCGCAACAGTCCCGCACTTCCAAAGGGCAGAACATTGTCAATTTTTTACAGCTGTCTCCGGAAGAAAAAGTATCTTCAATTTTGCAGAGCGAGGATTTTAGTGCTTTCAAATATTTTGTCATGGCCACTAAGCTGGGGGTTATCAAGAAGGTAGCCGTCGAACAATTTAATAATGTCCGGCGTTCAGGGCTGATAGCCATCAAGCTAAAAGGCAGTGACTTGTTGCAGTGGGTCATGCCATCAACAGGCAAAGACGATATCACATTGATCACAGCCAATGGCCAGTCCATAAGATTCAGAGAAAAAGATGTGCGTGATATGGGCCGCAATGCCGCCGGAGTGCGCGGTTTGCGCCTCAAGAAAAATGATGAAGTGGTCGGGGTTGATTTGATTCCCGATGGCAAGGCCGGCAAAGATGAACAACTGTTTGTAGTCATGACCAATGGTTTTGGTAAGCGCACCTCACTCTCTGCCTATAAAGTGCAGGGTAGGGGTGGCTCTGGCATCAAGACTGCTCAAATTACGGCTAAAACAGGCAGTATTGCCGCTGCCCGCATTATCAGTAGCCGTATAGAAAACGAAGATATTATTATTATTTCTCGTAAGGGTCAGGTCATCCGTTTGCCCATCAAATCAATCAGCGTCTTGGGCCGCGCTACTCAAGGCGTGCGCTTGATGCGTTTTAAAGACAATGATGATAAGGTTTCTAGTGTCACATTTATTTGATAGCTAATAGTACATGGCTGATAGCTTATGGTATTTATTAAAGTTTCCGTCATAAGCCACATGTCATAAGCTATATGCTATAAGCAATAAGCCAAACGTCACACGCCAACATATGTCAGAAAGAGTCATATCAGCTGTAGAACAAAGCACTGATCGGGTCTGGGATTTGACTTTGCGCCCCCAGGCCCTTAGTGATTATATTGGCCAAAAACAAGTTAAGGCGAATTTAGAAATTGTTTTAGCCGCCGCCAAAAATAGAGCCGAAGCCCTGGATCATGTTTTGTTATTTGGTCCGCCGGGTTTGGGCAAGACTACGCTGGCCCACATCATTGCCAAAGAAATGGGCGTGGGCATCAAAGTCACTTCTGGCCCGGCTATCTCCAAAGCCGGCGATCTGGCAGCCATCATTACCAACCTTCAGCCTGGTGACATTTTATTTATCGACGAGATTCATCGCCTCAACAAAACTATCGAAGAAATACTTTATCCAGCCATGGAAGATTTTGCTTTGGATATTATTTTGGGCAAGGGTCCTTCTGCCCAAATTTTGCGTTTAGATCTGCCCAAATTTACTTTGATTGGAGCGACAACCAGATATAATCTGATTTCCTCGCCCTTGCGGGACAGGTTTGGCGTTACTTTTCGTCTGGATTTTTATAGCCCTGAAGAGCTAGCTGAGATCATCAAGCGCTCGGCAGATATTTTGGCTGTGCCTATAGCCCAAGAGGCCAGGCACGAGATTGCCAGCCGCTCTCGGGCTACACCCAGGATTGCCAACCGTATTTTAAAAAGAGTTCGAGACTACGCTCAAGTCAAAAGCGACGGCAGTATTTCAGTGGGCTTGACCAAGCAGGCCATGGACTTGATGGCTATCGATAAATATGGCCTTGATGAGCTGGATAGACGCTTACTCAAAATATTGATTGAAAATTTTAAAGGCGGGCCGGTAGGCTTGGGCACTTTAGCGGCCGCTGTGCAGGAAGACCAGGGGACAATAGAGGAGATTTTTGAGCCCTATCTGATGCAGCTGGGATTTTTAGCCCGGACCAACAAAGGCAGAATAGCGACCGATAAAGCCTATGAATATTTGGGTATAGAAAAGGATGGCAGTAATAGTAAGTTGTTTTAGGCCATGAATTCTCATCATTTAAAATCAGAATTAGCTTTTTACTCTCAAGCATTCAAGAATAACCCCACCAGAAGGCAGAGAAAATATTCTTGGGGGACCACCCCTAGTCAAGTTATTATTAGTTTATTAAAAACTAATAAAATAAATGGCTGCGCAAAACACCAGAGAGTTTTAGACTTGGGTTGTGGTGATGGTCGTCATGCCAGATATTTTTTAGACTTGGGTTATGAAGTCGTGGGTGTGGATTTTTGTAAAGAGGCCATTAAGCTGTGCGGACAGATTTTTAAAAATAAAAAATCGGCAAATTTTTATCTTGTCGATTTGACTGTCAGAAATGCTCTGGCTAGATTTGGTAAATTTGACACCATTCTTGATTGGAGTGTTTTAGACCATATCAGATCAGTTTATTTGAAAAATTATATAAAGAATATAAAAAACGCCTTAAAGGAGGGCGGCTACTTATTTGTTGCGGTCTTTGATGAAAAATTACCCGGCCTTTATGAAAAAAAGAAATATAAGCTTGTCAGAGGGCATTATTCTAGGGGGTATACTGTAAATGCGCTGAAAAAGTTATTCCCGGATTTTAGGGTAATGGCTGTCAAGAAAAGCGTTTTGGAAGATGAAATTAATAATTATAGATTTCATACGATTTTATTTAGAAAACCAGAATAGAAGTTTTTGAAAATTCAAGTACATTAAAATCCAAATACTTTTAGGGGGCGTTCATCCAACCTTCGGAGGTGGCGAGATGACTCGTAAGTGGAAAAATACCTTGGTTGTAATCTTGCAGGTCATTAGTTGTTTGGCTTTCTTGCGAGGGGTATACATCCTCGTGTCCGCATATACTGCAGCAAGGGTCATCGACTGGCAAGCCATATTCGTGTTGGCGGTCATCTGCACTTTGGCTTTAATCTCGGCGATCCTCATATCTGGGCATATTCATCGTCTTGATACTAGTGGTCAGTCAGACAGCGAGTAGGTCAGGCTCGTCCCGCAGTTAAACTGGAGGCAAGCCCGCGCGTTTGCCTCACCCCCTAAGAGTAGTTGGAAAAATGTAAATTTTATGAAAAAGGGTATTGATTACACCGGAGTAGCCATAGTATATTTTTGCCATGACGGGCAAGGTAATTTTTTGATGTCCAAGAGGTCCAAAAATTGCCGTGATGAGCATGGCTGCTGGGATCAGGGCGGCGGTGGCTTGGAGTTTGATCATGATGTGATTGAGACATTGAAAAAGGAAATAAAAGAAGAATATTGTACTGATGTTTTGGCTTATGAATTTTTGGGCTACCGCGATGTGCATCGTGAGCATGGGGGGCAAAGGACGCATTGGCTTGCTTTGGATTTTAAAGTCCTAGTTGACCAGTCAAAAGTAAAAAACGGCGAGCCGCACAAGTTTGAAGAGATTGCTTGGTTTACATTAGATAATTTACCCGAACCACTGCACTCGCAGACCCCAAATTTTATCAAGCTATACAGGGAGAAATTATAATAAATTATTTTAAAAATATAAGATGAATATCTTAGAGTTAATTCAAGAAATAAAACCAGTTGACAGCAGCTACTCAGAAAAAATTAAAAACAAACTGGATAATCTCACTAAACCATTGGGCAGTTTAGGGGTTCTGGAAGATTTTGTGATAAAGCTTGGCAATATTCAAAATACGGAATTACCAAATATTGATAAAAAAAGGGTTTATGTTTTTGCCGGGGATCACGGCATAGCGGCTGAGGGAGTCAGCGCATATCCGCCGAGCGTAACTCCCCAAATGGTTTTAAATTTTATCAACGGCGGTGCTGCGATAAATGTATTAGCCAGACATTTTGATATCGAAATTAAGGTTGTTGATGTCGGCGTAAACTTTGATTTTAATAATAATGTCAAAATCATTAATAAAAAAATTGCCTCGGGCACAAAAAATTTTTTGTACGAATCGGCCATGACCAAAGATCAGGCCATAGCAGCGTTATTGATAGGGTTTGAGCTGGCTCAACAGGCGAAAGAGGATGGAGTGGGGATCATTGTCGCTGGCGACATGGGCATAGGCAACACCACACCGTCCAGCGCCATTACTTCATTGATTTGCGATCTAGAGATAGAGGATGTGACCGGAAACGGGACCGGTATTTCCAGCGATAGACTGAAAAATAAAATTAAAATTATAAAAAACGCTATTAAAGCGAGGAAAGTGGATAAAAATGACCCGATTGATATTCTACAAAAAGTTGGTGGTTTTGAAATTGGCGCAATCGCCGGTCTGGCTCTGGGTTGCGCGTATTATAAATTAGCGTTGGTCGCCGATGGTTTTATCTCGACAACCGGCATAGCTCTGGCCAATAAAATTAATCCGATTGTCAAACAAATTGTATTTCCTTCGCACTCTTCTGTTGAAAAAGGGCATAAGGCGCTCCTCAAATCACTTGATCTGCAACCGGTTTTGAATCTTAATATGAGATTAGGTGAGGGTACCGGCGGTGTTTTGGCAATTTCTTTAATTGAAGCGGCCCTGGATCTTTACAAAAACATGGCAACCTTTAAAAACGCTGGTGTAGATGAGAGAATAATAAATTAGAATAAAATTATTTTAAAAATATGAATTCATTTGAAAATCAATCAAGTTCAAAGGAAAAAGAAAAAGAATTAAGAGAAACCGATGTTTATCCGATTGTTAATAATCTTTTGCAACAGCGTTATGATCGGATAGCCATTCATTGGGAAAGCACTGCTTATGAAGGTACGCGGCGAGATGATTTGATTCCGCGCTTGATAGAATTGGGTGACATGAGGGGCGGTGAAAGGGTTTTGGAAGCAATGTGTGGCACGGCAGTTTTTTTGAGAGAGCTACATGCTAAATATCCGGAGTGCGAGTATTATGCTTTGGATTTTAGTCGCGGTATGCTCAATGCAGCCCCAGAAACACTAAGGAAAGTCCAGGCATCGGTGATAGCTATGCCTTTTGCTGATGCTAGTTTTGATCGTGTTTTTTTGCGTTCGGCTATCTATGATCTACCCAAGCGGCTGCAACTAAAGGCTTTAGCCGAGATCAATAGAATTTTGAAAAAGTCTGGGAGTTTTGTTTTACAGACATTTTACACCACTGACAAAACTTTCAAGACACTAAATGATTTGGTAAATATCAAGGATCTAGCCTCGGGCCAATATTTGGACATGGGTCAGGAATATCCCAGATATTTTTCTACTCGAGAAGAGCTGGAGAGCTGGTTTGAGGAAGCCGGCCTTAGCTTCGAGGCTTTTGATGAATATAGTGGGATTATTCGTTATATGCGTGCCAAAGAAATGACTACCTTGGGCCAGACGCTTTGGCTGGATTATGTAAAAAGTTTGTCTGCCGAAATGAGAAAAGCTATAAATCTGCAAGAAGAGCCAGATGGTACTTTATCATATAGTTTTCCTGGGGTTATTTATAGATTAAGGAACAAATAAAATAATTTCAAAAGTATGACAACAATTAATAAGTTTATTTATTGGGCACCAAGAATCTTAGCTATTTTATTTATACTTTTCTTGGCTTTATTTTCATTTGATGTCATCGGCATGCAAGCAGGCTTTTGGCCGACAATTTTGGGTTTACTTATGCACAATATACCCAGTTTTATATTATTGGTAGTTTTATTGATCTCCTGGAAACATGAAATAGTAGGTTTTATTGCTTTTATGCTAGCTGGATTTGTTTATATCATTATGCTGACGATGAACCAATTTGAATGGTATATGCCTTCTTGGGCCTTGACTATTTCCGGGCCAGCTTGGCTGACTGGTATTTTGTTTTATATAAATTGGTCAAAAAAGAAAAAAGCAAAAATATAGTCGCAATAAAATTATTATTAATTTAAATAAAATTATGACACCAGAAATAAACAAGGAAAGAGCAGAGGAGCTAAGTCCGTCTGATGAGCTAAAATATGCTACAGACGGCATGGTCAACGGCGATTGGGGCGAGGTAGAAGATTGCCTCCATTCATTTGCTAGAAAAGTACAGGCAAGCGGCATTTCTGCTGAAGCAAGAGGGTTGCTAAGGGAAGAATTTAATATATTGAAATCTAGAATTGGAGTGGCAAGCATACCGGAAGATTATAATACTAGAATACTCAATGCTTTGACATCTGCCGATGAGTCTTTGTAGGTGCTTATAAATAAAAATGACCACCCATCGCTAGGTGGTCAGCGTCGCTCATATGCCTTCTTCATTTCTCTCTCCTGCGTTGAAGGAAAGGCTTGGTCTAAAAGGGCAAAAAGCACTGGTCAAACTTTATTTTATTTTCTATATTTTGTCAACCAGTTTTTTTGTTGACAAATGAATGGTGCTAATCATATACTATATTCATCACCCGAGCCTTGGTGTCGCCACGAACACTTGGGACGCAGCCAAAAGAGCCTTGGGTGATCAACGGAACCAGCAACTCATAGAGGTTTATCGAGTCAGAACGCGTGAGGTCAACTCAGCTTCGTAGGAGCCCGCGAGCTCTTCATTGCTTAACACATTGGGCTTTGTGGGAAGCTGTCTGCCACTGATTCGGGCAATATTGCGTTGTTCGGATGTAGGTACGTAAACGTTTGGTACCATACCTGGACCCAAGCGCAATATTGGAGCACCTCGGTTGCAACGGGCTCTCGGCAAACGTGGTGCTGAGAGCCTTGTCTTTTTCTATATTTTATGAAACCGAAAATTTTATTACACGCCTGTTGCGCGCCATGCTCCATCTATGTTTTGCAGAAATTGTCAGCTGATTATCAAGTGACAATTTATTTTTATGATCCCAATATTCATCCAAGACAAGAGTATAATAAGCGCCGCGATGAATTAAAAAAATATGCCAAAAAAATCGGCATTAATTTTATGGAGGGTCCTTATAATAGCGCCGACTGGCTAGAAAAAACAAAAGGCCTAGAAAAAGAGCCGGAAAGAGGCAAGAGGTGTGAAGTTTGTTTTGATATGCGCCTGGCAGAATCAGCCCGAATAGCCAAAGACAATGGTTTTGATATTTGGACAACGGTTTTGTCTATTAGTCCACACAAAGATCCTAAGCAAATAAATAGCGTCGGTCAAAAAATCGCCGGCCTAATCGGTCTGCCTTATATGCCGGCTGACTGGAAGAAGAATGACGGCTTCAAAATCGCCTCGCGACTTTCCAAAGAAGAGGGATTTTATAGACAAGATTATTGCGGTTGTGTTTATTCCCGGCCACTTTTTTGGCGCCAAAAAAGTGGCGCAAAAAAGCGCCTCGCCGCAAAAAAATCTACAGAATTTGTTGCTTCTAGCCGTGATTTTTCCGAACTCGCCCTCGACCCCGCTCGGGCTCAGACAGCGGAAAAGTTATCACAGCTATCCGCTGCCAAATTCTAAGATTTTTTTTGAAGCTCGGTTTATTATTTTAGTTTTTTTAGTTTATGGATATAAAATTATTTGATTATCATTTGCCGCAAAATTTGATTGCCCAAAAGCCCACTTCACCGCGCGATCATTCGCGCTTGCTGATTTTTGACCGGCTTAGTAAAAAAATAATGCACCAGCATTTTTATGATTTGCCGGATTTTTTAAATGAAAATGATGTTTTGGTGCTCAATGAAACTAAAGTTTTCCCCGCTCGCCTCTGGGGCAAGAAAAATACTGGCGGCATTTTAGAAATATTTTTACTGCAAGCGCTCACAAATGATACTTATCAGGTGATGGTCGGCGGTCGGCGCTTTGCTGTCAGCGATACAGTAAAAATTGCTAAAAATTTTACAGCCACTTTTTTGTCCCAAGAAAAAGACAATATTTGGCAGATCAGATTTAATGTATCTGGCCGGTTTTTGGATAAAAAAATAGAGCAATATGGTAAGACGCCTCTGCCGCCATATATCAAGGCACGTGATAATAAATTTATCCGTCAGCGCTATCAGACCACTTATGCTAAAAACAAAGGCTCGGTCGCTGCGCCGACCGCCGGACTGCATTTTACTCCACAACTGCTTAAAAAATTAGAAAAAAGGGGAGTGAAAATTTTTAAAATAACTTTGCATGTGGGCTTGGGCACTTTTGCGCCGGTCTTGACTACTGATATTACTAAGCATCAGATTCATAGCGAGTGGGCTGAGATTGATGCTCGGACAGCCAAGGCCTTAAATCAGTTTAAAAAACAAGGCAAGAATATTATTGCGGTTGGCACTACTGCAGCCCGCGCCATAGAGGCTTTTGCCGACAAAAATGGCAAGCTGCGATCTGGCAAGATTTGGGTCAATATTTATATTTATCCGGGCTACAAATTTAAATTCGTGGATGAACTGATTACTAATTTTCATTTGCCCAAAAGTTCTCTGCTTTTCATGGTCTCGGCTTTAGCTGGTCGGCAAAGCATACTTAAGTGCTATCGAACGGCTATCCAGAAAAAATACCGTTTTTTCTCTTTTGGCGACGCTATGTTTGTTGTGAAAAATCGTTTATAAGCTTGATGCATTCTGATATTTATAAAATTATCTCTATATACGACACAACCCTGCACCATACGGTGCAGGGTGTGTCTACAAAACTTCCATGCAATTGATTTTACTGGTTTTTTGTTTAAATCTTATTACCAAGACAACTAATTTATCTATAATTTCTTTGTCACGCTAGGCGTGACATTTTTAGTTATTTTGATAATGATTTAAGCTTGGAAATAATAATTTTATATTAATATATGATAGAATATTTATTTTAGAAAAAAAAAAAAAAGGAGTTTTTTTTTTTTGGGGGGGGGGGTGATTTATAAGAATAAATAAATCAAAAAGCTGGTCAGTATGAAATTAAAATGAGATTCATGAAAATAGCGAGATAAAAACCAGACGCCGCCCATTAGGATAGTGCCATAAAGATAAACTTTGGCTGGCGAGTTGTTTTTTATTTGCTGCTTGAGCAGCCAGGGGAGAATAAGCAAGATATAAGCAATTTGCCAAAGGGCAAAATTATAATAAGCAAAGGGGCTTTTTATAACACGCAGTTGCAGCAGCAAGCCAGCTAGGCCAATGCCGCGCGCTGGATATTCGTGGCCGAGATAATATATAGTATCATGCCAAAAGGCGCTGTCATGCCAAAAGACAAATGGCCCAATGACCGCTATCGTCAGGCCAGCCATAATCACTATATATGGCCAGAGCCTTGAAACTTGTTTGATGTTTTTTACCTCTTTTAAATAAATGTAGAATAAGAAGAAAGGCCAATAAAAGATAAAATTTTGTTTATACAAAGCCGCTAATGCAACAGCCGCCACGGCGCCTTTGAAGCGTTGTTTTTTGAGGAGCAGGATAGCCAACAGCAGAAACATCAGGCCGCCGATATCATTAAAACCAAACCAAATCTGCTCTAAAAGCAGGGGGTTAAATAACATAAAGATTAAAAAAACGAACTTATTTTTTTTATAGCCTGACAGTCGGTAAACTATCCAGATAGTCAGCAGATAACATAAGGCCAAGAATAACCTTTGGTCATAGAAGTGCCAGACAGCATCACTGATCATTTTGATTGGCAGGGGCAGTAAAAAGCTTAGCGGCATATAAGCATAACTGGTAAGTGCTGGGTTAGGTACTTTATAGCGTTGTCCCAAACTAATCCAGCCTATTTGGTCAAATTTTTGGCCCAAGATGGTCTGGTGGTAATTTTTTTGGTAGGGGTCCTTGCCTGATAAAATAAAATCAGTGGCTATCTCTGATTGAACACCACTATCATTTATAAAGAGTAAGGGACGTCTGTTCGCCTTTTCTTGTAATATATTAATTACTAGCGGTATTTGCAGAGAAAATAAAAATATCAATACAATATATTTTATTTTTTTATTATTATGTCCGTATGACCAGATATACAGTATGCTAGCCAAGGCCAGCAATGTTCCAGCAATAGTATAAAGAGAAAAAATAATATTTAAATCAAAAAAAGGTAGATTTTCTAGTGGTATATATTGAGTGAACATCAGGCGGTAATTAGTAGTCAGCGATTCATAATAAAGACCAATAATAATGGCAAATACAATAAGTTCTCCACCTATTTTTTGGAAAAATTGCCCATAAGCGGTAAGCAGATTTTTTAAAGGAGTCTTATTTTTTTCCATATTTTATCCGTAGTTGCCAGGGCATGAGCAGCCCCTCTTTAATAATATTTGAAGAGATTTTTGATTTGCCTAACACTCTTTCTACAAAGACAATGGGTATTTCTTTTATTCTCGCCCGCTTGGTAAAAAAGATATATTTTAGCTCCATCAAGAAAGCATAGCCTTGACCGCGGATAGCATCAAGATTAAGCTGGCGCAAGAAGTCGGTCTTAATAGCCATAAAACCGGCTGTATTGTCATTGACCGAAGTGTGCAAAATAGTTTTAGCATAAAGATTGCCCAAGCGGCTCAGCAAAATTCTTTTGAGAGGCCAGTTTTTTACGCCGCCGCCAGGTATGTAGCGCGAACCGATTACTAGATCATTGTTAGTCAAGCTATCAATGAGCCCTGGTATGTATTTTGGGTCATGAGAAAAGTCGGCATCCATGGTGATGATATATTTATAGCCCCAGGCCAAGGCTTGTTTAAAGCCAGAAATATAAGCAGTGCCCAAGCCCAGCTTGCCTGGCCGGCTGGATATTTTTAGGTTGGGATAATTATTTTGCATCTGTTTGACCAGCTCGGCTGTTTGGTCGGGTGAGTTATCGTCAATCACCAGGACATCCACCCCCTCAACCAATTGGAAAATTTGCGGGATTAATTTGACGATATTTTCCTTTTCATTGTAGGTGGGCGTGATAATTAATGTTTGGTTATTAGGCATAAGTTATTTTTTTGTATAAAGATAAAAGTATCCGTCATAGTTTTGGTATTGGATTTTCTTTTCCGCATAATTCATTGTAAGAAATTGGGTCAAAAATTTTTCATCCGGCTCTTCCCAGCGGCTTTCGGTTGGCAAGTAAATTATATACCGAATATTTTTATTTGCTAAGTCATTCATGATTTCTGCTTTAGTTTTATCATCCAGGTATTTGCCATATATTATATTATACTTGGTGGGGTTCACTTTGTCAGAAAAAGGATAATAATAAGCCACGCTTGGGTAGAGTAGAACATTTTTGTCCGGGATTTGCTCTAATTCTCGTAGAACAGATTGGGCCATTGGAGCGTGAGATTTGGTCAGATATACTAGGCCGATTTTAGTAGGCACAGCTTGCCATTGTCGATGATCTAGATAATACCCGATCAATGATTCATGGTAAAATAGCAGAGGAGCCAGCAATAGGCTTGATGATAAAAATTCTGGAATTTTTTTGAGGCTAATCTTTATTTGGCTCAAGACATAAAGCGATAGCGGCAAAGCAAAGCTAGAATAAATATAGGCTAAGTGGTGGGTATCAAAGCGATAGCAGACAGAAATAAATAAGCAGAGACTATAGAAGTAATAAAGAGATATCTGTGGGGTAAATAATTTTTTGCGGAACAAAAGAAAAAATAAAAATATATGCACACCACCTGTCAGGATAAAAGCTAGATTATGCTTTAATGGTAGATAATTTATGGTTGGATAATAAAATAAATTGCTGGTCACTAGATCAAACCACAGTGTCGGCCAGCCTACTTTGAGCAAGTGGGGTAGCATGAGGCATAAAAACAAAAAGCCGGCGCTAGCCAAAAAGACGAAGCAATTCCGGCTGGCGTTTTTTGAGCCGAGCCTTTGCCGGTCATAGTAATACAAAAAAAGTGCCACACTAACCAAAGCTACCATTACCCTAGTGTGGAGGAAATATAAACCCAGGCCCAAGACTATACCGCCGCTGATCAGAAATTTGATTTTTGGGTTTTTTAAATAAATATTAACCAAGCAGACAGCTATCAGCGTCAGTAAAAGGCTGACCCAATGATAAGAGTAGGTCATGTGGCGAGGGTAAAACAGAGTGACAAAAATCACGACATTAATTAGCGACCAGGACTTATTGAGTATTGCTCGACTGGTCAAATAAATAAAAATACCAATCAGCCAGGCGATCAGCATGGTTAAAATGCGCACGACGATGTATTGCTGGCCGAAGATATTCCAGACCCAAAGTAATAAATAGTATAGCCCCGGAGTGATCCAACTAAAAAAATCTCGATAAATAAGCTGGCCGTGAGCCATTTTTTGCACGTCGGCCAGTATCAGGCCTTCGTCGCCAATCCCGCCGCTGCTGTATAGGGTGATATAGGCCAGAAACATCAAAAGTAAAACAAAAAACAATATTATATATTTATTGCTTTTTAGGCGAGATAAAAGAGGCTGCAGTCCTTGCATGGTTAATTTGTTTTTAGGCGGCTTCGCAGGCGGAAAAGATTAATTAAAAATTGATAAATTGACTTGATTAATTTTACTTTACTTTTGCGGCCCAAGCTGCGGGTTTCTACCCAGCTAATCGGTATTTCTTTGAGGCGACATTTATTTTTTTCAGCTAGCAGCATTAATTCAGTGTCAAAGAACCACTGATTATCCCGGACTTGGGGGGTAATATTTTTGACTGTATTACTATTAATCCCCTTGAAGCCGCATTGCAGATCAGATAATCTGGTATCAAGTAGTTTCTGGGCGATAAAGATATAGCCGCGAGAAATTATTTTCCTCAAAAAACTGCGGCTGATTTTGGAGCCGGGCACAAAGCGAGATCCAGTCACCACATCATATTTTTCTCGGGATAGATAGTCAAGCATGAGCGGTATGGCCGACAAATCAGTAGCCAAATCAATGTCCATATAAAGATAAAAATCCCCTGGATTTTCCAAAAAAGCGCGGCGTAAAGCCAGTCCACGCCCTTTTTGGGGTATAAAAAAATATTTGATTTTTTCTTGAGTGGTCAGTTTTTTGCTAATAGCGCCAGTCTTGTCTTGGCTGGCATTGTCAGCAATAATTATTTGCCAATCATACCCAGCCAGATTATTTTCTAAAAAATTTTTGAGCAAATTGATATTTTTTTCCAAAACAGCCTCTTCATTGTAGACAGGCATGACGATATTTACTTTTGCCGTTGCTGCCATTTTGGTCTTTTTTAGATATTTTGATTATATCATCCGTTTAGTTGAAATGAAAATGTACCCCGCACATTCGCCCTATCGGGCTCATTGCGGGGCGAGCAGTTGCAGAATAATGTTTTTTATTAACAATTAATTTCATTTTTATATAAAATTTAGTTGAAGTGAAAGTGTACTGTATCGCCATCTTGTATTGAGTATTCTTTGCCCTCCATGCGTATCAAGCCTTTTTCCTTGGCGGCATTCCATGAGCCGACATCCAGCAATGTTTGCCAATTTATGACTTCGGCCCTGATGAACCCTTTTTCAAAATCAGTATGGATTACCCCGGCTGCTTGGGGAGCGTATGTGCCGTCAACTACTGTCCAGGCTTTGGTTTCCATGGGGCCGGTTGTGATAAAAGTGATTAAGCTTAGTAGTCGGTAGCTAGCTTTAATCAAGGCCTCTAGCCCGCTTTGTTTAAGTCCCAGACTTTGTAAATATTCTTTGGCTTCAGCTGCTTCAAGCTCGGCCAGCTCTGCCTCGATTTTAGCGCAGATGGCAATAGTATTTGAGGGTAAATTTATGACCTTATCGATATTTTCTTCAGCTATATTATAGAGATAGATAATTGGTTTTAAAGTTAGCAGGTTTAAAGGCTTCAAAGTTTTTATCTCTTCTGCTAACCAGATGACAGAGTTTAACAATTCGTTTTTTTCTAGGATTTGTTTGGCTTTATCCAAAATAGACATCTCCGTATCCAAGCTTTTATCATAAGCGCCCTTCATCTTGCTTTTTATTTTATCCAGATGCTTGCTTACCACCTCCATGTCAGCCAAGATTAGTTCTAAATTGATGATCTGCTTGTCATAATCCGGATTGATTTCGCCGTGCACATGGATGACATTTTTGTCGTCAAAGTGCCTAATCACTTGTACAATGGCGTCAACTTCGCGGATATTGGCTAAAAATTTATTACCTAAGCCCTGACCCTCGGAAGCACCCTTGACTAAGCCGGCAATATCGACAAACTCAATAGTGGTAGGCACGATTTTTTCAGATACAGACATGGCGGCCAGTTTTTCCAGGCGTTCATCGGGCACAGCTACGACTCCGACATTGGGGTTGATGGTGCAAAATGGATAATTAGCGATGTCCACCTGATTTTTAGTCAGAGCTTTAAACAAGGTAGATTTTCCGACATTGGGCAGGCCGACTATGCCTAAAGAAAATGACATAAGATAGTTAAGTTTAAAAGTAGAAAGTTAAATCTTTAAGTTATTAATAAGAGCATTTAAGCATAAATTTGTGTAAAAATCAATGATTGGCTATAATATGACTGCTTTACCCCGTTGGAAATTATTGTAAAATGGGGAAGTAGTAATTTTGTATATATCTTGCAAATTTTTGTAAATTTTTAACGGGGTAAATGAAACCAATAGATTTTAAAAAAGAGCTAAACGCCGAACAGTATCGGGCAGTGACAGCACCCAATGGGCAGCATTTGGTTTTGGCCGGCGCTGGTTCAGGCAAGACCAGAACCTTAGTCTATCGAGTGGCTTGGTTGATTTCCCAAGGAGTAAAACCGGAAGAGGTTTTATTATTGACTTTTACCAACAAGGCGGCCAACGAAATGCTGTCGCGGGTTCGGACTATTTTGGGTTTTAAGCCTAGCCAAAATTTGCCACTTTGGGGTGGTACTTTTCATAGTGTAGCCAGCCGCTTGTTAAGAAAATACGGCCATTACGTGGACGTGCCTAATGACTTTACCATTTTGGACGAAGAGGATAGAAATAGCTTGATTAAAAATATCAGCAAAAATATTTGGGGGGGCTTAGGGGTCAAGTCGGTTCCTTCGCCGGCGCTTATTGCCGAGACTTTGAGCTTTTCCATCAATTCCCAGATTAGCTTGGAGCAAAGTTTGGAGGAAAAGTTTTTTGAGTGGCAACCCTTTTATTCCTATATAGAAAAAATAGTCCAAGAATATCAGCAGCGCAAAGTAGCTGGGCATTTATTGGATTTTGATGATTTGTTATTGGGCTGGTATCGACTGACTTTGCGGCCAGACGCCCTTAAATTAATGCGTCAGCAGTGGGGGCATATCTTAGTGGACGAATATCAAGATACCAATACTTTGCAGGCTGAAATAATTTTGAAAATCGCTGCCGCGGACAAAAATTTATTGGTGGTGGGCGATGATGCCCAGAGCATTTATTCTTTTCGCGCGGCCAATATCCAAAATATTTTGGATTTTCCCAAGAATTTCCAGCATTGCCAGATCTATAAATTAGAAAATAATTATCGTTCTAGTCCGGAAATTATCCGGGTAGCCAATCAGATTATTATCAGTGAGCAAAAAGAGTTCCGTAAAACCCTTAAAGCTGTGCGGCAGAATTTTGTCCGGCCGGAGCTGGTGGCTGTTCAGAATAATTTAGCTGAGGCCAGCTTTGTGGCTGATAAAATCTATGTTTTATTGGAGGCTGGCCTGGAGCCAAAAGAAATCGCCATTTTGTTTCGGGCTGCGCATCACTCCCAAGCCTTAGAAATGGAGCTAAATAAACGGGGGATTGCCTATGAAATGCGTGGCGGCTTGAAGTTTTTTGAGCGAGCGCATGTTAAAGACGTGGTGGCTTGGCTTAAGATTCTTTATAATCATCGCGATGAAGTAGCTTGGCTGAGGGTTTTACAAATGTACCCCGGCATTGGCCCCAGGGCTGCTAGTTTGATTTACCAGAGTTTGTCGCCAGCTGAAGATTTAATCGGTGCCCTAAAGTCTGATTTGCCGTTAGGCGCGCAGGCGCAAAATAGCTGGCAGCAAATCAAGAGCACTTTGGATATTCTACTGAAGCACGCCGATAAACCAGTCGGCAAATTAATTAATTTAATCATTGAACATTATAGCGATTATTTATTGGAGCAATATGCCGATTATCGACAGCGGCAGGATGATTTGGAGCAACTGGCTGCTTTCGCTGGTAATTATGATAGCTTGGAACAGTTTTTGTCCGAAGTGGTTTTACAGGAAAATTACACCTTGGTAGCCGGTGAACACAAAAGGATAGGCATTGTCTTGAGCACTGTACATCAAGCCAAGGGCCTAGAGTGGCCGGCAGTTTTTATTATCAACCTGACTACCCAAGCCTTTCCTCACCCTCTGGCTATAAAAGAAGAAGAGCAGGCCGAAGAGCGCAGATTATTTTACGTGGCTGTGACCAGAGCCAAAGATTATTTGTATTTACTTTACCCCTTGGCTACTTGGAGCTATGGCGGACAAAAAAGCCTCCAGCCCTCGCCGTTTATTTATGAAATAGATAGTAATTTATTAAATTATAATCGCTTAGCCGTATCTACTTTGGGTGCTGCTCAAGACGGTATCGAATATGTAGCCGATCCAGATAGTAATACTAGCCGGGGATTTTTGCCAGATGTTGATGAGTGGTAATTTCAAATATATTTGTTATAATATCAAAGCGTAAACCTAGCCATGCCTGATAAAATAATTTTAGATCTAGAAACCAATAAGACTTTTGATGAAGTTGGCGGTCAGCACAACCGACATCTTTTAGGCGTGTCCGTAGTTGGCATTTATTCTTATAATCGCGACAAATATCGGGCCTTTAGAGAGTCGGAATTTCCGGAATTACTGAAGATATTAAAAGATACTGAGCTAGTCATCGGCTTCAATAGTAAAAGTTTTGATTTTGCTGTCCTGCAGCCGTATTTTAAAGACTTTGATTTATACTCTTTAAATCATCTGGATATTTTGGAAGAGATAGTTTATGCTTTGGGGCATCGCTTGAAACTGGAAAGCGTAGCTCAAAGCACTTTGGGCTATGGCAAATCAGGTTCTGGCCTGGACGCTATTGCCTATTTGCGCAACAACGATTGGGAAAATTTGATTAAATATTGCCTGGACGATGTCAAAGTTACGCGAGAGGTTTATGAATACGGTTTGAATCACGGCTATATTTGGTATAATAATGCCGGTCAAAAAGAAAAAATAATAGCCCGTTGGAAACAGACTGGCTCTAGTACAGTGGAAGAGATTATTCGCCAGGCTTTAAAAAATGGCCAGCAGCTAGAAATCGAATATATTGATGAGCAGGCTCAGGTCAGCAAGCGCAAGATTGATGTACAAAATATCAACGGCAATAAGATCAAGGCTTTTTGCCATTTGCGCGATGCGATCAGAATTTTTGACTTGGATAAAATAAAAAAGGCCGAAATAGTCGGCAAGATGGATAATTGGCAGGGGAGTTTGTTGTAGTTATTTTTTTGTGTTTTATTACTATTTTCTAGCTTTGTGTAGTTATGCTGTGTTATATAGCAACATAGCGACTGTCATCGGACCGACCCCGCCCTTCGACCATGCTCAGGGCGTGGACTGCCTAGGTATTTTTAGTCTTATGTAATTGTAAAGTATTATATAATAACATAGCGACTGTCATGGGACCGACCCCGCCCGGTACGGGTGTGATGTGGCTTACTTTATCAAATACTGCGCTATAGTCCACATCGCCGACAATGTGGTGCTCATCAATTTTATTCGTGCCGATGTCAATGACAATGGCGTCTTTTTTTATTGCTTTTTCGCCAATGAAAAAAGCTTGGCCCACAGCTACTATCAGTATGTCGGCTTGAGCGCAGATTTTTTCTAAATCCGGATTTTTGGGGTCTACCAACTTTGCGCGGATATTTTTATCAGACAATATTTTGGTGAGGGGTTGAAAAAAGACATCATTTTTAGCCACAATAACAGCTGATTTGTTATTGAGATTTTCTCCGGTAGCTTCCAATAATTTTATGATTCCCAAAGGCAGACCCGGCACAAAACCACTGGTGTTTGCCAGTAGTTTTTTGATGTTTTCCGGATGAAAGCCATCAACATCTTTTTTTGGGTCTATGGCCCGGATGACGATATCGGTATCCAGATCTTTGGGTAACGGCAGTTGCACGAGAATAGCATCGACAGCCTCGTCTTTATTCAAAAAATTTATAGTCTCCAGAACTTTTTCAATGCCGATATTATCTGGTAAAAAATACTCATGAAAATCTATACCGACATTTTGGCAGGCTTTTTTCTTGAGATTGACATAGAGGCGAGAAGCCGGATCATCGCCAATTAAAAGCACAGCCAGACTGGGATGCAAGTGTTTGGTGTGTATTTCTTCAGTGAGTTTTTGTTGGATGCTCTGGGCCAGAGCCTTGCCGTCGATAATTTTTTCCATAATTTGTTGTTCGCAAAACATCTTTGGAAGACGGAGGAGCAGGCGCGCTCCTCCAGTGGGGGCGGCGGATCAAACTGTGCCATTCTGGTAGCTCTCGCTGCACACGAAGCGCAGGGTCCAAAGCACGGCGATGCCGAGCAGGGCCAGATATACCAGAGTGGACAGAATGATCTGCGGGGTGGTCGGAGTGCCGGCGAGGCACTTGACCGGCAGGATCGGACTTGCGTAAGCGATCAACAGTGGGCCAATGACTACGCGAAAGTGTCGCCAACAGAATCTGAACATGGCCTACCTCCCCTCTCTTTTACACCCTCCGAAGATGTTTTACAAAGTGCACTTATAGCTCTATATAAAGAGGATATTTTTCAGTCAATTCTTTTACTTTTTTGCCCACTTCTTTTTTAACATTATCATTATTTGGATTTTTCAATACTTGGGCAATCAGTTGGCCAACAATTTTCATATCTTCTTCTTTGAAACCCCTGGTGGTCAAAGCCGGAGTGCCTAGGCGAATGCCCGATGGGTCCATGGGTTTTTTAGGGTCATCCGGGACCATGTTTTTGTTGCAAGTAATATTTACTTCATCTAACAAATTTTGAGCTTGCTTGCCTCCAATGCCAAGCGGCGTGACGTCGACTAAGATTAGATGATTTTCCGTGCCATTAAAACAAATTTTGAACCCCTCATCTTTCAAAGTATCGCATAGGATTTTGGCGTTGCGCTTGATTTGTTTGGCGTACTCTTTGAATTCGGGCTGCAGCGCTTCACCAAAAGCTACAGCCTTGGCGGCAATATTGTGCTCATGGGGGCCTCCTTGGAATCCGGGGAAAACCGCTTTGTCTATTTTTTCAGCTAGAACTTGTTTGCACATGATCAAGCCACCGCGCGGTCCGCGCAAGGTTTTGTGAGTAGTGGTGGTGACTACATCAAAATACGGTACTGGGTTGTTCATCTCGCCGGCAGCAATCAGTCCGGCAATGTGGGAAACATCGGCCATAGTTAAGGCACCAACTTCATCGGCAATGCTTTTAAATTTTTGATAATCTATGTCGCGGGAATAAGCCGAATAGCCGCAGAGGATGAGCTTGGGCTTGTGCTCTAGAGCCATGGCGCGCACTTGCTCATAATCTATCTGGCCATCAGGCCTAGTTTTGTAGCGGACAAAATTGAATATTTTGGCCATCCAAGTGATGGGGTGCCCGTGAGTCAGGTGGCCGCCATGCGATAAATCCATTCCCAAGACAGTATCGCCGGGCTCTAGCAAGGCAGAGTAAACGGCGATATTGGCTGGAGCTCCGGATAGTGGCTGGACATTGACATGTTCTGCGCCAAAAAGTTTTTTAGCTCGATCAATGGCCAGCTGCTCCATATTATCAACATTTTCCGTGCCGCCATAGTATCTTTTTCCGGGATAGCCCTCGGAGTATTTGTTGGTCAGTACACTGCCCAGGGCTTCAAGCACTGCTGGGGACACAAAGTTTTCCGAGGGTATAAGCTCTAGTCCCTGTCTTTGGCGCATGAGCTCGGTTTGGATTATTTTGGCGACTGTTGGATCTTGTTTTTGCAAATATAGCATATTTTTCTTATTTTATACCATTTAGTTTAGCATAAAGCCGTTGGCTGGCAATAGTCTTTTTTTAGTGGGGGTAATATGCTATAATAAAAGCAGATTTTTTATATATTCTAATAATCATTTATTTTTTAATTTATGCGTAAAAGTAAAATTTTGTCTTTTGCCTTAATCATTAATCTAAGCATTGTCTTGTCTTGGCCACAGTACAGCCAAGCATTTTCTTTGTTTGGCACCAGTGATGCCCAGCAAACCATCAACTATCTAAAAGGCTATAATGACGCTTGGGCCAAGATAGCCATTGCAGCTGAAGAGGGCTCCGCCTTGCCTATTAGTACCAAAACAAAAAAAACCGTAGTACCAAAATCTATTACGGGCACCACTACATCCACCGCTACATCAACCAATGTTTATGTGGCCAATCCGATGACAGCCAATTTAGATGTTGGAAATTATAGGATAGGCAGTTATACTGGCTTAGACCACGTGGTTTATCTAGATAGCAGCATGAATATTGGCAATAATTATTTATATGGTGGTAATGTTAATTTAACTACTATGGAAGCCAATAGAAACCCCTTGCGCGTAAATGTATTGGGTAATAATTCTACTGGCGGAAGTTTTGTTGCTTGGGGCGCTAACTCAGCGGCTATTAGAGCCTTTGCCAACAATACTTCTTCTCCCGCTACTTATGCTGGCTTGTTTGAGGGTCATGTCAAGGTTTTTAATGGAAATTTGATAATTGAAGATAATGTTAATATCGGCCCAGCTTTGCCTGGTAAATCCACTGTAATGGACGAGGTTAATAATGGCATAGCTTTTAGTGCGGCAGCTAACGGAGATAATGCCAAGGCCGGGTTTTTCCAAGCCAATGGTCACAATAGTTATGCTGTTTATGGTATTGCCAGCCCTACTAGTTCATATGCCGGTTATTTTGATGGCAAAGTATATTTAGATAGAATTGGTAATTACGGCGGCACAGAAAACACCATTTATGTAGACAGTAATTTGAATATTAGTGGCTACAATCTCTATGGTGATAATGTTAATTTAACTACTATGGAAGCCAATAGAAATCCCTTTATTGCTAGAACAACGGGAGCAAATTCAGTGTCTGGAAATTTTATCAGCGCTGGGTCTGATTCGATCGCATTGAGAGCTGTTTCCACTGGCAATAATTCATATGCTGGTTATTTTGACGGCAAAGTAAAGTTATTCAATGGTGGTTTGACAATTGATCATGGAACTTTAAGGGTAGACAGCGCTAGTTCGGAAAACCCAGCGATATATGCTAATGTAATAGTGGATGGAGCCACAGCTTTTATGGCCAGTGCTAATACTGCCAATAGTACGGCTGTTATGGGGTCTACACTATCTCCCGGCGGTGTTGGTGTATATGGTAGAGGTGCTTATGGTGATAGTGTAGTAAACAATTATGCTGGTAAATTTGATGGTAATGTATTTATAGAATATGGTAAGTTGGGGATAGGGGTTGCTAATCCTAATGCTAATTTACACATTAAGACCGCTAGTGGCAATGCCGAACTAGATATTCAGAGTGGCAACAATACTCATTGGGGGATATATCAGAATAGCCTAAGCGGCACATTGAATTTTTGGCACGGAGATAATCGCCTTATTCTAAACGATAGGGGTATTAGTACTAATGGAATTTGTCTCAGTAACGTCTGTGTGACTAATTGGCAGGATTTGAAGAGTATATTAAATATAAATCCGACTCCGACTGGCAGTAAATTAAATCCAAATCAGCAGCCATAAAAATATATAGAGATAAAAAAAGAAACGTCCGCCCCTGACCGGAGTGGACGTTTTTGTTACTGCCCGTTCAGCCAACCCGGAGTTCTGCTGGGCAGACCTCTTGCCAAAGTCGCCACAGACGCTGTTCGATTAGCTTGGGTGTCATGCCAAAAACCCGCAAAAGCCTCTGATGGCTGGGCTTCTGGCTGATGTAGCCCCGGCTTACGACCGCCGGCTGGAGGATCAGAAGATTGATCACCCAAATGCGTTGAGATGCGAGACTGTTGTCCTGCGGCGTGACTTCATGGATGTGTGCCAGCAGGGCATCTGCTTCGTCTGGGGTCAGGCTTCCTACCCAGTCCAATGGACTGAAGTGGAAGCGATTTCTTCTGCCTCGTCGTGGCATCTTGGGGCTCCTTTCCCTATGGGCAGTGGCCTTTTTAGCCTGATCGCCTAGTGTACAGAGATCAACTCAATAGTATATATTTTATAGAGATTTAGTCAAGTAGCCGTCCTGCAATTTATAGCCGAGTTTACGATAGTAATTGCGCACGCCAATGCCGGAAATTACAGCTATTTTTCGGTAGCCGTTTTTTTTGGCTATTTTTTCAGCTGTTGCCATCAAGCGCTTACCTAGGCCTAGATGCTGATTAGCACCGATTTCATCATCCGAATTTTCTTGATAGACCGGTATCATCTGTCCATAGACATGCAGTTCTCGTATTAGAGCAGAGTTTTTTAGTACCGGAAAGAGCGGGGAAAAATTTTTATCGTTAAAACGCAAACGTAGGAAAGCATAGACTCTTGTTCTGTTTCTATTTTCAAAACTCAAAAAAATTTCTTGGCCGTCAGAGGCGGCGTATTGCCTTTTGACTAGCCGCATATCTCTATCTTTGGACCGGCGTATTTCCCGGCAACGCAAGCATTGGCAACTCCTTCCTTTTTTTGCCAGCTCGGCTTGCAGGTATTGCCGTAGATTGGTGATTTTGTTGCCGGCTATGATACTGTTTTGAGGGATGTCGCGAATTAAGCGATTAAGGCGCACGTAGGGCGGTACTAACTGCTTAATTGATAACAGTAAATTGTTTAATTGTTTAATAGTGTAGGGTTTGTATTTTTTATTTTTGTACCATTGATATATTTGAGCATATTGATTGACCACGCAAGGGTAGATTTTTATTTGATCGGGCTGTAAGTCAGGGGAAGAAAAAACATATTTAAACATAGCCAAATCTTTTTGGGGAGTGCTGCCGGGCAGGTCTGGCATATAGTGATGATCGACTTTGAAACCAGCCTCTTTTAGCAGTCTGGTTGCAGCAATACTTTGTTTGACAGTGTGTCCTCGCTTTATTTTTTTTAAAATCTTATCATCGGTATGTTGGATGCCAAGTTGAATGCGGGTAGCGCCCAGGCGGCGCAAGTTTTTTATTTCTTTTGGGGTGATAAAATCTGGTCGAGTTTCCAAAGTCAGGCCGATAATTTTGTATTTAGCGGTTTCATTTATTTTTTGTTCACGCCCTAAGCCGTATTTTTTCCGCTTGGTTTTTTTGGCGTATGTATTGGCCGCGTAAAAACAATCACGAATAAAATCATCCTGATATTTTTTGGGGTAGACAGACCAAGTGCCGCCCAAAACCAAAATTTCCAGCTTATCTACCAGGTGCCCATTGTTTTCTAGGGCCTGAATGCGCATCGTAACTTGCCGCTGGGCATCAAATAAGTTCATTTTTGCCCTAGCAGCTGCCGGCTCGTTACTCAAATAGCTTTTTGGCATTTTTGGTTCAGTCGGGCAATATACGCAAGACCCGGGGCAGGGGAATGGCTTGGATAAGACAGTAATGACTGAAACGCCTGACAGGGTGCGCACTGCCCGTTTTTTCAAAAGTTGTTCAAAGGCGGCCGTAGCTTTTATTTTTTTGGCTTTGACTAATTGACGATAGCGGGAAATCAAGGTAGCCTTAGTACTGGGAGCCAAACGATGCTTGCTAAAAGCCCGTCGAAAGCTTTTGGCAAAATCTAATTCAGTGGCATATTTTTGGCTAGCCAGCTCGTAAATAATTTTATCAATTATTTTACTATTTTTGTCCATGACTGATGTAGAAAATTTGCAAAATACTTATGACTCCATTGCCCAAGAGTTTTCCCACACTAGATTTTTGGCTTGGCCGGAGTTATCAGTTTTTATACCATATTTGCCCGACATGGGCAAGATTTTGGATTTGGGCTGCGGCAACGGCCGCTTGATAAAAATTTTGCAGACAGCCCGGAAAAAATATGATTATTTAGGGGTTGATTTTAGTGAAAAGCTATTAGCCAAAGCTCGCCAGCAATTTCCTGATCATGCTTTCCAAGTGGCTGACATGACTAAGCTCGACTGGCCGGCAGAAACTTTCGATCTTGTGTGTTTGGTGGCCGCTTTTCATCACTTGAGAGATAGGCAGGAGCGGCAAGCGCTACTTAATAATATTTACCGTTGGCTAAAACCGGGCGGAATTTTATTTATGACCAATTGGTATTTGTGGCAGCCCAAGTATCGCAAATATTTTTTTCAGAACATAAAAAGCAAAAAGTCGTGGAATGATTGTTTCATCCCTTATAGGCTGCCAAACAGCCAAAAATTCTATTGGCGTTATTATCACCACTTCACAAGCCTTGAGCTAAAAAGTTTATTGCAAAAAAGCGGTTTTGTTTTAGAGCCACGGGGAGTATATCGGACCAAATACAATATAAATTGTCTAGTGAGAAAATAATTTATTGTAACAAGCCGATTAATATCGGGATAAAGATGATACTAAACAATAAAGACAGGGATATAATATTGGCGGCCATATCTTGATCTAGTTTTTCCAGTGAAGAAAAAGTCAGGGTATTGTAGCCGACTGGGGCGGCGGCTGCCAAGATGAGGATGATCCTGTCCAAGCCACTCAAGTGAAATAAACTAGCTAATAATAAGCCCAAAAGCAAACCCAAGCCAGAGCGCAGTATTAGTACCAATAAAGGTATTTTGAATTTGCTTAATTTTGGCTGGAAATAAATGCCCAGTGATAGCATTATCATTGGCGACACAAGATAAGATAGCGGCTGGAGGAAGTCATGTGCTAATCCGGTAATTTGTACTTTTGATAAGTTGAGGGTAATGGCTATAATTAGGGCCCAAATTGGCGGTGATATTAATATTTTTTTGCGGATAAATTTTTTGTCGGTTTGTCCTTGGCCATATTTGACAGCCAAATAATAAACAAAAGTAAAGGTCAGCAGACCGTTAGCAAAATCAAATAATGATATTTTAGCAACACCCTCATTGCCGAAAGCCGCTAAGACAAACGGCAGGAGAAAGCCGACATTCATGATTAGGCAGGCGATCAAAAATGTTCCCAAAGACTCGCGGGGCAATTTTAATGTGTGGCTGATGGCAGCCGCAATCAAATAGCTGACTAAAATAATAATGACAGCAGATATCGGTAATGACCAAAGTGAAGCGCTTAGCTTGATACTGGAGACGGAAAGCAGGATCAGGGCCGGTGAGGCCACATAAAAAACTACTTTCAGAAAGAGGTCGGCATCTGCTCGATCAAATAGTTTGGTTTTTTTTAAAAAATAACCCAAAATAAAAATTAATATTACGGGTAAAATTTTAAGGTAGATTGACATGAATTTTTTGGATTTATTTTATTACAAGCAGACTTATTGACCACTATTTCTTAGAAGCCTTTTGGCTTTGGCAAGGTTATTTTTGATGCGGCGCTCCAAGATTTTTTCTGGTATATTAAGATCATTAATGGCGTTTTCAGCCCCTGACAATTTAGCCAGGAATTCTTCTCGATAATTAGCCGCCGGGTGAAAAGCAGCAGTATCCTCTATGATGCCCTGTAGGCAGACATCAAGCTCTAGCCAATTTTCTGTCTCAATGGCCTCTTTAACCCCCTCAACATCAACTCTCATTTTAGTGATGGTTTCTGGTTCTTCTGGTGATTCAGAGTCATCAGTCTCCTGGGGTCTTAATTCGATTTCCTCATAAGGCATTTCCATATTTTTAAAATTATTTTTTTGGCGCTGGTTGCTCAGAATAAGTAGTATAATCAACAGTCAATTCCTCTCCTTTACGAATGTTGCGGAGAGTAAAAAAATCCATTTTTTTATCCAGAGCAACATTTGGTTTTTTGGAGTGGTTTAGATACCAGCCAGGAGCCAGTTGATTGAAATTTGCCGGGCAAGCTAGACGGCCTTTTTTTAATAAACAAAAATCATCATAAAGTCGGCGGTATTCCGGGCTAAGTTTTTTAATAGTAGATTCTTTTATCCAAACTATTTGAGTTTTTTCTCCCAAGAAAATACGCACACCTTTTGGTATATGGCGGATAGCGAAAACACCCACGCCATGAATTTTGGATGGCTTGAGTCTAGTATAGACCTGATAATGAGGCAGTTGTCCAATCATATAGAAAGCATACTAGAGTTTAGTCTTTGAAGTCAAATAAATCATCAATTGTAGTTTTGAGAGCCATGGCTATATCATGGGCCAATTTAAGTGAAGGGTTGTATGTGCCTTTTTCCAGAAATAATATAGTTTCTCGGCGCACCCGCACTTTTTTAGCCAATTCTTCTTGCGTGAGATCGTATTTGGCACGATACTCCTTTATTTTGTTGGTCATATTATTTGCGGGAGCTTAGCCATTTGAATAGTAAGGAGTTGATAATCATTATTAGACAGATACTATAGGCCAAAAAATTAGCTAGCAGCATTAGAGCGGCATTATCTTTGGATGTGGCAAATACAACCACGGTGATGATAGCCCCAATCAGACAATAAGCGTTTAGCACATAGCGGCTAGCTTGACCGGCTATTTTGTAGTCCCTTTCATCAACTAGGACATCTTGAACTTTTTTGCGGCAAGTATAAAGCACAACCATGCCAGCTATGATGACTAACAGGGGTATGACGTAGTTGCCTAAAGTGATAGCGCTGGCTACTAGGAGGGCGGTGAAAAAAGAGACAACTAAGCGACAGATTAAATATTGTTTTTTACTCATAGTTTTTTGCTTTAAATGTTAATTATTTCTAACTTAATGTTATATTATTCTAACATTCTTGTCAAGTAAGTGGGGCTTGGCTGTTTTTTTGACCCTTTTATGATAAAATAAGATTAGTTTAAAATTTAGCTGAATTTTATGAATCAGGACATTTTTCGCTCCTATGATATCCGCGGGGTTTATCCTACGGAAATAAATGCCGAGGCCAGCAAGCAGATTGCCAAAGCTTTTTTGAGCCGTTTGAGCAGCAAGCTAAACAAGCCAGTGGAAAAATTAAGAATCATGGTAGCCCGTGATATTCGTCATGGGTCAGAACCATTGGTTAAAGCGGCTATTGAGATATTTCTACAGTATGGTGTAGAAGTGTATGACATTGGCCTAGTTTCTATTAATGATTTTTATTTTGCTACTGGTAAGTATAAATATGATGGTGGGTTTATGGCCACTGCCTCGCACAACCCGCCTCAATATGCCGGCTGCAAACTGACCACCAATAACCCAGAATATACCGACAGCATCCAGTTTATTACCGGCAAGCAGATTGCTAGCGAATTGGAAAAAATAAATTTACCCGATACTGCCGGCATAAAGCCCGGTAAGCTAAAAACCAAAGAAATCAGTCGAGATCATTTGCAGCACATTTTATCTTTCGTTGATTTATCAAAAATAAAACCGCTAAAAATAGTAGTTGATAGCGGCGGGGGCATGACCAGCCAGCTCTTGCCCAAAATTTTTGCCAAATTACCCGGCCAATTTATCCATCTTTTTCCAGAGCTTGATCCGGACTTTTTGAAGCGCCCGCCCAATCCTTTAACTAAAGGAGCCAGCCGGGCAATAGCTGAAAAAATAAAACAAGAGCGGGCGGATTTTGGCGTGATGTTTGATGCGGATGGCGATCGCTTATTTTTACTCGATGAAAAGGGAGAATTTATCCGCAGCGATGTGACCATATTATTGCTGGCCAAGCTGTTATTAGAAAAAAATCCCGGGGCTGGTATTGTTTACAATCTGGTTTTTTCCCACGCTGTGCCAGAGCTTATAAAAAAATGGGGTGGCAAAGCAATTCGCAGCGAAGTCGGCTATATAAATTTATCTCGCCATATGCACCATGAGTTTGGCATTATGAGCGGCGAGGTATCCGGCCACTTTGCTTTCCAAAAGAATTATTATGCTGACTCTGGCTTTATTGCCATGCTGCTGGCTATCCAGGCAATTTCTGAAGATGGTCGCAAACTATCAGCTATAGGTCAGGATTTTTCTCTATATTATCGGACCGATGAATATAATTTGGAGATTAGTGACACTGCGGCCAGCCTGGAGAAGGTCCGCCAGCATTATAAAGATGATATTCGTGACGAGTTAGATGGTATCACGGTAGAATTAGCTGATTGGTGGTTTAATGTCAGACCCTCAAACACTGAAAGTCTGCTTCGGGTGACAGTTGAGGCCAAAGATAAGGAGAGCGCCGAGGCGCATCAGCAGGAAGTTTTAGCAGTAATTAAAAACTAAAATATGATCGGAGTCTTTGATTCGGGCTTTGGTGGCCTGACGATTTTTAAGGCCATTGAAAAAGTTTTACCCCAGTATGACTATATTTATTTGGGAGATAATGCCCGGGCGCCATATGGCAACCATAGCCAGGCAGTTATTTATGAGTATACTCGTCAGGCAGTAGACTATTTGTTTGCCGAAAAGTGTGAGTTGATTATCTTAGCTTGCAATACGGCCTCAGCCGAAGCTTTGCGCAAACTACAACAGGATTATATTCCTAAAAATTATAAAGGCAAAAATATTCTAGGCGTTATCCGTCCTTTGGCCGAGGAGGCGGCGATTTTAAGTAAAAATAAAATTATAGCGGTTTTGGGTACGCGCAGCACCATAGAATCAAATTCTTATGTGCGAGAGTTGCAGCTGCAATATAAAAAAATACAAGTAGTCCAACAGGCCTGCCCGCTACTAGTCCCCTTGATAGAAGAGAATTGGGAAAAAGCGCCCGAGACTAAGATGGTTATTAAGAAGTATGTCCGTCCAGTAAAAAGCCATCACCCTGATGTGGTGATTTTGGGCTGCACCCACTATGGCTGGGTGCAAAAAGATATGCAAAGATATTTTGGCGGCCAAATAAAAGTTTTGGATAGCGGTCAGATTGTCGCCAAAAAATTGCAGGAGTATCTAGAACGTCATGCGGAATATGCTTCGCCCGCCAAAAGCAAGCCGCGGCGAATATTTTTGACTACCGACAGCGCTGATAAATTTGAATCAGCTGCTAAAAAATATCTAGGCAGACCCATCAAAGCCAAAAGAATTAATTTGATATAAAGATAAAAAAATCCCCATTGTTTAGGGGGATTTTTTATTATTTTTATACCTCGATAACGACCGGCAGAATCATCGGCCGACGCTGTGTTTTGGTAAAGATAAATTGGCCCAAGTCATTGCGCAAAGTTTCTTTGATATAAGTCTCATTCAGCTGGGCATTGGTTTTATTGTGTTCATTGACTATATTTTTGACTTTGGTGCGGATAGTCTCCACTAATTCTTTTTGCTCGCGCATATAGATGAAGCCGCGGGAGATAATATCGGGCGAGTGGACCAATTTGCCGCTTTTGCCGGAAATAGTGGCAATCACCACGATCATACCATCTTCTGCCATCATCTGGCGATCGCGCAAGACAACATTAGAGACATCGCCTACACCCAAGCCGTCGACAAAGACATAATCAGACGGCGCTTTCTCGGCAGTCAGGCTGCCATGGCCTTGTTTATCAAATTCTATGACCTGGCCATTGTCTGGCACGAAAATATGATCAGGAGCCAGACCAGCGCGCAGAGCGACTTTGGCATGGATTCTCAAGAAAGAGTGATTGCCATAGATGGGGATTTCATAGCGCGGTTTGACCATTTTTATCAATTCCAAAATATCCTCTTGTTTGGCATGGCCGCCGGCATGGACATCCATCATTTTATAATGGATAACTTCGGCGCCTTCGCGATACAGGGAATCTTTCAATCTTTGAACAGAGCGTTCATTGCCCGGGACGACTGAAGACGAGAAGACGACTGTGTCGCCTGGTTCGATTTTTAATATTTTGTCTTCGTGGCTGGCAATGCGCATTAGCACAGCATTATCTTCGCCTTGAGCGCCGGTGCAGAGTATGACAATTTTATTGTCCGGATAGCGGCGCATTTCTTTGATATCGATAATAGTGCCCTTTTTAACAGTCATATAACCTAGCTGCTGGGCCAATTCGACGTTGCGTTTCATACTATAGCCTTGGATAATGACTTTTTTGCCTAATTTTTCTGATGACCAGATGATTTGTTGGATACGCCCTAGGAGCGAAGCAAAAGTGCCGATAATTGTCCGAGCAGGAGCTTGGGCAATAATTTCATCAATGTTGCCCTGAATATCGTGTTCAGCCAATTGATGGCCCGGTTCAGGTGCATTGGTTGAGTCGGCCATCAGAGCCAGGACATTTTGGCTGGCTAGTTTTTTGATTTTCTCTATTTCAGCCGGAGCATCGCCAGATGTCTTGGGGTCGATTTTAAAGTCGCCGGTGTGGACTATTTTGCCTACCGGAGTATCCAGGATGACGCCGACGGAGCCGGGGATATTGTGGGAAACGCCGAAAAAGCTAGTTCGGAATTTACCCAGCTGGAGCACTGAGTCTTTAGCAATGGATTTGAGGCGCAAGGGGCCAGTCTTAAAATCTTCTTGGCGTTTGGCGATAATGCCGAGCGTTAAGGGCGTGCCATAAATAATTGGATTGCCCAAAACCGGCGCTAGATGAGGCACGGCGCCAATGTGATCATAGTGGCCATGGGTAATGATGACGCCGCGGATATTTTTTTCTTTACCTTTGAGGTAGGCCGTATTGGGGATGATATAATCAATGCCAGGCATATCTTCTTCTGGCCATTGCAGACCCATATCAATAATCACAATATCGTTTTCATATTCAAAAACAGTCATATTGCGGCCGACTTCTTCGCAGCCGCCCAAAGGGATAATACGCAATTTGCCCAAAGGAGCTCGGCTCAGCTTGGGGCGGCGGCGATCAATTTTGCGAGTGCTCTTTTTACCCGTGGCATCAGCCAAAGGTATTTCACGTGACACGGCAGTTGTTTTTCTCCGCGGGCCAATCTTATGGGATTGGCGGTGTCGGGGGTGAATTTTATTTTTGCTTGATTTATGAGGTCGGTAATGCTTGGTTTTTGCTGATAACAATTTATCAGTCGTATCAGGGTTTTCTTTCATAATCATGATAGTGTTTATTAAGTTGTTTAGTTGGTTTTTTTATTTAGAGCTCGTTTGGTTTTTATGTACCAAGAGCTGATATTATTGAATCGATCAGTCGACAAATTTATAAATTGGAGAGAGTCCAATCCTTTTAGTTTGCTGGCTGTCGGATAAGTATAGGTTGGGTTGTATAGAAAAATAGCAAAATTTTGTTCTGATAATTTTTTTTGAAAATCTTGTAGAGGGGAAATCTTGGCTTCATCACTAGTGGCTTGGCGGATCAGCTCCAGGTCCTTGTCTATGCTGGGGTTGCTAAAGTTACTCAAGTTTAGTCCGGGATTTTTGGTTTGGCTAGAGTGCCAAAATGGGTATGGACCAGAGGCCTGATTTAAAACTTCGCCAAAAACCAATGCCTGATAATTGCGTGGTTCGATTATTTCTTTTTTGATGCGATCACGAGGGATGATCTCTAGCTCAGTTTTGATGCCGACCGCCTGCCAATTTTCCCTGATGATAGAAACTATTCTGCTATTATCACTTTGGTCAATAGTAGTCAGCTTAATCGACAATTCTTCTGGTTTTTCACCTTCTTTTACTTTGGCTCCAGTTTTGGTCCGAAAAGCGGTTTCAGTATTGACTTGCCAGCCTAATTTATCTAGTAGTTGTTTGGCTTTTTCTGGTGAATAGCTTTCAGCTTTTATACTGGAATCATAGCCCAGCATACCGGGTAAAACGGGTGTGTCAATAATTTGGCCGTCACCATGTAAGACTTCATTTAATATGCGCTGTTTATCTACTGCCAAAGCTAGGGCGCGACGGAAGTCACTCTGAGCCAATAGCGAATTATTGTCCGGGTTAAAGAAGATGGCGGTGTATTGGGGGAAGCGCAATTCGTGCAAAGTCAGATTATTATTTTTGATCTGGTTTTTATATTCTTTGGGCAGATAGATCAGCCCCTCGACATTTTTATTTTGTAGAGCAGTGACAGCTGTTTCGAAATCCGGATAAAATTTAAAAATTAAATTAGAAATATAGGCTGGACCAGCGTGATATTTGTTCCAGGCTACCAAAGTGTAGCTTTTGATATTACCACTAGCATCGCGAGTCAAAGATTTGAATTTGTAAGGACCGGCGCCAATTGGTTTGAGGTTTAGATCGGTCAAAGTAGCGCCGATAGCCGGTATGCTATACCACAAATGTTCTGGCAATAAGCCGATAGTGAGTAAGGAAAGAAAGGTGGGCATGGGTTTGTCCAGAGTAAATTGGACAGTATTGTCATTAATCTGGTTGACAGTCACATTGGCAAAACTTGCCCGATAGGGGCTTTTGTATTCAGGATTTTTTATATTATTAATAGTGAAAATCACGTCTGCGGCGGTAAGATTTTCGCCATCCTGCCATTCTAAATTATTTTTTAATTCAAAAGTATAGACTTTTTGACTGGCATCTATGGTGTAGCTGCTGGCCAAATCAGGCATTATTTGCCCCTGCTCATCAAATTTCATCAGACCAGCATAGGTGAGCTTGACTAAGTCGCGGTCGACATCAGTGGTAGCCAAAATCGGGTTGATGAGATCGGGAGCGCCAACCAAGCCTTCGGTATAGTTACCGCCGGTAGCTGCTTGGGAAGTTGAGTGATTGGTGTACCAGCGTACCCCCAGCCAGCTTAGGGACGCTATTAATATAAGTAGAGCTAGACTGAATTGTAACTTTTCCAAGGTATTCAAGACTTTGGGCAGTTGGGTGACCTGTGTCCAGCTGGGCAGTTTGCGTTGATTGAGCTTAAAGAGTAATTGCTGATTGACATCAGGCGTTTCTTCGCTTTTCAACCTTTTTTTGATATTTTGAATAATTGGCAAAATTAGGCCTTGCCATTTTTGTCGAATAGAAAACCAAGCGGACTTAAGTTGTGCGAGAAAGCGTTTTATATTTTTCAGCTTAAATATTAATTTAGCAGACTAGCTGACAAACATGCTAGCAGCCGCCGTGGCTAAAAATAAAACGACCAAAACTATAGTTAGGCGGAAGATAAATTTTTCAGCCCCGCGCTTGGTGCGATAGACAGCGCTGTCGCCGCCAAAAGTCATACCCAAACTCGAACCTTTTTGTTGCAATAAAATCGTCACAATCAAAAGAATGGAAAGAATGATTTGTGCTATATACAGGATGTTTTTCATTGTTGAAGTTAAACAATTCCTTTGTATGGTATCACAAAAATTTATTTTTGTCAATATAGGTAGTCAATGTTTAAATGGCTTTTCGGTGCAATTTACGATAATTTTTGATGGCAAACTTATGCGCTTGATTGCGCATGTTTTGGATGAATAAAGATAGCGGATCGCGGCTGGATAGAGTCAGGGGGGACTTTTTGCCAGGCAAAAATATTTCCTCTTGCTTTTTGGCTAAGGATATTGTCCGATTTTTCCAAGTCAGAGGCAATATCTGCAGCACAGTATTCAGTTGCGGTTTGCCGCCGTCCAAGATGATTAAGTCTGGCTCCGGCCACTCATGGTGCCGGCTGCGGCGTAATAAAACTTCGGCCAGCATGTGCGGGTCATCGGGCCCAGCAGTATTTTTTATCTTAAACAATCTATATTGCGCGGCATCTATTTGCCCGGCAGTGAAGACCACCATAGCGCCGACAGCAAAACTCCCTTGAATATTGGAGATATCATAAATTTCGATCCGTTGCGGGTAATGACTAGTTGACAAGAGTTTTTGCAATTCCAGAAGCTTTTGTTCGGCCCCGCGTCCGATATTTTTTGCTAGATAATCTTGGGCGTTTTTTTGCACTAGTTTTAAGAGGGCTAGATTTTTTCCACCATTTGGCACCAAGAGTTTTATTTTTTTTGCCAAGATAATATTTTTTCTGCTGATACTAGCTGGCAATATGATTTTAGCGGGTATGTCTATCCGCTGGCTATAAAACTGATTGATAAAATCAGTCAAAATCTCCTCGCTTGATAAGTGCAGGGGATTTTTTATAAAAAAATTCAGCTTATCACCCAGAATACCCCGGCGGATTTGCATGGCCGTGATGACTGCCTGTTCCGGTGTTTGGGCTAGGGCTAGGACATCTTGGTTGAGGCGCGGCGAGCTAATTACTTTTTGTTTTTGCCCTATTTTTTCCAGAGCCTCGAGCTGCTGTTTTTTTATTTGCGCCAATTCATAGTTTTGTTTGGCGCTGACAGCCAGTATTTGGGAGCGCAGAGCAGCTGACAATTCTTTGGTTTGGCCGCTGATGATTTTTTTGGCTGTTAAAATAGTTTTCTGATATTCAGTTTGGCTGATCAATTGTTGATTGGTATCCAAGCCGCCAAATTTTTCTTTTAAAAATACTTGCCCATTTTTTTTGACCAAATCGCTATTTTTGGTATACAGAGAAAATAGTCGATGCAGTAGCCGGACCATGGTTCTAGCTGACAGAGTAGAGGTGTAGGGGCCGAAATATTGCCCGCGTCTTTTTTGCCGTCCATGGGTGATAATGATGCGCGGGAATATTTCATTGGTCACCACTATATAACCCCAATTTTTATCATCTTTGAGGACTATATTATATTTTGGTTGATATTTTTTTATTTGGCTGGCCTCAAGTAGCAGGCTCTCGGTTTCATTGTCTACCAGGGTATATCTAATGTGGGCAATTTTTGCCAACATTTGTTGTTTGTATTCAGTCAGTTCAGTTGTTTTTTGCCAATAGGAAGCAATTCGGCTACGCAGATTTTTGGCTTTGCCGATATAAATAATCTCATTGGCCTTATTTAAAAAGTAATATATGCCCGGAGAATTTGGGATTTTTTTGGTATTAATTAGCATGCGGTAAATATAGCAGAAATTTATGATTTAAAGCAATTTTGCTTTTTTATGTTTTTTAATATAAGCTTTATAGTGGTTTTGTGTTCGTAGCGTTTCGTTCCAGCACTGCAAGGAGAGGCCATATGGAAGATAAATGCTTTTCAACTGGTTCTGGCTCAGACCCCGGTATTGAGCCGGACTGTTCGGGTTCTACTACTCCAATCAGCGATGGGCAACCGCCTCCAGAAGTACTGCCTCGTTCCCGCCGACCTGGACCGATTTTCCCAGATATCGGTTCGTCGGGTGGCCCTGATCAGCATCTGCCCGGCGTCTAGCGCGGCAGGGCAGGAAACAGGCCCGAGCTGTCTTAAGCGGCTCGGGTTTTTATTTTTGCCTAGTTTGCCTTAGCTCTTGACGGTCGGGTTTTTTTGTGTTATCCTTTTTTAGAATTATTTTCTAAAACAAATACATGCCCAAATATATCACTATCAAAGGCGCCAACGTCCACAACTTGAAAAACTTAAGTGTGAAGATACCGCGCGATAAATTGGTAGTGATTACCGGCCTGTCTGGATCAGGCAAATCTTCTCTAGCATTTGATACTATTTATGCTGAAGGGCAAAGACGCTATGTGGAATCGCTCTCATCTTATGCACGGCAGTTTTTGGGTTTGATGGATAAGCCGGACGTAGAGAGTATTGATGGCTTGTCGCCGGCAATTTCCATTGATCAGCGCTCCAGCTCTAGAAATCCACGCTCGACAGTCGGCACTGTCACGGAAATTTATGATTACTTGCGTTTACTATTTGCCAAAATCGGCGTGCCTTATTGTTATAAATGCGGCTTGCCGGTAGAGCAGCAGACCAAGACTCAGATTGTTGATAAAATTTGGCAGTTGCCCCAAGAAACCGAGTTTATGCTTTTGGCACCCATGATTCGCGACAAAAAAGGCGAGCATCGCAATATTTTGGAGCGCATCAAAATTGCCGGCTACCGACGTTTGCGTTTGGATGGCGACATGATGTCGCTAGAAGATGCCGAGGGTCTGGATTTAGATAAATATAAAAAACATACCATCGAGGTGGTGGTTGATCGTTTGCGCCGTGACGGAAGCAAGGAGACCAAGTCGCGTTTGGCTCAGTCACTGGAGACTGCTCTGGATTTGGGCAATGGATATATTACCATTAACTTGCCAAAGAATAATACTGATCAGAATTTTAGTGAGCATTTTACCTGCCCTAATCATAGCGAGATTAGTTTTCCGGAGATTGAAGCGCGCAATTTTTCTTTCAATAGTCCACATGGCGCTTGTCCAGTCTGCACCGGCCTGGGCACCAAGCTGACAGTCGATCCGGAGCTGGTCATACCAAACCAAAGATTATCTCTGGCGGAGGGTGCCATCCGCCCCTGGTCCAGAACAGCCGCCAATCAGGGCTGGTATAGCGCTATTTTGGAGGCAGTCGCTAAAGAGCATGGTTTTTCTACCCGTACGCCAATCAATAAATTAAGCAAAAAACATTTAGATATTATTTTGCACGGCACGGGTGATATTCGCTATAATCTTAATTTTGCTACGGATAGATTTTCCGGAAATTATAGCCCGACCTTTGAAGGAGTGATTCCAAATCTCGAGCGTCGCTACAAAGAAACTGATTCTGATTATATTCGCGGTGAAATTGAGCGTTATATGCGCATCGACCCTTGTGAAGCTTGCCAAGGCAAAAGACTGAAGCCGGAAATTTTGAGCATCAAAGTCAACAATCAGAATATCGCCGAAGTATCAGCCCGCAACATCACTGAACTGCAAGATTTCTTTAACAATTTGACCAAAGTCTTGTCAGATAGAGAGCTGATTATTGCCAAACAGATTATCAAAGAAATTAAAGAGCGCTTGAATTTTATGCGTAATGTCGGTCTTGATTATCTGACGCTTGATCGTAACGCCAGTACCCTATCTGGTGGCGAAGCTCAACGCATCAGACTGGCTACCCAAATAGGCTCGGCTCTGACCGGAGTCCTGTATATTTTGGATGAGCCATCTATCGGCTTACATCAACGCGATAATGATCGCCTGATCAAAACGCTCAAAGATTTGCGCGACCTGGGCAATACAGTGATCGTGGTCGAGCACGATGAAGAGACTATACTTTCGGCCGATCATGTGATTGATATTGGCCCGGGCGCCGGTAAGCATGGCGGTGAAGTAGTAGCCGAAGGCACTCCTCTGGCCATCAAGAAAGTAAAAAAATCCCTGACCGGTCAATATTTGTCCGGTGCAAAACACATACTGGCACCAAAAAAGTATCGTTCGGGCAATGGCAAAACTCTGTCGGTCTTGGGTGCAGCCGAATTCAACCTCAAAGATATTGATGTGCATTTCCCACTGGGTAAATTTATCAGCATCACCGGTGTTTCTGGCTCTGGCAAATCAACTTTGATGACCGAGATTTTGGCTAAAGCCCTAACCAAACATTTTTATCGTTCCAAAGATAATCCCGGCAAGCATAAATTAATCAAAGGCTTAGAATATATTGATAAGGTGATTGATATCGATCAATCGCCAATCGGCCGCACGCCGCGTTCCAATCCAGCTACCTATACTGGCGTCTTTACTTATATTAGAGACATGTTTGCGGCTGTGCCAGAGGCGAAAATTCGCGGCTATCAAGCAGGCAGATTTTCTTTTAATGTCAAAGGCGGTCGTTGTGAAGCTTGCCAGGGCGATGGCGTGATAAAGATTGAGATGAATTTTTTACCCAATGTCTATGTGGAGTGTAAAGAATGTCATGGCCAGCGCTACAATGATGAGGCGCTGGAAATTCACTATAAGGGGAAAAATATCGCTGAAGTTCTGCAGATGACGGTCGAGGAGGCTATGCATTTTTTTGCTAACATCCCCAATATTCACAACAAGTTAAAAACTTTATATGATGTCGGCTTGGGCTATATCCAGCTTGGTCAGTCAGCCACCACTCTATCTGGTGGCGAAGCGCAGCGCATCAAGCTAGCAACCGAATTATCTCGTCGTTCTTCGGGTAAGACACTATACATATTAGATGAGCCGACTACTGGCTTGCATTTTGATGATGTCAAAAGACTGCTGGAGGTTTTGCATCGCCTGGTAGATAAGGGTAATACCGTCCTAGTAATAGAGCACAACCTGGATGTCATCAAGAGTTCGGATTGGATTATAGATTTGGGTCCAGAAGGCGGGGACAAGGGAGGCTATCTGGTGGCTGAAGGCACGCCCAGGCAGGTGGCTAAAATCAAGCGCAGTTTTACCGGCCAATATCTAGCGAAGATGTTTGCTAGAGAAAAATAAGATTTGCGCCGCAGGCGGCGCATCTAAGTATGCGTTTATTTGACAGGATAAATACTTTAGCAGATAATTAGTGCGTACTTGCGTTGTTTCTGTGGGCAATCAGCGTTGGAGGAGGCTAGCCAGTATGAATATTAAGAGGGTCATGTTTCTGATTCTGATGCTGGCGGTGTTGGTTGGCATGGGGCTGGCCAGCCTTGCGGCCATCAACTGACCCTTGTCTTTAGGGGGTCCAGCATGATCAAGCGTTTGCTTTTTCTGATCGCTGTCCTGGGCATCCTGGTTGGTATGGGGTTGTTTACCTCAGCCCCTGTTGTCTAGGACTGGCCCGGCGGCTTTCCTTGCCCTGCTTGGCGGCTTTTGGCCGCCTTTTTTTATCCACAGGTTTTGCTTGACGGATAATTTGTAAATGATATACTACAAATATCACCAGTTCTTCTCCGGAGGTTGATCTCCGACGTATGGTGTTACATCTGCACCACGATCGTGAGATCCACCTCACACTTGAGCGCGTTCGCTTCCATCCCCCCCCCCGTCTGTTTCTGTCACCGCCGTGTTCGCGACTCGCCCGGCTCGGTCTGCTTCGG
The DNA here is from genome assembly GCA_041650755.1 of Patescibacteria group bacterium. Classification (GTDB taxonomy): domain Bacteria; phylum Patescibacteriota; class Patescibacteriia; order UBA1558; family GWA2-36-10; genus JBAZKN01. The sequence goes on along the minus strand of JBAZKN010000004.1, from coordinate 47,210 downwards.
CAGCCGAGTTTTTCTTTTTGTCTGAATTGACTATTTTTTTGATTTTTAATACACTGTGCTTGTTCATGGTCTTTTGATAAGTAGTTTCAGGCACAGGGAGGGCTAGTTATGTGGCGTAAATACGATGGTGTGGGGCACCTTTTCACCAAACGCACGTTGGTGATCACTTATTTGCTGACGGCTTTGGCCATATATTGTCTGGGCTTCGGCCATATTACCTGGCTTTCGCGCGGCTGCGCCCATCTGGCAATCTATATCATATTGTTCGCTGGTTTTGTGGTCACTGTATTCGGGGACTGGGATCAGAGAACAATACTCCGTAACCCATTACTATATATTGGAGCCGTTGTGCTGCTTTTTGGCCTATATACGGCCAGGTAGACTTGCCCAGGAAACTGCGCTTCTCAAGGGGGTAGCCCCTTGAGTTTTTTATTTGTAAAATTTTATTTTTGGCAGTAATATAAAGGCATGCCTTCTGACTTGGAAAAATCCATCAGCAAAACTTTGGCCTATTTTGATATTTTTGATTATCCGCTGACGGCCACAGAAGTCTGGAAGTGGCTTTATCGGCCGCACAGCCCGGTTACTTTAGCCAAAGTAAGGGAGTGTTTATCCAGCGGCCAGTGGCTTCAAGAAAAAATATCCGCGACTGAAGGATTTTATTGTCTCAAAGGCAGAGAGAATATTTTTTTGTTGCGCAAGCAAAATAATAATTGGGCGGAAAGAAAGTTTGCCAAAGTGGTGAGGTTGGTAAAATTTTATCGCTACCTGCCGTTTATCAAGCTGATAGCCGTCTGTAATTCTCTGGCCTATAGCAATGCCCGCAATGATAGTGACATTGATCTTTTTGTGGTGACCAGTAAGGATAAAATTTGGCTAGCCAGATTTTGGGCGGTTTTGCTTGTTCAGTTGCTGGGCCTGCGCCAGACCGATAAAAAGCGGAAAGATACTTTTTGTTTTAGTTTTTTTATTGACGAGGATTATCTCAATATACAATCCATCCTACTTGGCCAGCACGATATTTATTCAGCCTATTGGGTGCAGCAGGTTTTGCCGGTATTTGACCCTGAAAATATTTATCCAAAATTTTTGGCAGCCAATCAGTGGTATAAAGAGTATTTGCCGAATTCTTATGCCAACAAATTTGTTTATGAGGTAAAAGCGACTCGTAGCTCTAGGTTAGCGTCCAAAATTTTGGGTTTTATTTTTGATCCGCCATTTCTATCCCGCGGCCTTTATGGTCTGCAGCGTAAATTTCAATCCTCGATTATCGGCCGCAATCTGCAACAGATCGTCAATGTCGATACCAGGGTGATAGTCAACGAACATATGCTCAAATTTCATGCCAATGATAGGCGAGATTTTTTTTATCATCAGTGGCGCGACAGAGTCAAACAATTATTTGCTTAAAAAAAACCATGCATAGATTAGCTAAAATTTTTATTTTTCTTTTTATTGTTTCGCTGCCCTGGCAGACCAGATGGATATTTTTTGATGCCAGTTTAGGCGGTCAGGTTTGGGAGTATGGCCGTTTGAGCTTTTATGGCAGCATGATAATTTTATTAGCTGCCTTAGTCGTGAATTTTTTTAGTCAAAAACCAAGATTGGCTTGGTCAAAAAACAAATGGTTGTATATTTTTTTATTTTACCTAGTCTTGATTTCCATTTTTTCCAGCTGGCCGTTAATAAGTTTTTATTATCTAGGCTTGGTGATTCTGGCTTTGCTTTTTGCCCTGCTTAGTAAAAAATTTAGCTGGGATTTTTTGTCTTTAGCTTGGCTTATTAGCGGCACAGGACAAGCTGTCCTGGCTATCGGGCAATTTTTTAGCCAAAAGATATCCGCTGATAAGTGGCTGGGATTAGCCGAGCATCTAGCCAAAGATCCGGGCGCGTCAGTAGTGCAGGTTGGCGATCAAAGGTGGCTAAGAGCTTATGGAGCGCTTACTCATCCCAATGTTTTGGGCGGATTTTTGCTAGTCAGCATTGTTGCCAGCGTTTATTGGTGGCAAAAGATTTATCAGGCTGGCGAAAACAGTCAGTGGTCAAGGGAGTTCATGAAAAAAAGCTGGTGGCATCTAATCATTGTTATTATTGCCTTAGTTCTGCAAACTGCCGGGCTAGCTTTGACCTTTTCTCGTGGCGCTTTACTAGCTTTGCTAGTATTTATATTGTTGATTTTTATTTTTAGTCTAAAAAACAAGCTAAACTTGTGGCGGCAAATCATTATCAAATATTTTGTACTGTTGATTTTATCTATTTTGTTGATAAATTATTTTTTACCCAATGCCTGGCTGAATCGGATCGAGTCCAGGGGGCGCTTAGAAGATATTTCTACCAGTCAAAGGATCAGCTCCTGGCAACAGATCAATTGGCGCAACCCCAAAGAAGTGATCTTGGGTCAAGGTTTGGGCACCAATACTTTTGTGGCCTGGGCAAAGTCAGAGCAAAAGCATAAAATGTCTTATGACTTTCAGCCGATTCATAATATTTATCTGCTGGCTCTGGGGGAAATCGGCTTAATTGGTTTTTTGAGCTTGGTATTTTTGCTTTGGAGATTTTTTAGAAAAAAAATCAAGCCGGATTTTTTTGGCTTTAGTTTATTGATCAGTGTTTTAGCTTTAGGATTATTTGATCACTATCTTTGGACTTCTTGGGTGGGCTTATGTATTTTATTTTTTGCTATTATAAATTTTTCTCGGCAATTTAATAAGTAAAAGAAAAAGGGGCAAGGTCGTGGGACCTTGCCCCCTATAGAGCTACCCAGCTATGAGATCATCCCGTCAATGACGGTCTGTTCTACTAAGCCGCGGCAGCGGTGCCATCATCACCTTCCGGATGCGTGGCATCCCGACCGCTCGGCGACTGCTTCGGGTTCGGGGCGCCGGCGAACACGGACTCGAGATCGAGCCCGAACTTGTCCTTGGCGAGCTTGATGATGGCCGGAGCCATGCCCGTGGCCTTCATCCGCTCCACCAAGCCGTAGATGGTCTCGATCGGCATCTTGGTGAACTGGCCCAGGATGTTGTCCTTGCCGGCGGAACCGGACATTCCGCCGCCGAGATCCACCATGCGCAGCTCCTGGATGTTGGCCAGGCCCTGCCCGATGGCGTTCGCCGACGGCGCGATGGCGTTGCCGATGGCCTTGCCGAGGGCTTCGATGACCTCGGGAGACTGCTGGATGAACATGAGCATCATGCCCTGGCCATCCAACTGCTTGTAGGCCGCGGCCTTGGCTTCGGACGCCTTGCCTTCGGCCAGACCGACGGCCTCGACGCCCGCAGCACGAGCCAGACCAGTCTGCCTGACACCCTCGGCGTCGGCCAGCAGTCCGGCCTTCTTGCCCTCGGCGTCGGCCAGCAGTCCGGCCTTCTTGCCCTCGGCCTGAGCTACCAGCTCCGCCTGAGTGGCACTGGCCGCTTCCTTGCGACCCTTGGCCTCGGCGGTCAGCTTGGCCTGGTTGCCCTCGCCTTCCTTGGAGTGCTGGATGCGGTAGGCCTCGCCCTTGCGTTCCGCGGCCTGCGCCTCGGCGTCGGCCTCGATGATCTTGGCCTCCTTGCTCTTCTGGGCCTCGATGATCGTGGTCGCGTCGAGTTCGGCCTCGCGTCGCTTCTGCGCCGCTTCCTGCAGCAGGATCTCGGCCTCGGTCTTGGCCTTGTCGGCCTCGACCAGCTTGACGTTCAGGATCCGCTGTTCCTCGGCCGCGGCCTGGTTGGCGACGATCGGAATCCTGGCCTTCTGAGCCTGCACCGTGGCATTGTTCTCGGCGATGCGCACGTCCATGTCCTTGTTCGCGTCGCTGATGGCTTGCTCGGCGGCCGCCTTGGCGGTCTCGCCGGCCTGCTTGGCCTCGGCCGACTTGATGGCGGCGTCGCGCAGGGCTTCGGCTTCGCCGATGGTGGCGTTGCGCTTGATCTCGGCCGTCCTCTTCTTGCCCAAGGCCTCGATGTACCCCTGCTCGTCCGAAATCTCCTGGACGTTCATCAGATCCAGACCCAAGCCCATCTTGGCCATGTCCTGGACCGCTTCCTCGGTGACCATCTGCTGGAGCTTGGTCCGGTCACGGATCAGCTCCTCCACGGCCATCTTGCCGACGACTGCGCGGAGGTTGGACTCCAGGTTCTCCTTGGCTACCTTCTCGATGTAATCCAGGCCAAAGCCCAGGAACCTCTCGACGGCCAGGACCAACGAGGCCATGTCCGACAAGACTTTGAGGTTCGCGATGCCCTTGACCGAGATGCGCACGCCGTTGATGTCAGGCACGTTGACGACCTGAACGGAGATCTGCATCAGGTTCAGCTTCATCATCTCGACCCGATCACGGATCGGGATCTTGAAGAAGGCACCGCCGGTGACGATCCTGAAGCCTCGAACCACGCTCTTCGGCTCTGCCTGGCCGGGTACGATGACCGAGGTCCTGTGCCGGCTGCCGCACACGATCGCGACCTCGTTGGGCGCGACCTTGATGTAATTCCTGGCCGCCAGACGGATCACACCGCCGAAGGCGATCAGTACGAACAGTACGATCGCCGGGATCAGGTACTGCATGAGGTGGGTTGCCTGCTCTATGACTCGTCTCCTTCACTGGATGGAGTTGGGTGGGTGGTGTAGACTACTGCTGCGCTTCGGCCAGAGCTTCGGTGCCGCTGACCTCCAGAATGCGGACTTGGCGGCCACTCGGGACCGGCGTGCCCTCCTTGGTTCTGGCTCGGAGGCGGACGATGTGGTTGATCTCGCCCCCGGCCACGATGATGCCCACGCCGTTCTGGACGATGGGCTCTTCCACTTGCGCGATTGAACCGCGCAACATCGAGTTGTCGATGTGCGACGAGGCCTGGCTCTTGTAGAGAGCGCGGTAGATCAGATAGCCGATCAACGCCATGATGAGGCCAGAGAAAGCGCCCCAGAAGCTGCTCTCGATGAAGTCAGCGCCCTTGTACTTGGCCAGCATGCCGATGCCGCCGAATCCGGTCATGAAGAGCATGATGTTGCGAACCGAGAAGAAGTTCGAGCCGGCACTGTCATCCTGGTCGCCCGCGCTGAAGTCGTGGTCGCCCGCGCTGAAGTCGTGGCCGACGTCGTGGTCGCCATGACCGAAGATCATGGAGATCAAGGTGAAGACCCCACCGATCATCGCCAGGGCAGCGAACACCATCATTCCGATGTCGTTCCCCAGCTTTTGCCAGAAGGTCATTGCCAGGACTGCGAGCATCGTAGACCCCTTTCGTTGGAAGAAACCGGCAGCAGTGTTGAATTGCTGCGTCCTGTCTACTGGCACCTTGAGTGTGCAGATATCGATGCTGAACAACAATGATGTATGACTTTTAAGGAACCCCTTGGCTAACCAAAGGCTCCATTTTTGCCGTTTAGCCAAAACGTTGCATAATAGCATAAATATATTTTTTTGTCAACCTTTATTTTTACTTCGTTTTATTTTGATTATTTTGTGATATAGTATTACATTCTCTTGACAATTTTTTATTAGCACTCTAAAATACAAAGTGCTAATCATTAATTTTAAGTATAAAAATAATATGAAGTTAAAACCACTAGGCGATCGGGTAGTTGTCAAACCATTACCCAAAGAAGAAACCACCAAAGGCGGCATTATTTTACCGGACACAGTCAATAAAGAATCTCGCTCCCAAGGTGAGATAGTGGCTGTCGGAGCCGGTGAAAAAATTTCTAAATTAAATTTGCAAATCGGACAAAAGGTCGTTTTTTCTGAATACGGCGGATCGGAGATTAAGATTGATGGTGCGGAGTACAAGATATTAAACCACGAGGACTTGTTAGCTGTCGTTGAATAATTTTTTACGTCATTGCGAGTCTCGTCGCGTCTAACGTGACGAGACATGGTAATCTATAATATTATAGATTACCACGCTCGCTCCACTCGCTCGCAATGACAATTAAATAAACTTTAATTTTAAAAATAATATGGCCAAACAAATAATTTTTAACGAAGAAGCTCGTGCCAAAATGAAAAAAGGCGTGGATATTTTAGCTAATGCCGTCAAAGTGACCCTGGGCCCCAAAGGCCGCAACGTTGTTTTGGATAAGGGCTATGGCGCGCCTAGTATCACCAAAGACGGCGTGACAGTGGCTAAAGACATAGAGTTGGAAGACAAGTTTGAAAACATCGGCGCGGAGCTCGTCAAAGAAGTGGCCGCCAAAACTGCCGAAGTGGCCGGTGATGGCACTACTACAGCTACAATTTTGGCCCAGAGCATCATTGCTGAAGGTTTGAAAAATGTGACAGCTGGTGCTAGCCCCCTGGTTTTGAAGCATGGCATTGATCTGGCCAGCGAAGCTGTGGTCAAACATTTGCAAAAAATTTCTAAGAACGTCGATAGCCAGGAGGAAATTGAGCAGGTGGCATCTATTTCTGCCAATGACAAAGAAATCGGTAAAATCATTGCTTCAGCTATGGAGTCAGTCGGGAAAAATGGCGTGATCACTGTCGAGGAATCCCAGAGTTTTGGCATAGAAAAAGAAGTGGTTGAAGGCATGCAGTTTGACAAAGGCTATGTCTCACCCTACATGATCACCAATACTGATAAAATGGAGGCAGTCTATGAAGATCCAATGATTTTGGTGACTGATCAAAAAATTTCTTCCATTCAGGAGCTGTTGCCGCTTTTGGAAAGCATTGCCCAGACCGGTAAAAAGGAATTAGTGATAGTGGCTGAAGATGTCGAGGGTGAAGCCCTGGCCACTTTAGTGCTCAACAAAATACGCGGCGTTTTTAACGCTTTAGCTGTCAAAGCCCCTGGTTTTGGCGATAGACGCAAAGAAATGTTGGCTGACATCGCTATTTTGACCGGCGCTAAAGTGATCACCGAAGAGGTGGGTATGAAATTGAGCACCGCCACAGTTGATATGCTGGGCAGTGCCCGCAAGGTCGTGGCCAGCAAAGAAAATACTACTATTGTCGATGGTCGCGGTGAGGAATCAGCCATCAAAGCTCGGGTCAAGCAGATTGAGGTTGAATTAAAAAACGCAGATTCTGATTTTGACAGAGAAAAATTGCAAGAGCGCTTGGCCAAGCTGACTGGTGGTGTGGCTGTCATCAAGGTTGGAGCGGCCACTGAAACAGAAATGAAAGAAAAGAAGGACCGCATTGATGATGCCCTGGCTGCCACCAAGGCAGCCGTCCAAGAAGGCTTTGTAGTGGGCGGTGGCGTGGCTTATTTGCGTTCACTATCAGCTATAGACAGCTTGAAGCTAGAGGGCGAAGAAAGACTGGGTGCAGAAATTTTGAAACGCGCCCTCACATCGCCCCTTGAGCAAATTGCTGAAAATGCCGGCCGGGATGGTAAAGTAGTTGTCGCTGAAGTGATGAAGAATAAAGATAATCATGGTTATAATGCCAAAGATGATAAATATGAAGATTTGGTGATAGCCGGTATTATTGACCCTACCAAAGTGACTCGCAGCGCCTTGCAAAATGCCGCTTCGGCTGCCGGGATGTTTTTGACCACTGAAGCCGTAGTTACTGATCTACCAAGCAAAGAAGATCATAGCCATGGTGCTGGTATGGGTGGTATGAATCCAGGTATGGGTGGTATGGGCATGATGTAGTGTATTGCTCAAACAAAATTAATTTTAGAAAACACCCGTCTTTTATTAGGCAGGTGTTTTTGGTATAATAAAATAAGAGCTACTTCCTGATTTTTAATATATTTTTATATACTTTAATTAAAATTTTTATTAAAAACTATGTCTAAAAAAGTTTATCTAGGGTTAATAATAGCTTTGGCATTTTTATTGATGGCTCAGTCTGGTTCAGCCAGCATTTACGTTGGTCGCTATTCCAACATTTTTGACCTTAATAAAGACCAGGCAATTAATTTATCAGATACCAGTCTGGTATCTGGTTGGCTCACTTCCAATAATCATGCAAAGTGTTATCAATTTTACCAATCAAAGTTATCTGCCCCACAAAATACAACCGGCAGTAGCCCTAATTATTCTGTTAGTGATAGCTGGTGCAGTTCTTTGTTTGGGTTGGTGAGTGATGCTGTGCGCACGCAGACTTATAATGAAATTGTTGATATCAATAATGACGGCAAAGTTAACTTATCAGATATTAGTTTGATAGCAAATTGGTATAACAACGATTATAGTCAAGCTTGTTATTATCAGTTTACAAAAAAGTATGAAGTAAATGATATCCACTGGTGTGCCGGGACATTTCAGGGCATAGTTGATACCATTGGTGAGGCGGTTGGAGGTCCGGATATTGGGGTAGATTATATTCAGATAATACCGGATATGCCGATAGTGAATGAGCCAGTAGAAATTAAAATACAGGCTAGAAATACCGGCACCACTAATATTACCAGCCAAGCTATATTAGATAATATTTATAAAGTGCTGGGTAATTTGGTGGTAACGGAAACTACTATGCCTAAAGTATCTAGCGCCAATCCAATTAAACCAGGGGATACTTTTTATTATAGCTTCAAGGGCACATATCCAAAAAAGAGAAATGAGTTTATTAGCTTTGTTTATAATCCCCATGATACAGACGCTGAATTAAGTTTTTGGAATAATAGTGCCAGCAAATGGATTACCGTTTATGATACTAATTTACTCAATGTTATTGAGTACAGAGCGATTAATGTGACGAAAAATTCCGTTAGAATTTGGTGGCGCGCAAATATTGGTAGCACCGGAGAATATCGTTATTCTAAAGATAAAAATGCATTGAGTAATTTGTCTTGGCTTACAGAAGGGGTCAGTAATAATCCAGATGTGACTGGCAACATGTTTGCTAGCCAAGTAGACTTGTCCGGTCTGGATGCCGGCGCTACTTATTATATTCAAGTTAGAAAAAATCTTGGTAGTCAATACGGTCAGCTTACTGAATTTTCTTTTGTCACAGGTACCGTGGGCTCATATTCACCTAGTTTGGATATTGCCGAAACCAGAGTTGACCAGCTGACTACAAATTCGGCTAGAATATATTGGCAGGCAGTAAATATGGGTAGCAACGGTTGGTATCGCCATGCTACTAATACCAATGCTTTGTCTAATATAAGTTGGTTAAATAGCGGTGTATCTGATGATGCGACAGTGACGGGCAATATTAATGCCAGCATAGTTACCTTGAATAATTTATTAGCTGATACTAAGTATTATGTAGAGCTAAAAAAGACAGCTGGTATACCAGGGGAGCTTAGTTATAAATATGGTGCTCCTAAAATTATTGATTTTACTACCTATGGTTCTCCAGGCTATATTCCTGAAGAAAAAGTTTTTGTCTGCCATGTGATGGGTAATAATAAAACCAACACTTTGGAGATTGCGAAATCAGCTTTAGCCGCGCACTTAGCTCATGGTGATAAAGAAGGTCCTTGCACCGTTGCGGCCAAACCGATAAAAGTTGAAACCGGATTGATAAATAGAGTTAAGGGGAGAATTTTACTGCAAGTGGAATCTCGCGGGGAGGCTTATTATGTCAAACCAACCGATGGCAAAAAAATATATATAAAAGACGGCGAGACCGCTTACGGAGTTATGCGGGATACCGGACTGGGGATCAAAAATGTTGATTTACAAAAAATTCCTATCGGCAATGATAGTCGTCTAAATATTACTTTGCCACCGACGGCTAATGCCGGTAGTACAACTAACCAAGCTTTGGTGAACAGAGTAAAAGGTAGAATATTACTTCAGGTGGAAAACAATGGCGAAGCCTGGTATGTAAACCCAGCAGATGGCAAGCGTTACTATATGAAGGATGGTACGGCCGCTTATCAGATTATGCGTTATTTGAGTTTAGGCATTAGCAATGATGATTTAAATAAGATTTCAGAGTAAATTAATCTGTCCCGCTCCACGTAAATTTTTATAATGTGGGGTGGGATTTTTTGTTTGGCTTATTTTATGTTATAATATAGACATGGTTAGATCTATTTTTAAAAAGAAAAATAAAAATACTGACCCGGTTTTGGGTTTTCGGGAGACTGAAGTTTGGGTAGCTGATTTTGGTTCACCGGAAATAGAGGAGCTACTACGCACTGAGGTTAGTAAACTAAAACCAAAAGAGCCAAAGATTTTGAGCTGGATTTTTACTTCACTGGTAGTTTTGGCTATTTTGGTAGCTGGTGAATATTTATTGTTGTTTTGGTCAGAACATAGTTTTTGGACAGGAGACACTCTTTTGCTAGTCAGCTGGCTATGGCGCTTGGTGGCCCTGATCGTTTGGCTGCAGCTGGGGCACACCTGGGGCTTTAGTCGTGATCGGATTTTGGCTGTAGCTTTTACGGCTTGGCTACTAGGCACTATTTTATCCGGCATCGTCAAGATTATTTATATGCAGGCTGTCTGGGCTTGGCTAAATCTCTTGATTGACCCGATTTGGGCGATATTATTAGTAGCCTTAGTCAGCGCCCTGTATTTTAAATTAGTAAAAAAGTAAAAATATTTATCCCGTTAAAATTTATCAAATATGTTTTGCGGGAATATTGAGAATTTGTATATTCTATTTTAGAACACAATACTTAATTAATTAAAATTTTTAACGCGATGAAACCTATTTTGCCCAACAAGAATGATGTTGAGGAACATAAAATTTCAGCTGCCATGTCTTATGTCGGCATTTTGTGTTTTATTCCGCTAATTTTTAAAAAACAATCATCTTTTGTCCAGTGGCACGCCAAGCAGGGCCTAGTGCTTTTATTGGTGGAGATTATTTCTGGTGCTTTTGGCTGGCTATTGTGGCCGGTATTTCTACTAGCAGTCTTCTTTTCTCTGTATGGTATTAGCCAAGTTTTGCACGGTAAATATTGGCGCTTACCATTTTTTGGCAAGTATATAGACAAGCTCAATTTATAAAATAAAAATTTATCCTGTTAAATAAATTTAGCAGAAACAAATATTTATGCAAAAAAATAAATATATTCTCTGGTTCAAAGAAATCGGTATCAAAGACGTTCCTTTGGTGGGCGGCAAAGGCGCTTCTTTGGGTGAAATGTATCGGCACCTGACCAAAGCCGGCATTCGCGTGCCCAATGGCTTTGCTGTCACAGCCCAGGCTTATGAATATTTTATCACTACCGGCAAAGTCAAAGATAAGATCAAGAATATTTTGCGGGGCCTGGATACTGGTAATATAAAAAATTTATCGAGCCGCGGCCATTTGGTCCGCCAGGCTATTTTGCGGGCAGAATTTCCCGATGATTTAAAAAAGGAGATTATTGCTGCTTATAAAAAATTATCCAGGGAGTTTAAGACCAGCCATGTTGATGTGGCGGTCAGGAGTTCGGCGACGGCCGAAGACCTGGTTGATGCTTCTTTTGCCGGCCAGCAAGAATCATATCTCAATATTCGTGGCGAGCATGATTTGCTGGAAGCTTGTAAAAAATGCGTGTCGTCTTTATTTACTGATCGGGCTATTTCTTACCGCAAGGATAAGGGCTTTGATCACTTTAAAGTAAAGTTATCTATCACGGTGCAAAAAATGGTGCGCTCTGACAAGGCTTGTTCGGGCGTGATGTTTTCCATTGACACTGAATCCGGCTTTAAAGATGCGGTGTTGATTAACGCCTCTTATGGTCTTGGAGAGTATGTGGTCAAAGGAGCAGTCAATCCTGATGAATATTATATTTTCAAACCTACATTGCTAAAAGGCTTCAAATCAATTATTGGTCGGCGTTTGGGTTCTAAAGAACAGAAATTAGTTTATAGTTTTGGCGGTAATAAGAGCACCAAGAATGTAAGGGTGTCGGTGTTGGAAAGAAATAAATTTTGTTTGACCGACAGTGAAGTTTTACAGCTTGCCAAGTGGGGCGTGACCATTGAAAAACATTACAAAAAACCGATGGACATGGAGTGGGCCAAAGACGGCGTGACGGGCAGACTTTATATTGTCCAGGCTCGGCCGGAGACTGTCCGCTCTCAAGACGATCAGAATGTTTTATTGGAATATATTTTGCACGGCCGCGGTCCGCTTTTAGCCGAAGGCGCTTCAGTAGGCAACAAGATTGGCCAGGGAGTGGCCCATGTCATCAGAGATGTTTCGGAAATTGATAATTTTAAACAGGGCGAAGTGTTGGTCACAGTCATGACTGATCCCGATTGGGAGCCAATCATGAAAAAAGCCTCGGCCATAGTCACCAACGAAGGTGGCCGCACCTGTCATGCGGCCATTGTCAGCCGTGAGCTAGGCATTCCCTGCGTAGTGGGCACGCAAAATGGCACCGAGCATATTCGCAATAAACAAAATGTGACAGTGTCTTGCGCCGAAGGCGAGCGGGGCTTTGTTTATGAGGGCTTATTATCTTTTAAAATAAAAAAGACGGATTTAAAGACTATAAAAAAACCTCGGACCAAGATCATGATGAATGTTGGCAACCCAGAAACAGCTATGGCCGACAGCTTTATACCAAATGATGGCGTGGGTTTAGCCAGAGAAGAATTTATCATCAATAATACCATAAAGATTCATCCCCTGGCTCTGATACATTTTCATCATCTAAAAGATCACAAGGCCAAAAAACAGATTGAAGCTTTGACGGTCGGCTATAATAATAAGACCCAATATTTTGTGGATAAATTAACTGAAGGCGTAGCGCGGATTGCCGCTAGTTTTTATCCTAAAGACGTCATTGTTCGTTTATCGGACTTCAAATCAAATGAATACGCTAATTTGATTGGTGGTAAAGAATTTGAGCCGACAGAGAACAATCCAATGCTTGGCTGGCGCGGGGCAAGTCGCTATTATGATGAGAAATATTTGCCGGCCTTTGTGCTAGAATGCAAAGCTCTGGCCCGAGTGCGCCGGGCTATGGGCCTCAAAAATTTAAAAATTATGGTGCCTTTCTGCCGGACCATAGAGGAAGGCAGGAATGTTTTGGGCATTATGGCCGAGCATGGCCTCAAACGGGGTGTCAACGGCTTGGAGATTTATGTTATGTGTGAGATTCCATCCAATGTAATTTTAGCTGCAGATTTTTGTAAAATTTTTGATGGTTTTTCTATTGGCTCCAATGATCTTACTCAGCTTACCCTGGGCGTGGATCGGGACTCGCCGCTGGTTGCCCATGTGTATGATGAAAGAAACGAATCAGTCAAATTATTATTGCGCCAAGTGATCAAAACCGCTAAAATGCACAAGACTAAAATTGGTATCTGCGGCCAAGCTCCATCGGATTTTCCGGATTTTGCTCAATTTTTGGTGGAAGAGGGGATTGATTCAATTTCTTTGAATCCTGATACCGTTGTCAAAACCACCTTGGCTATCAATCAGACGGAGAAAAAATTAAAGAGATAAAATATGCGTGAACATTTTAATGGTTTTGTCAATTTTATTCGCGAGCAAGGCGTGGTTGGCTTAGCAGTCGGCTTTATCCTGGGCGGTGCTGTTTCCAAAGTTGTGTCAGGTTTGGTCACAGACATCATCAACCCATTGGTGGGGGCGCTTTTGGGTGGGGCTAATTTAGATCAGCTGGCCTGGCAGGTGGGCGCCAATAAGGTAATGCTGGGCGCCTTTATAAATATTGTGATTGATTTTGTTATTATCGCTTTTGTCGTCTATTTTGGCGTCAAGATTTTGAAGTTTGATAGACTAGACAAGAAGAAAGAAGAGAATCCCCAATAAAAAATAAAAACTGACCGCTTGCTTGGTCAGTTTTTTGTTTGATCAGTTGATTGGGTAATGGTGCGGCGCCGGCGCTTCCAGTGAATAAAATAGATAATAACTACCACGATGATAGCCAGCAGTATTTTGTCGATCACCTCGCCATATTGGCGGATTACAGACCAGTTGCTGCCCAAATAATATCCCAAGTAAGCCAAAAAAGCATTCCATAAGCCGGCGCCGACAATAGTATAAAGGCTAAATTTAAAGATATTCATTTTAGCTACCCCGGCCGGCAAAGAAATCAAGTGCCTGATTATTGGTATAAAGCGGCTGATAAAAATCGTTTTGCCGCCGTATTTATTAAAAAAATTTTCAGTCAGCTCTAGGTGATGCTCATTGAGCAGCAAATAGCGACCAAATTTTTTGACCAGGGGCCGGCCGCCATAGTCGCCGATATAGTATGATATCAGCGAGCCGATAATGCTGCCCAAGGTGCTAAAAGCAATGATTGGCCACAAGGACATTTTTCCTGAATACCACAAAAAGCCGGCAAACGGCATGACGGCTTCACTGGGCACAGGAGCCACCATACTTTCTAGGGTCATCAGAAAAGCCAGGCCTGAGTAGCCACCAGTAGAAATGATATTGGTAAAAATATTTATAAGGTGTTCAGTCATCGGCTGATTTTAATTTTTTTGTAAACGTCTTCTTACTCCCCGGCGGAGTTTTTTATAGTGCTTATTTTTTTAAAGAAAAATGCGCCACCAAAAACTAGTTAATCACTTCCCAGTATTTAACTAAATTTTTTTCATTTTCCAATATTTTTTCCATTTGGGTGATAATCAAATCCCTGTTTTCTTTCTTATTTATGTCGGGCGGATAAATTTCTGCCAAAGGCAATAAAAGTTCGGCTGATTTTTCGTATCCTTTGGCCAATTCAGAATACCCCTGTTCATTAAAATACATGGAGGCTACTTTACGGCCTAAATATATTTTTTGCTGAAATTCTATAACATCAGCTCCTTCTTTCAAATTTTTGATATACCTGGCCATAACCTCCAATGATTCATTGATGGTGTTTTTCATTTTAAGTACTAATTCTTTGTCACTGATTTTTTCTCCGTCCGGAGTGAACCAAAAAACGGTGTGCGTAAGGCCAGAATCTATGGGGCAGGTGATCTTGGCGTCTTGTAATCCACGATCTTGCGGATCGGGAATCACCACAGATAACTCCTTTTCATTATAACCCTCGATCACATTATAATCATTATGGCAAGGTGAGCCGGATGTGCCCAAAGGTATATCTGAAGCGATAAGGCTCTTATATTCATTCATTGGCTGATGGAAATAGTAATAGCGGAAATCGCCATCAAGCTCTTTGGTTTTGTCTTCCCATATCCCCATACCACCATTGGCAAATCTGTTCATTCTGACATGAGGCGTGTACCCTAGATTACTGGCGGCTGTGAGCAGAATATCCGTTGAGCCGTCGGCCAAGTTGGCCATTGTGCCGCCATTCGCGCCATCCGACCAATAATATGAAAAACTGACTGCGTTTCCTTGATAGATAAACACTTTCCAAAACTCAATACTTGGGTCAAAATGTTTTAACAGCATAGTAGTCGTAGCTAAATAACAATTGCCACCGATTTTTTTGCCGTATTTTTCCGTCTCCCCTTGGTCAGAAACATGGATTAGATCAATTTTATATTCCGTCGGATAAGAATAGTAGCCCCTATTAAAAAACAAATAACCAGCAATGGCTAAAATAATTAAAATAATGGAACTAATAAGGTAAATTTTGGTTTTTTTAACCATGGCCATATTTTTTTATTTTATATTTATCTGTCGCATTTTCAAATATATATTGGCGGAGAGGACAGGATTCGAACCTGCGAGGGCTTTGACACCCTACCCGCTTTCCAAGCGAGCGCACTAGACCAACTATGCGACCTCTCCACGATTGATTAATTTTTTAAATGCTTCACCGCTTTTATATTTTTTAATTTGTCTTTCTCTTAACCATGCCGATTTTTTATCATTAAATTCCTCTGTATACACTATTGTCCAGGGTTTAGCATTTCTAGTAGATTTATTTGCCCCACTATTATGGTGACGTAGCCTTTGCTCCAAATCTGCACTAATACCAATGTAGTATTTTTTTGTTTTTAGACTTCGAATTATATATAATTTATACATAATATACGACTAAGCTTTTCCCGCCTTTGGCGGGACCCCGCCGTAGGCGGTGGCCAAGCGTGCGCACTCGACCACTATGCGAACCTCCCTTGCTATAAAAGCTATATAAATATAATAGATTGGGTTTTATAAGTCAATAATAAAGTTATTTTGAGGCGTTGTTTTTTTTATAGATATTTGGTATAGTTTCAAATATCTAAAAAATTTAAAATATTGTTTCCGACTCCATGCAAATAAAATTAATGACGGCTAATTTGTGGCTATTACCTTGGCCTTTTTCTATTGATAAAAATAAGCGGATGCAAGATTTGATTCAGCTGATCAAGACTCATCAGCCCGATGTTGTCCATCTGCAAGAAGTGTGGCTAAATCATGATAGAAATAAAATTCATAAGGCTTTGCCGGAATACTTTGTGTTTTCGGCCGGCACTTGGTTTTATAATAAGTCAGGCTTAGTGACTTTGACCAAGGTTAAACCCATGGACAGCTATTCATTTTTTTTCAAAAAGAATCGTGGCTATAATATCCAAGAAAGATTAGCTAATAAGGGTTGGTTAAATTGTCTGGTAAATTTAGGAGATCATAAATTGAATTTTATAAATCTCCACCTTTATGATCCGCAGCATACAGAAAATTTATCTATTGTGACTGATCAATTCAATGATTTGATAAAATTTTGTCAGGCAGGAGATTATTTTTTGGCTGGTGATTTCAACATGGCTGATTATGAACTGGCTAAGCTAAATAATGGCTTTTTTGAAATAGAGAAAAACAAAGAGTGGACCTTGTCGGAAGCCAGTCCATACAGTCAGACCAGATTCAACAAAAAGGGGCGAGTAAACATTAAGGCAGATTATTTTTTGAATAAGTCTATAACTGGTCGCATAGCATTGGCCGAAGGGCTACTTATAAAGGAGCCGCCAGTTTCAAATCATTACCCAGTCTTGTATACTTTGAATATCAGGGACTAGTTTTATTTGTTATCTAGTTGGTTGGTAGATAAAATTATGCTAAACTGATAGAACAGGTAAACTTATGGATCAGCTGAATATCAAAAAAGCCAAGAAAAATAATCATTTAGTAGTTTTGGATATTTTTTTGATTTTGGTGGCGGCTTTGGTTGATCCCAAAACAGCCCTGATTCTAGTTTTTGCTTCGTTGCTATTTTTCTGGGTGTATAATTTGGCAGAAAAATAAAGATTTGCATTGAAAGTTTTATCTTAAGCGGCAAATTTTAATTAGATTTTTAATAGGATGAAACCACCAAAATTTTTTATTATCATCATCATTCTTCTAGTCTTGCTTTTTGCCGGGGTTATTGTTGCTAGGCTCTTTAGCCCAGAGGATACTTGGCTGTGCCAGGATGGCCAATGGGTAAAGCACGGTAATCCTAGTGCTGTCATGCCCACCACACCTTGTTATGAATAGTGTCATGTTTAAAATAGTAGGTGTCTTGGGTTTAATTTTGATTACGGTCGGTGTTCTGATAAAATCAGAAAAAAAGCAAGATATATTTTTTATTTTAGGCGGCTTAGCTTTGTTAGTTTATAGTATTTTTATTAATGACTGGATTTTTATAGTTTTACAAATTGTGTTTATACTGACAGCTGCTGGGGAGTTAATAAGATTGCAACGCAAAAAATGACGGGGCTGTCAGCAGAATTAAAACAATACTCTTCTCCGCAAAAAGCCGTTATTTTGCAGGGTTTTTTTAAGACTGGCCGGGGTGAGTATGGTGAGGGTGATAAATTTATCGGTGTAGTAGTGCCGGACATTAGAAAAGTCGCCAAAAAATATGCTGCCTTGCCTTTGGTGGGGGTGCTCAGCTCTTTGCGCTCAAAAATTCATGAAGAGAGACTCTGCGCCCTTTTAATTTTGGTTGATCAATATCAAAAAGGGGACAGTAAAAAGCAAAAGCAGGTTTTTAATCTGTATTTAAAAAATTATAAGTATATAAATAATTGGGATTTGGTTGACTTGACTGCGCCGCGTGTCGTTGGCTCTTACTTGATTGATAAACCAAAGGACATTTTATACAAATTAGCCAAAAGTAAAAATTTGTGGCAGCGGCGCATAGCCATTTTATCAACTTTTGCTTTCATTTATCGGGGGGATAGTCGGGAGGCTATAAAAATTTCCAGAATTTTGCTTCACGATAAGCATGATTTGATTCACAAGGCTGTTGGCTGGATGCTTAGAGAAGTGGGTAAGCGCTGTGATGAAAAAATTCTGCTTGATTTTTTGGACAAGCATCATAAAATCATGCCGCGCACTTGCTTGCGCTATGCTATTGAACGGCTGCCGTTGAAATTAAGGAAACAATACTTATATAGATGATTTCTTTTTTTAGCAGTCACCGAGACTATTTTTATATTTGTTTCTTAAATTAATGTGCTTGATTTAATGCATAATAATAGTTATAATATATCTACTTAATCACCCGTAAAAACAGCTTTATTGATAAGTGGTTTTTATTATAAATATGGATATAAATATAGACAATTTTGTATCTTGCCGGTTAGCAGTGTTTTGCCGCAGAAACAGAAACAATAGCCGACATAAGATATACTTTTTTATATTTCCCTTGATTTTTTTGGTGGGTTTTTTGTTTATTGGTGTCCAAAAAGTTAATGCAGCTACTTGGTATGTTTCAACAACTGGCACTGACGATGCTAGCCACGGCACCGGCACAGGCGCCAATGCCTGGCTGACCCTGGATTATGCTTTGACCGGCTCTCGAGTGGCCAAAGGGGATACAGTAATTATCGAAGCTGGAACTTATAGCTCATTTAATGGGGCTCATACCTATCTTAGTCCTGTTATAAATACTGCCAGCGGCAGTGGCCCGGTTATAATCCAGGCTGCTGATGGCGCCACAGTAACACTTGATGTGCCAAGCAACTCTGCTACCAACATGGCCTTTTTTATTCCACTTTCAACCCAATGGGGAGAATTCACTTTTAAACATATAAATTTTACCAATTCCAATAATGTCGCTACTCGGATGTTCTGGACTTACGGGCACAATTTAACCCTTGAAGATTGCACCATTACTCTTAGTGCAGTCAACACACATGCTTTTTGGATTGGCGCTGATACGGAAGATGCTAATCTGACCCTTACCAGAACTACAGTTATTGGTAGTCCGACACTGGGTAATTTTGTATTTTATGTGGCTAAAGCTGGGGCTAATGTTACAGTTGATAGCAGTACATTCTACGATCAAACAACTTATATTTTTAGTCCAATAAGTGTCACTGGAGTAAATTTTGTAATAAAAAACAGTAAATTTTATAATCAAACTAGTTATATTTTTATTACCAGCAGTGCAGCAAACCTCACCATTGAAAGCAGTTTATTTTATGATCAAACAACTTATCTTTTTTACCTCAATGCCGCTACCAACTTTACAGCGACCAACTGCACATTTTTTACTAGTAGTGTAAAAGTCCTGAGCCAAGCTGCTTCTAGTGGCTCTACGTATAATTTTAAAAATAATATTTTTTATGCCGATACGACTTCCGACAACCGCCCTTTTGCCATGGGAGATGCGATAGCGGCAGAAATTATTGCCACACCGGCCTATTGGAATGTCACTAATAATGTTTGGTATCGCGCTTCTGGTTATCAACAATTTATCTCGGGCAATAATCATTTTGAACAGGTCGATGCTACTAATCATTTTATAGATCCCCAATTTACAGCTACTTCCACGAACGATTTTACTATCCAGAATGGTTCATATGTTTGCGGCCATGGCCTGCAGGCATCTTTGCCGGCCAGTGGTGATGTAACTGGAGCAGCTTGGACGGGTAATGATGTTGGTGCCTATAAATGTCCTAGTTCTAGCACTGGCGTAACTTTACTTGATAAAGTAGCTTTTGTTGGCGATTCGATAATGTTGAGTACTACCATAGGAACAGAATTCAATAGTCAAACTGGCCTGACCGTTGCTACTCAAGCTGATACGGCTATCTCCGGCGCTTATATGCAAAAAATATTTGCTTCTATTGATACTGTTATGATAAATACTAGTCCGAGCACAGTATTCTTGTCCATCGGTATTAATAATTTAGCTACCGTATCACCATCAGCGGCCACTACTGATGAATATGTGGATTATCTCTCGGAAATGATGCAAAAAATTGAAGATTGGGGAGCAACGCCGATTTGGTTAGGTATAGGTACGCTCAATGATATTAATGGCTATGATGATGAATCAGTTACCGCCATTAATGCGGCCATGGAAACGGAGTGTACTAGCCATGGCTGGACTTGCGACTCTTATTATGATCAAATGACCCTCAATTCTAATTGGCAGTCAGCCTCCCCCGAT
Organism: Patescibacteria group bacterium; assembly: GCA_041650755.1. GTDB lineage: Bacteria > Patescibacteriota > Patescibacteriia > UBA1558 > GWA2-36-10 > JBAZKN01. The sequence continues at coordinate 27,087 of JBAZKN010000004.1, read as the reverse complement.
GGCTATTATGATACTGACGGCAATGTTCACCCTAATACTGCTGGCTATACATTGATTGGCGATTTTGCTGAATATCTATATTATGACCATCACACCATAGGTACTGATGAAATTGATATTGGCGCTGGTGCTAGAATTTATGCCAATGGTAAATTCAGGGATCACGAAACGACCTCAGGAACAACTGCTGATTTGGCAGTAACTCCAGCGTGGGGTAGTAGTTTTACGACTGGTGATCAATCTCAATGGATGGATATCAATATTGACTCGTGGCTGACTAGCGGTACGTATAATAAGCAATGGACAGCTACTTCTACTGTAGCCACTACTACTATTTATACGATTGGTGATTTAGCGGCCAATAAATATTATCAGTTTCAAGTAGACGGTGTGGCTTCCACGACAGCCGTCACCAATGCTGCTTGTACGAGTGGTATATGTAAAGCAGATTCTTCTGGCAACCTGACTTTTACATATACTGGCGGATATTCTACTCACACATTTGCTTTGGTGCAAAATACGACTGCGCCGACCAATATTGGATTGACATCTGTTACGGCAGATTCTGCAAGTCAATTGACCGTTTTGGCAAATACAGCTACAGACGCTGACCCGGGTCTATCGGCGACACCATATTGGTTTGATGAAACAACTAGTGGCTCCGGAGCCACTGACTCTTCGACCTGGCAGGCGTCGGCTACTTACATTGATTCTAGTCTGTCAGCCAATACTCAATATACTTATCGTGTCAAAGCTAAGGATGGCAATGACAATGAATCGAGTTATTCGACTACCTTATCAAAATACACTTTAGCTCCTACCCCAACCAGCTTTTCAGCTACAGCCGGTCTATCGACAGTAAGTTTATCAGTAGATAGTTTTAATAATGCCAGCTCTGGTTCATCCGGCTATTATTTCTCTCGCAGTGGCGCAAATTCTGGTTGGATTACTACCAATAGCTGGCAAGATACGAGCCTTTCTTGCGGGACCAGCTATACTTATTCAATAAAATACAGAAATGGCGACGGCACAGAAACCGATGCTGTCACGATAACCAAATCAACATCTGTCTGTGGAGGCGGTGGTGTCTCCGGTTATACGTTTGGCGGCACCGGTAGCGGACAAAATGACTACTATGTGCCCATGGGGCAAAGTAGAGAAATTCCTTATATAGGAGATGCCGGAGTGAACATTTTTACATATATAAACTCTCCCTTGGTTTTTTCTTTTGAGAACTCAAAGTCAAAATATAATTTGCAAATTTTAGAATTAGATACTAACAATGGGCTTATCAAGGCTCAACTGGGAGCAGAGATATTTTATTTGTCACCTAATCAGACTCAGAGCTTTGATCTTGATGGTAATAGACAGACTGATTTGCGGATAAATTATAAGCAATTAAAGGTTAATCAAATTATTTTGGCTTTGGATAGATTGAATCCATCAATGTCCCAAACAACATCATTTACCGAGGGCAGCCTAGTCAAAACACCGGATGATCCTGCGGTATATTTGATTGAAAATGGGTATAGAAGGCACATTGTTGATGCAGAAACTTTTTTGGCCAAAGGATTTTCTTGGTCTGATATCAAAGATGCTGTTAATTTGGATAGTTATCCTCTGGGAAAAGTGATTGGTAGCGCAGACATTGTGTCACCACCTGCTCATAGCGAGTATTCATTTTCTGTAGACATGAAATTAGGTGATTTTAGCGATGATGTTTTGAATTTACAAAAATTTTTGAATGCCAATGGATTTATAGTAGCGGGTAGCGGGCCGGGTTCGCCGGGCCAGGAGACTAAATTTTTTGGTAGAGCCACTAAAGCAGCCCTTATCAAATTTCAAAACAAGTATAAAAAAGAGATTCTTGATCCGCAAAAACTAAAAAATGGTACGGGGTATTTTGGGCCGGCTACTAGGGAATTTATTGAAAATAACTTTAGTTTTTAGGCGGCCGGTTATTGGCAAAAAATATTCAGGTCAGACTACTAGAGTCGGCATAAGAGTCGGCTCTATTTGTTTATTTTGTAAAAAAGGCTATAATCTATACATGATATCTGCCAAAAAATTAGCTTTTCTCAAATCTTTACAACAAAAAAAAGACCGTCAACAGGAGGGCCAATTTATCATTGATAACCCCAAAGTCATCCTTGAGCAACGCCGGCATAAGCTTTTCCGAGAGCTGTATATTATTGAGGCAGCCACTGAAAAGTATAAGCAGGCCTTGCGGGGCATAAAGTACCAGATTATTAGCGAGGCAGAGCTGAAAAAAATTTCGCCCAGCATTACGCCGCAGGGGATGCTGGCTGTCTTTGCTTTGCCTCCGAGTATAGAATTTAATTATGGTAATGAGCAGATCCTCTTACTTGATGGCATTCAGGACCCGGGTAATGTCGGCACCATTATCCGCACGGCCGATTGGTTTGGCATAAAAAGCATTTTTTTGAACTCAGCTTGCGCTGATGTTTTTAGCCCCAAGACAGTGGCGGCTAGCATGGGCTCAATTTTTCAAGTCAAGCTTTTTCCCGATCAAGATTTGGCAAAATTGATAGTTGGTTTGCAAAAGCATGGTTTCAAAATAGTGGCAGCCGACAGTCACGCTCAGACCAGCGTTCTGCCCAGCGGTAAACTGGGCATAGTTATAGGCAGTGAAGCCAGAGGAGTAGAAAAGAAAATTTTAGATTTAGCCGATATAAAATATAAAATAGCCGGTAGCGGCCAAGTGGAGTCTTTGAATGCCGCCGTGGCTGCCGGTATTATTCTTTATCAATTAAATTCACCCCGTTAGAAATTGACCATTATTTTTAGTGGCATTTATTATAAAAATTTTACTTTTATCATTATATAAGTTATTATTAAATTAATATATAAATTTCTAACGGGATAAAAAATTATGAGCAAAAATAATTCAGCTAAATTCGCTTTTTTGTACCTTCTATCCTTAGTGGCCTTAGGTTTTGTGGCAGTTGATGTTGGCCAGGTGATTTTTCAATTTGTCAATAAGTACATAGTTGATACTATAGGCAATAATACCGGCATGTTCAATCAAGAAATGCTGAAATTTGCCATTGCCGCTATTGTCATCGCCACGCCGGTTTATTATTTAAGCACCAGATTTATTTATCGCAGTCTGTACAAAGGAGAACTTGATAAGGAGTCAGGCGTGCGTAAATGGCTGACTTATTTGATTATTTTTATCGCCTTTTTGGTGATGATCGGATCTTTGATAGGCGTTTTGGTCATGTTTTTGAATGGTGAACTGAGCAGTCGTTTTATACTCAAAGCCTTGACTACCCTGGTGATTGCCGGTATTGTTTTTTCTTTTTATTTTTACGATATTCGTCGCGAAAAAGTTGAAGGCCACAAAGACAAATTAATTCGCTTTTATTTTTATGGGTCTTTGTGTTTAGTGGTAGCCGTTTTCATTGCTTCTTTGACAATTGTTGAGTCGCCAAAATTAGCCAGATCCAGACAAATAGATCAGCGGGTGACCAATAATTTGAGTGAAATTCATTATAATTTAAATAACTATTATCAGACTTACAAAAAATTGCCGGCTGATTTTCAGGCCTTGCGCGCTGAGTATAAATATTTGAACGATAGCCTATTTGAGAATCCCAGCAGCCAAGAAGTTTTTAAGTATCAAGTCAAAGGTGACCGCGATTACGAATTGTGCGCTACTTTTTTGACCGACACTACCAAAATAGATCCCAACAAAGAAGCTTACTATTATTATGACGCCCGCTGGGTGCATGCGTCCGGCTATCAATGCTTGAGTCAAAAAGTAGAGGCTCTAGCAAAAGACGGCACGCCGATTGGTAATGTGCCAGTGCCGGTAAAGTAGTTCTGTGAAGGAATATTTTAGTTATCTGGAAACGCCGATTGGCCTGCTCCGCATTGTGGTGGCAGGCCAATTTGTGGTTGGTATTGATTTTGTTTCCACGGCTACTAGGCGCATCGGTTCTGCTAATAAAATTTCTCGGCAGGCAGCCAGACAACTGCAGGAATATTTTTCTCAAAAAAGGAAAAAATTTTTTTTACCCATGGTTATTTCTGGCACAGAATTTCAGACCGCGGTCTGGCATTGTCTAAAGGGCATACCCTATGGCAGTGTTATTTCTTATCAAGATTTAGCTTTGGCTATTGGTAGGCCTAAATCTGCTAGGGCAGTCGGTCAAGCAGTCCACAAAAATTCCATAGCCATAGTCATTCCTTGCCATCGGGTGGTGGGCAGCAAAGGAGATTTAATTGGTTATGCGGGGGGATTAAAAAGAAAGCAATATTTATTAGATTTGGAAATACCATCCGCGAGGTGATGGTTGCCTTGTGGGTTGACAGAATTAATAATATATAATATTATAATTTTTTCTGATTTCACATCAGGTGTACATCAACAGTCAATTTTCACCCATAATTTAAGGGGGGAGGTGTTCTAAGGATGTGGTTCTCAATAGCGCTTTCGTTGGTCATTCTGGCGCTGGGTGTCTGGGGTTGCATCGCTCTGGCCAGGCAAGGCAGAGTCGAGCGAGCTCGACGTGAGCAACAACCGAAGCTAGCTCAGCCCACACAGGCCAGCTGTGGTCCAAAGGGCGTGGGTGCCTACGTGGATCTTGGCCCTACGGGTGGTCGGCGCGTTGCCGCAGTGGCTGTGTCGCCGCAGCCTTCTCAACCGAGCTTGAGCCGTGATGCAGTTCTTGCTGTCTTGCTGCGGCAGAGCAATGCCAGACCATCTGGCGAGATTCTTCGGATGCTCCGTCGTCATGGACGCCAGGTCAGCCAGAAGGAACTGGATCAGGTGCTCGATGCTCTGCAGAGTAGCGGAGTGGTGCAGTGCCGACGCTCTCGGCACGGCACACCTCTCTACCAGATCTCCTGAACACATGGGGAGCGCTCGAGCGATCGGGCGCTTTTTCTTTAGGTTTGATTTTGACTAAAATGCCTATTTACCTTAATATAAGGTTATGATGAATCCCACCGAGGAAATAAAAGCTAGACTGGATATAGTTGATATTATTGGCAGTTATATTAATTTAGCTTTGGCTGGCGCCAATTGGCGCGCCCGCTGCCCTTTTCATAATGAAAAAACTCCCAGCTTTATGGTTTCTAAAGAAAAGCAAATTTGGCATTGTTTTGGCTGCGGCAAGGGCGGAGATGTGATTACTTTTGTTCAGGAATACGAGGGTTTGACCTTTCCCGAGGCCTTGCGCCAGCTGGCTCAAAAAGCCAACGTGGTTTTGCCAGAATATACGGCTAGCCATAAAGAAGATCATGGTCGGCTTTATGATATGAATCAATTGGCTCTTGAATTTTATCAAAAAAAATTGGCCGCCGATATAGAGATTGCCGAAAAAGTTCAAGGATATTTGACCAAGCGCAAAATTACTTCAGATAGCATAAAAAAATGGCAATTAGGCTTGTCGGGCGAAGCTTGGGATGAGCTATATTTATTTTTGAGAGAAAAAAATTATCAGGATGATGAGATTTTTCAAGCCGGTTTGATAGTTAAGAAGAAAAACGGTTCAGGCTATGTTGATCGTTTTCGCAAACGACTAATGTTTCCACTCAGCGATGCTAGCGGCAAGGTAGTAGCTTTTACTTCGCGCACTCTGGCTGGTATTGCCTATGTAGAGGATGATTTTGGCGGTAAGTATATCAATAGTCCCCAGACTTCTGTTTATGACAAAGGAAAAATATTGTATGGCTGGCATTTAGCCAAAGAAGCCATTAGGCAGAAAAAATATTTGATTATTGTCGAGGGCAACATGGATGCTATCGCCTGTCATCAAGCTGGCACCACTAATACTGTGGCTGTCTCGGGCACGGCTTTGACCATTGATCACTTGAAATTAATAAAACGCTATACTGATAATATTATTTTGGCTTTTGATGGGGATACAGCCGGATCACAGGCGGCCTTTCGTAGTATTACTTTGGGTTGGCAGGTTGATTTCAATATCAAAATTTTAGTTTTACCTCCCAGCTCTGACCCAGCTGATATGGTGAAGGATGATCCGGCTAAGTGGCGCCAGGCAGTCAAAGAGGCAATCCCGGTTATGGATTATTATTTCCTTAGAATTTTATCAGGCGTGGATTTGAATCGGGCTGATCACAAAAAGATTGCCGTACAAAAATTATTGCCGATTATCAAGTTTTTAAAAAGTCAAGTAGAGCAGGTCCATTATTTGCAAGCTTTATCAGATAAGCTGAATATACCTATATCGATTTTACAAGCTGATATTTCTCAAGCCAAGACTTTTTTATCCAGCCAAGAGCAAACCTGGCAGCAGTCTTTGTCTCAAAAAAAGAATACTTTGTGGCTCTTGAGCGATCAGCTACTGGCTATAGCTTTTTATCGGGGTGAATATCTTGATAAATTATTGGCTCAGGTAGACCCAGAGTTGATGGCTGCCGATTTGCAATCTCTTTACAGAAAGGTTATCATTTATTATACTAAGCATCATACTTTGGACAATTTTGCCGATAACGGCGAGTTGGAGTCAAATGAAAAAGATGATTGGGTACGCCTCAGCATCACCGGTGAAAAGGATTATGATCAGATGACGGAGCGCGAATTGTCCCTGATCTTTGAAAATTTAGTAAATCGCCTAAAATTAACTCGCTGCCAGGAGCAACACCAGACTTTGCGGGAGCAGCTCAAGCAGGCGGAATTAGCTGGCGATATTATCAAAGTAGATATTTTAACCCATCAGATTAATTTATTAAATAAAGAGTTAAATAAATTGCAGCGCTAATGGCAAAAAAAACGAGGCCAAACAGGCCTAAGAAAAAATTGAATAAAAATTCTAAACACACTGCCCCACGCAGTGCGCACAAGACCTCTCGGGTCAAGCCAATCTCCGCAAAACATGCGGCGGCTAAAAAAAATCAAGCTTCAGCGCTAAAAAAATCCGGCAAGAAAGTTGCCAAAACTCGTAAAAAATTAAAAGTAAAAATCAAGGCCCCCAAAGCAGAGCTGACTCAAGAAGTGGTAGATGCTTTATTGAGAAAGGCTCATGGCCGTGGTTTTGTTACCGAAGAAGAGGTTCTGCGGGTGTTTTCTGATCTTGAAGATTATGTGCCCCGCTTGGAAAATTTTCTGGATAGGCTGGAGGATATGGCTGTTCAGGTAGTCTCAACTGATGGCAGCATTTTGGATGTCCATACCAAGGGGACAGAGATGCTGGCCAAATCCGGCATTCAGAGTGATGAAAAACGGGGTGATCTGACTGATATCGCCGCCGACAGCATCCAGATGTATTTGCGGGAAATTGGTAAGGTGCCCCTGCTTAATCAAGAGGAAGAGATGATGTATGCCAAACGCAAAGAAAAAGGCGACCTGGAAGCCAAGAAGAAATTGATCGAATCAAATTTGCGTCTGGTTGTGTCCATAGCCAAAAAATTTACCGGCCGGTCCTTGACTCTTCTTGATCTCATCCAAGAGGGTAATATTGGTCTGTTTAGGGCAGTAGAGAAATTTGATTATCGCAAGGGTTACAAATTTTCTACTTATGCCACTTGGTGGATTAGGCAAGCTATTACTCGTGCTCTGGCCGATCAATCGCGTACTATTCGTATTCCAGTGCACATGGTCGAGACTATTAATCGTTTCAATCAAATAGAGCGGCGTTTGGTCCAGGAGCTTGGTCGTGATCCGTTGCCAGAGGAGATTGCTGCTGAAATGGGCGAGGATATTGATAAAATCCGGCAAATTATAAAAATTTCCCAGGAGACCGTGTCTTTGGAGGCGTCAGTTGGTGATGATGATGAAGACAGCACCTTGGGTGATTTTATTGAAGACGAAAAAAATATCGGCCCCGATAGAGTAGCCGCCATGAAGCTATTATCTGATCACGTTCGTAAAGTAATTCAAGATCTGACGCCGCGGGAGCAGAAAATTTTGGAAATGCGCTTTGGCCTCTTAGACGGCGTAGCTCATACTCTGGAGGAAGTGGGTCAAGAGTTTGGCGTGACTCGTGAACGCATCAGGCAGATTGAGGCCAAAGCTCTGGAGCGCATCAAGAAACACGAGGACATGCGCAAGCTAAGAGACTATTAAACATTAATCCCATGACATTATCCGCACATACTTCGGCCGCTATTTATATTTCTACCAAAGTGGCCAATCCGCTATTGGCTTTTATTTTAGGTATTGTATCCCACTTTATTTTAGATATTATCCCCCATGGAGATGAAAATATCGGACAGCATATTACCGATGAATCAGCTCGCTTGCGTTATTTTGTAAAAACAGCGGCTCTAGATGCTTTTTTATCACTATGTTTAGTATTTATTTTTTTGCAGTCAAAATTAAACATAAATCATGGAGCGTTATCATCGGCCGTGATTGGTGCCTGGCTGCCAGATGTGCTTTGGGCCAGCGTCCAGGTTTTTAGGGTCAAATGGCTGGATTGGTTTTGCCGACTGCATAGCAAAATCCATGATATTCTGGGGGTTAAACTTCCTTTTAAGGTAGGTGTCGTCATTCAATTGGTTTTTATTTTGGCGATGCTCAAACTATCCCTTTAAATAAATGTTTAAATTTATAGCCAAGACACCAGCCAAGTATCGGTCAGTACTTATCTGGCTGGTGTTTTTGTTAGTTGCGTTTTTTATTTTTGGTTCTACGCTAAATTATTATTTTGTTTCAGATGATTGGCATTGGCTTTGGCTGGCTAAAACTAGGCTTTGGAGCTGGTCTATTTTTGTTACTAATTATGAAGGCACTACTTGGGGCGGTTCTTATAACCCATTTTTATTTGTCATTTGGAAAATATTTTTCACCTTATTCGGCCTAAAAGCCAGCGCCTACCACGGCTTAAGTCTGGTGTTGCACGCTACCAATGCCTGCCTGGTATATTGTTTGGGTAAAAAAATATTCAGCTTATGCAAAGTAGATTCCAGTCGAGCATTATCAAGTTTAGCGGCCATATTATTTTTAGTCTGGCCAACGCAAGTAGAGGCAGTTTCTTGGTTAGCGGCCTGGCCACACCTTTGGGCGACCCTATTTTATTTACTTAGCTTTTTATTATTTTTACGAGCGCGTGAGAATCAGCAAAAAACATTTTTCAGCCTGTCTATTTTGGCTTTCGCAATCGGCCTATTGGTCAAAGAAATTGTTTTGACCTTGCCCATACTAATTTTATTATTAGAGTGCTACCTCTTGGCGATAGGAGACACGAAGGCGAAACAATTTTGGCAGAATGGCAAATATATTTTAGCGGATTTTATTTTATTGGCTATATTTTTTGCAGTCAGGCAGGAAGCAACTCAAACCTTTTTTGGATATTATGGTCAAAATAATTTGCAGTTTCACTGGAGCATTTGGCTGGCCAATGCCCAGGCCATGATATTGGAGTTTGCTAGCGCCGGCTATTTTCGGTCGCCACTTTATAAGCTATGGTATAATTATCCTTTATTAATTGGCATATTTTTTGTTTTGCTGCTCTTGCTCTACGTTGCCTATCTTCTAATTAAGAAAAAATACAAGCAATTATTTTTATGGCTATTGTGTCTGGCTACTTTGTTGCCAGTTGTGCCACTGGGTTTGCATCGGACCACTTTTGCTGGTGAGCGCTATGTTTATCTGCCGGTCATATTTTTTCTCTACTGGTTTATATTTTTATTTAATAAGATAAGTTTTAATAAAACTAGCCGTCTGGCCTTATTGGGGTTTTGTTTGCTTTGCAGTCTATTGATTATCGGCCAAAAAAATATGATCTGGGAAAAAAGCAGCCAACTAGCCAGACAAATCGTAGCTAGTTATCCTAGACTTGGCTTGGCGCCGGGGCAAAAAATAATAACCGTTGGCTTGCCGGATAACCTAGCTGGAGCCGAAGTTTTTCGCAATAATCTGCAGCAGGCCCTGATGCTTACTTATCCAGACACTTATCCAGAAATTATGCCTCTGCCAGTTTATCTTCAGCTTAACCAAAAAAATGCCAATTATCATTTATTGAATTGGCGTCGGGACGCTAAGGGCTGGTGGGCGGAGAGCATTGATGGCAGCTTTGTAGTAACTGGTACTACTTCTATTAATATGTTTGATATGTATTGGGAGCTGTGGCATTATAATTATCAAAACTATACCGCCAATTTGATCAGGCTTTTGCCCCAAGGGGATTTAGCGCAAAAGATAGATGCTGATCAGATGAAAATAATGACCCTTGACTTTGGCCAGCTGAAAATAATTAAATAATTTTTAAACCCGTCTTATTGGACGGGTTTTTTGGTTTCGTATTCAGCCATGTCGGCCGTAGTTTTTTTGCAGTCGCAGGCATAAAAATCTATTTTAGGCAGGACAGCCAGTAATAATTTTTTGATATTGCCAATATTTTTATTCATTTGTTCCATGACCATTTCCCAAGTGACTGGCGCTTCTTTTTCTTTCCAGCAGTCATAGTCGGTGACCATAGCGATAGATTGATAACAAATACCTATTTCTCTAGCCAAAGTCACTTCTGGTACAGTAGACATATTGATAACATCTGCTTGCCAAGAGCGAAACATTTTTGATTCTGCCCGGGTAGAAAAACGGGGTCCCTCAATGGTGACGATGGTGCCTTGAGAATGGTGTGGCAGTTTTAGCTCCTTGGCTGTTGCCGTCAATCGTTGGCGTAAATTATAGCAAAATGGATCAGCCATGGGCGTGTGAATGACATGGTCCTGGTAAAAGGTTGGGTTGCGGTGTTTGGTGAAGTCAATAAATTGATCGATAAAAACGAGGTCGCCTGGTCTAAAATTTTTTTGCAGCGAGCCGCAAGCGGTAGTAGCTAAAATATGGCTGCAGCCGACTTGTTTGAGCGCCCAGACATTGGCTTGATAGGGGACTTTGCCTGGCATCAAAGAATGGTTTTTACCGTGTCGGGCAATGATGGCCACTTCTACCTCGCCAATTTTTCCGGTATTGATACTAGATGATGGTTGGCCAAAAGGCGTGTCTAAGTCGATGGATTTTTGTCTGGTTAGTAGGTCAGGGTTGTCCAGTCCAGAGCCACCGATGATACCAACTTTTATTTTTGCACTAGTCATCTTTTGTATAATTATTTAATTTTTTCATTATCATAATCGATTAAATAATGTGGCACAAATCCATTGGCTTGCAGTTTCTTTAAGCCGGGTAAAAATGACAAATTAATAATGAATTCAAGGCCGATAATTTTTCCTTGCATTTGTTCCACCAAATCAATGGCAGCCAATATTGTCCCGCCAGTAGCTAGTAAGTCGTCAACTATCAAAACAGTTTCTCCTGGTCGAATAGTGTCGGCATGCATTTCTACCGTATCTGGGCCATATTCTTTTTCATAGGTGGCTTGTTTTGTGGCGTAGGGCAATTTGCCCTTTTTACGGACCAAAGAAATACCGGTGCCCAGTTTGTAGCCCATGGCGGCTGCCAATAAAAATCCGCGAGCATCAATGCCGACTATTTTATCTATTTTTTTATCCTGATATGGCCAGCAAAGCTCATCGATCAACTGTCGCCAAGTATCTTTGTCTTCAAATAAAGTAGTGACATCATAAAATAGAATCCCGTCTTTAGGAAAATTGGGCACCTTTCTTATTTTTTGATCCAAAATCTCTCGATCCATTCTTATTATTTTTATTCTTGCGTTTGGACTGATATAGAGCCGGCCATCGTTGGGTGGAGCGAGCAAACATAATCATACACGCCAACATTATCAAAGGTGTAGCTGAAGGTGTCCCCGGGTTTTAGTTTGGGTGAGCTAAAGGTGGTAGATTTTATTTGGTGGTCAACATTGTCTTGGTTGACCCATAATACTGTCATGCCAGCCTTGATAATAGCTGTCTTGGAAATGAATTGGGAGTCTTTTATTCTGACTCGCACAGTATTATCCGGCAGGATCATGTTCAGATTTTGATCGCCAATATTGCCGTTGGCATCATTGTTGCTTGGTCGGCCGCAGCCGCTGACGCCGAACATCAGGACTAAAGCTACCAACAACAAAATTTTTTTACTCATAAATAATATTAGTTATTTTTATTAGAAAGCTATTAGAGTTTAGCATCAAATTTTAGAAAAATAAAGAGCCAATTTTTGGCTTTTATTTTTTGGCTGCTTAAAAATGTAAGACAATGTCCTGTTCACCATAGAGCAAGAGTATATGGTCCTGGGAATATTTTACTCTGATAGAGCTAAATTCTTTTTTTACTTGGCCGGCATCATCTAGAAATAGGGGCAGATTGCTGTCATAGAGGTAAATAAAGGCTGGCCCCGACAGGTTGATGGTTTTTGTTTCTTGGTCGACTGAAACCTGGCTGACCGGTTGTTGAGCGTAAAAATTAATAGTTTCAGCTGGCGGCCCGGACAAATAATAGATTTTAGCATTAGGTTTATTTTCCAAGTTGATCAAGCGGCCAATATCGCGCAGATTATAATCATAAAAGAAGTGAAAATTTTTCAGGATACGATCATCTTGCCCCAGACAAAGTAAGATAGAGTAGAGGCAGAGGGCGCCAGTGAACAATAGATACAGTATTTTTAGCCATTTATGTTTTATGATTTGCCAGAGGTAAGATAGGCTGACGGCTATGGCAATTGCTAAATAAGGATACATTAGTAGTAGATAGCTGGATATTTTGGTTTTGGATAAAGAAAAGAAAAAAATCACAAAAGCCATGATAGTCCAGCTGGTCAGCAGCAAGCGCCAGGATTTTTCTGTGTGGTAGAATTTTTTTAATATGAGGGCCACTATTAATAGCAAAATAAATATTTGCCACCAGGGCCAGCTATAATCCCAAAGAATATGAAAATAGCTTAAAGGGTTGGTTTGTGTGACATTACCAAAGCCGCTGCTAAACCTGTTTAAAACATGAAAGCCAAGATAAGTTTCCAAAAAATTATTTCCCCAAAGCTGATACTGGCGCCAGTGCCAGGGTATGGCCAGTAATAGTCCGATGGGCAGACCGAGCCAAAAATATTTACTTTTTAACCAAGACCACTGTTTGTAGATTAGGCTAAAGATCAGGACAAAGGGTATGGCCAATAGTCCAACGATATTTTTTGTCAGTACAGCCAAAGCCATTAGCGGGAAGATACCTAGTAAATATTTTTTATTATCCCAACCCAAAATAAAGACATAGATGGTAGATAGAATGATAGCGGTCAGCGGCACATCCAGTCTGACTTGCCGACCAGTAATATAATAAAAAGGAATGATGGCCAAAATAAAAGCAGCCATCAGACCTAGTGATTTTTTGCCGCTAAGTTTTTTTGTCACCAGGTACACCAGACAAAAACTCAAAATAGCCAGCAGGGCTGAGGGCAGACGAAAAGCAGCTTCGCTATCGCCAAAAATTTTCACACTCGTCATGGCTAGCCAAAAATAGAGCGGTGGTTTTTCTAACCAAGCTTGGCCAAAATTATACAGGGTTGTTATTTGGCTGCTAACTAGTGTCTGGCGTGTCACTTGGGCATAAATGGCTTCATCGTAGGCAGTCAGGGGCAATTTGTTTAGTTGATATAAATAAAAAAAGGCTAGTAGCAAAAAAAATATTATAATCAAAAGCGAAGATGCTTTTTGGTTTTGTAATATTTTTTGGTAGATAGTCATTTTTTTATTTGAGGCAGGGTTTGAGTTTACGATTGTTGCCAGTGCAGCCGATATGTCTCTTAGAAACTATTTTAATTTTCCCATTTTTAAAAGAAAAAGTAAAGTCATTTGACTATATAAAAAACATTGGATATTATTGACAATTTTCTAAAGATATTATAATTTAATATGTCCACGTTCGAACATTCCAAGAATAACTTTACGGGAGGGCGTTGCAATGAGCTCGATGCTGTATACTCAACCACCTCTTGGTTGGCTCGTCATTGATCATCGCTTGGGTAGGGAAGATATTGGTCGCTCGTGTCGTTTGCAGCCAGACGATGTCCGCGGTGAGCTCCATGTCGTCCAGATGATTCAGAAGGGCGGCGTGGAGGTCAGGTCCTATTTCAAGGGGCTGATCATCGGTCGCCTCAATGTCCAGGCTCAGGCTATCCACACCATTCTGCCCGGTGGTTGTGTGCAAGAGTTTCACGGCCACAATGGCACCTGTCTGGAGATCACTTGTGTCATCGAGGGTGCCTTGTTGGCCGTCGAGCACGAGACCTTGACAGTTGAGCAGGTTCGACAGATGTTGTCGCGGTTTTGCAGCAGCGACAGAGATGCGCTGCTGGGCAATAGCTCGATCTTGCTGCCCGGTTCCCTGCACATAGCCGATCCTTCGGCTCGACACACTCTCGCCTCTCTGGAGGACTCCAGCTTCTGGACTTGGCAGCTGCCGGTGCCCGACGACAAGGCTCCGCCTTTCAAGTCAGAGCGCATTCCCATGTAGCGGGCCCTCGTGGTTTCGCGCACGCACAGGCCGTTTCTGCGGAAACGGTCTTTTTTATTTCAAAACCAGAAATTATTTTTTTATTGTCCTAAATATTTAGCAATTATTTTATTTCTTTCCTGCATGCTGTTGGCATGTAGAATGGCGATGATTTGCGGGTCTTTTTTTAGTACAGCGGTGCGCTGGGCTTCTACCAGGTAGCCGCTTTTGGCTGCTTCGGGCCCAAAGGCCATCAAACTGGTGTTGCGATTGATTGCTTCACAGGTAGTATTGGTGCCATCAGTATTTAGTATATTTAGCGTGTACTGATTTTTGGCAGTTGCTTCGGCAATTTCTGGGTGAGCAAAAGCAGCTATGGCAATTTGGGCCATTTCTCTGGCCGTGGAAGCATTGCCTTCATCTAGCCCGGCAATGTCATAAAAGATTGTTTTACGCAAGCCCAAAGCAGCAGACTTGGCATTCATCTTATCCACAAAGTCCTGACGGGATAGGCCGGTGGATTCAGCCAAAGCCACAGCCGACTGATTTGATGAGGCTAAAAGCATAGCCACCCATAGATCATAAAAAGATATAGTTTGCCCGCTGGCAATATTGACCTCCGAGGTTACGTCATTGCCTACGTAAATTTTTGGATAATTAATTTGTTCAGGAGTAATGGTGATTTTCTTTTGCCAATCTGGCTTGGTATCCAAAAGTACTAAGGCGGTCATAAGTTTTGATAAAGAAGCAATGGGCAATATATCATTGCTATACAAGCCTGCCTGGAAAACACCATCATTATAGACAGCATAAGCGACGTTGTCGAAAGTATAGCTTGGAGTAATTTGCTGGCTGCTTATGGCGATTTTTTTTAAATTATTATTTTTTAATTTAATAGCCCGGTTTACAAAAAAATCATAAGCTGCTTGCCCATCCTTGAGAAAATATCTGATGCCAGTATCTGGGTCGACATACCAGATCTCCCCATTATTTTCTGCGGCTAGTAAAAATTTTCCCCGAAAACGATTGGTTAGTTTGACATTGTAGCTTTGTTTAGCGGCGGTTTTTATTTTAGCCAAATCTTTGTTGCTGATGCCGGTAGCTTTTTGTCGGAAAAAGTCCATGATTCCTTGGGCATCGCGCAAGACATAGCGGGTTTTTTCTTGAGGATCAATATACCATAAGCGGTCATAACTTTCGCTCTGGATAATAAATTTACCGGCATATTTTTGGGCTAAATTTAGCCCAGCCGCTAGACTCGAGTGGGGGACCAATAGGCAGAATAATAATGTAGCGAATAATATTTTGCGCATAAGTAAATCATAACACATTTTTTTAGCCTTATGTAGTGTCTATGAAATTTTTATATTGTTGATTAATTTAGTATAAAGTATTACTAAGTGGCTCAATGTTGGGGCGTTGCTTTCTCTAGTTGTTTTTAGTAAAATTAAGGTACGTAATTTTTACAAGCTTACTGTTTTTACGTATTATCTTATTTACGGATTTTTAGAATGATATTTAGGGAATTTGACATAAAATAATTATGGGTATATACTCATAATAGGTAACGTATAAAGGTCGAGTTACCCATTAACAAATTGATTAATAGATATAAATATGGCAAGAATGGATGGGACGGGTCCTATGGGTCAAGGTCCAATGACCGGCCGTGGTATGGGTCCTTGCGGAGGAGGAATAAGAGCGGGTTGGTGCGGCCGCGGACAGGGCCGGGGTGTTGGATTTGGGAGATTTTTTCGTTCTCCTAAAAATCAACTTCAAGCTTTGGAGGATGAGGAAAAGATGCTTTTAAAAGAACTGGAAGCCGTTAAGGCCGAGAAAGAATCCCTAAAAGGTCAAAAGTAAAAGAAGGCGAGGAAACCGGCCTCTTCTAGTAAAGAGGCCGGCGCAGCCTTCTTTTACAAATATACAATATCAAATTTAATATAATTTTTCAACAACTATGCCCAGACCAAGACTTTGCAGACATGTAGAATTTGATCCTAATGTGACATATTTTAAGCCTCGAGGTGTGCCCATGAGAAAACTTGAGATTGTAGAATTAACCGCCGAGGAAATGGATGCTTACAGACTTCGTCATTTAATTGATCTGGAGCAACAGGAGGCAGCCAAAAAAATGAAAACATCAACCAGCACTTATCAGAGAATTTTATATTCTTCTTATAAGAAAATCGCCGACGCCCTTGTCAATGGTAAGGCGATTCAAATTATTAAATAATAAAATATGAAAGTACTAAAATTTGGTGCAGTGTGGTGTCCAGGGTGTTTGGTAATGAAGCCAAGATGGAAAGATATAGAAACGGAAAATCCATGGCTAGAGAACGAATACTATGATTTCGATCAAGATAAAGAAATGGTAAAAAAGTATAAGATTACTAATGTGTTGCCGATTTTTATATTTTTAGATAAAGACGGCAAGGAATTTATGCGTTTAGCCGGCGAAATAGATAAAAAGGAATTGATTGAAATCATCAATCAAAACAAGGAAAGATAAACTATGAAATTAATAGTTAAAAAAACATTAGGGGCATTGCTATTTGTTTTGTCTTTTTCAGCTCAAGCGGTTTTCGCTCAAAATATTCCAGTCAACGTTTATTTTTTTTATGGTGATGGCTGCCCCCATTGTGCCCGGGAGAGGCAGTATCTTCTTGATGTTTTAAAGGGAAAATATCCTAATTTGCAAATTTATGAATATGAAATATACAACAGTCAAGAAAATGCCCTTTTACTACAAAAAACTGCAGAAAAATTGGGTGTAGGTGTGGACGGTGTGCCGTTTTTGGTTATCAGTGATAATCATTTTGTCGGTTATGCTGACGGTATTAGCCCGCAGATGATAGAGCAACAAGTAAAACAGTGTTCTTTAGAAAAGTGCCCCGACCCGATTTCTTCTATTGTTGGAATAAATAATTTAGAATTTCAAGAAAAAAAAATGGCGGGGGATATCACTGGTGGGCAAAATAAGGCAGAGTCGCCCAATGATGATCAAATCTTACCAGACAATACCTCGAAGCCCATCAAGGAGCCAACCGAAAAAAATATAAAATTGCCATTATTTGGTGAAATTAATATTCTAAATTTTTCATTGCCAATTTTGACTATAACCATGGGAGCGTTGGATGGCTTTAATCCTTGTGCCATGTGGACACTCCTATTTCTGATTAGCCTATTACTAGGCATGCAAAATAGAAAACGAATGTGGATATTGGGCACAGTCTTCATTATTGCCTCTGCTTTGGTATATTTTTTATTTATGTCGGCTTGGCTGAATCTTATTCTTTTTTTGGGGTTTGTCATCTGGATTAGAATAGTGATAGGATTATTGGCGATTTTTGGGGGAGGCTATAGTCTTAAAGAATTTTTATTTAATAAAGAAAGCGGGTGTAAGGTGGCTGGGAATGAAAAGAGGCAGGAAGTTTTTAAAAGGATGAAGCTGGCGATACAGCAAAATAGTTTGTGGTTGGCCATGGGGGGAATTATTATTTTAGCTTTTGCCGTTAATTTGGTGGAGCTTATTTGTTCTGCCGGTCTGCCAGCGGTGTATACTCAAGTTTTGGCATTAAACCAAATGGTCGGATGGCAATACTATCTTTATATTTTGTTGTATATCTTTTTTTTCATGTTGGATGACTTATTTATCTTCTTTGTAGCCATGATAACGCTTGAGATGGTGGGAGTAACCACAAAATATGCCAGAATTTCTCGCCTTATAGGAGGCCTGGTAATGCTGTTAATTGGGTTGATGTTGATATTTAGGCCGGAATGGTTAATGTTTGGATAAAAATAAGAATTTTTGGTTCTTTATAAATGGTTTCGTTTTAAAAATAATTTTAATATCGGTTGTTGCCATTATAGCGTAGGCAGTTTTTGATTAATTTTTGTTAACTACCAATTTGGGTATGATCATAGCGGTTTAGCCTGGTTAGTAGTTAACAAGATGGTAGCCATCTTTAGTTTATATTTATAAAATTAAAATCATGCTTAAAAAATTATCCGTTACATTTTTTTTGTTGGCTCAGAGCCGTGCGTGAACTTAGAACCGTAATCATGAACGGCTGGCACTCCTACGAAATGGACGCGGCCGTCAAAATGCTCCGCCATGAGTCGCCGTTTGATTGGATTGAGTAACCTAAGCAGTAAAGCTAGACTTCGTTACGCCCCCAGAAAAAGCAGTCTTATAAAAATCCAAATCAACAAAATTGGCCATTGCGAAATTCTGGCCGTGTAGCTCATTTAAGATCGTATATTTTCTGGTATAGATGATATTTTTAATCATAGCATAGATTAAAATACATCTCTCATAATCCCTTTGAAAGTCAAAGGGTTTTTGGGTCCTCATGATTTGGCCGGTAGCCTGCAATTTACCATCTGAATCTATCTTTTTCTGCTCCTCAAGGAATGTAATGCAATCTTCAGACGAACCCAACGAATGCGTTTGTTTGCTACCGGTTATACCGATAGCCATAGAAAACGGAGAGTTATAGAAACGGAGCGAATGTTTATAGGCGTTATATTCTCCTCTGTCAGAAAAGTCCCGAGCAAAAGTCAAAAGCAATCGCTTGATATTTTCTAAATTTTTTATCCAGTCCCCATCGCTTAACTTCGACGGATAAATAAAATAAAAAATCCATCTTAGGGCAGGAACTTCCGTTTGCTTTCCATCTACTTCGGTCTTTATCCTCTCAATAAAAATTTCAGATCGGTCGTTTAACTCCGCAATCTTTTTGTAATTATTCCTAAAATCAGAAAAGGTGAGCGCTAACCATAAATCCCGATTATCACTTTCCGAAACAGCAAAGATTATCTCGAACAAAGTTTCAATCATTTGAAAGTAAAGAAAATGCATTTCGGTCCGCATTACCCGTCTAAAATCTTTATCAATTGTCTTTTCTGTATTTTTTGTTAAGCTTGACTTGAGTTGATCGAAATCGTCGTGGGAGTTCTTCAAAAGCATTATTCTGTATAGCCAATAATCCGGATCGTACATCTGGTAAAATTCCTTTTGGAGACTATCTATATCGTTAACAGTAAAAGTTTTCATTTTTTTATTAAGTTTTTAGTCCTTCTTTTGAACTCCTTTTGAATGTCAAAGGAATTTATAGGTTTTCTGAAAAGAAAGCATCCATTTTGGTTTTCTTTAGGAACGACATAATCAACTAAGCTTTTTCCGTCCGAGGTGCCACAGTGTACCTGGTGGACAAATTCTTTCCCATATTTATGCTGATCATTAAAATCACAATAATATAAATAATTATCGGCACTCAGTTGAAATACATGCGAAGTCCCGTGTC
Source organism: Patescibacteria group bacterium (assembly GCA_041650755.1). Classification (GTDB taxonomy): domain Bacteria; phylum Patescibacteriota; class Patescibacteriia; order UBA1558; family GWA2-36-10; genus JBAZKN01. Next base: position 7,462 of record JBAZKN010000004.1, on the reverse strand, counting down.
CGAAAAAATACACTTCTTTTATATTCTTATCACTCATAATTTTTTCAATATCCTTTAAATCTGCATCTGGGTAAAAGGAAAAATCCTGGCCTTTTGCTTTCAAGTATCTAATAAGTGATTCAATTTCACTCTTGAGAAAGTTATGTTTAATCCAAGCTTCAAGCTTGAACCAGTCAGATCGCCCTAAAACAATAACCGCCTCTGTTGGAATATTTTGTTTAAATTTTTTTAAATATTTTCTTAAAAGGTAATTTTGGATGGGGAAAATTATTGCCGTTACAGGCGAAAGGAAAAACAATAAAAAATCTTCTCTGAAATAAATAATGCCATAGATAACCACAAAAAAGAGATGGACGAAGACAACCGAAAGCCAGCCATGGCCCGTTACCAATAGATATATTAAAGCCCCAACATACAAAAAGAATTGTATTAAACTGGTTTCTGTTCTCCTAAGAAATTTTTTAACACCATTCATATAATTAATTTCCGTTCCTTGATTATTATGTACTTTTTATAGAATCAAAAAAATTATGGTAAACCCGATCAAGAAAATCAATGTGATAAATATTTACTCTACCAGCGATTAAGTCCTGAATTGAATAAAACAAATTCTGTTGTTTGTCTTTCGATTGCTGACATATTAATTCAAATTCCCAGCAACCAAATATATAAAAATTATTACTAGGCTGTTCCATCTTTTCTTTAATTTTCTCTCTAGCATAGTCATTCATGCCAAACATTTCATCCAAAAAGACAATCATATTAATAATTTTTTGGCCATTATAAGCTACGCCCTCAACTTTATTCTCCTTAATATGTTTCTCTTTCTCAGCTATCTTATCTAGCTCTTTAGCTACATCTCCCAATAAATTATCAATACCGGTACCATTCTCGCTTTGAATTCCTGCTTTCGAGTAAGTATCAATTTTTCTCTTCTTGCATTCAATCTGAAAAATGTACTCATCTGAAACCAATAGCCAGTCGACGGTCTTCCATTCATCGGAGCCAATTTTGTATATTTTTTCCGGAAATATTACAGCCCGACTAAGAATATCAATGTTGTATTGTTTTAAGAATTCTCCAATATACATTTCGAAAACACTCCCAATTTCTTGAAGTAAAGTCGCTTTATCAGCCTCATCCAACTTATCTAAGAGAACATAATAAAGGCCCTCAAACGCGCCATACAAAAAATCAGAGAGAGATGGGATTATATATTGTTCATTCTTTTTTTCTGAATCAGTCTTGATTACGGGGAACCTTTTGAGAGGGTTAAATTCGTACTTTTTCAAAGAGTCATCCGCAAGCTCAAACTTTTTGTTTTCTTCTTGAAACTGTTTTTGTGTAATAGCAAAAACATCAAAATATCTCAAGATATTTTGTTCAGTTAGCAATGGCCTTAATTCCAATATCGAAGTTTTTGTATAGCTATCCATCAAAAACGACGTTGCAAACTTACCATCCTCTCGTGGACAGAAATTAGCGTAGATGCAGGTCCCAATCTTCATTGCATCAAAAACATTCATATCCAACGCTTGGTTCAATTTTTGTCCAAGCATTTCGTTTTTTTCAAAAACTTTGGAAAAAATCCAATAATATCGTGCAATAATGCTTGAGTGAAATCTAAGATAATACCATTGATGATTTGTTGACCTAACGACCCAAAGCCAGCCATTCTTTTTTGTTTCTTCTCCGGATTTTAATTTATGAAGGTCAATTTCCAAGTTCCCATATAGATAAACCAAACTTGCCAAGTCTACATCATTGTACTGTAGCTCTTGTTTTTTGCAGTTCAATAAAATGTATTTTGCAGCAAAAGAAACAAAATCCCTCGTTAGCATGCCGGCTCTCTGTTTTATTTTAGGTGAAGCATAGAATTCAAATTCCAAGTTTACATTTACGGCAACCTGATTTCCCATGAGCGCTCCTAATTTTTGCAGAGACATTAATGAACCTACTAGGTCAAAATCCTTTACCGTTTTATTAAAATCTTCGATGGTAAAGTTCCTAGAAAATTCAATATCAGATGAAGTTTGGATTTTTATATTAGCCATAAATTTATAGTAATTCTCTGAATTCAATAAACCCTTTTGATCCCAAAAAATTAATCAGTTCATTAGCTTTTTGGATCGCCTCTTCATTCCCAGTCGCTTTTACTCGGCGAATAATTTCCTTGTATTCCTCTTTTTTATAAGAAAATTCATGATATTCTCGCTCGGCACGAGCTATCAAATCTAATACCGTAATAGTTTCTATAGGAAGTTCGGGGGCATATTCTTGCAGCTCCTCAATAATTTCGTAAGCGACATCAATGATTCCCTTAGAGACATTTAGGGTTTTCAAGAGCCTATCAATAGTATTTTTGCGACCAAAAGGACTCTGTTTAAACCACCATCCAAACTCTTGAAGTTCTTCGGTCTCGGTAGTTCCAGAGGAAGAAATTCTCTGATCCCAAAGCTTACCGATTCTCTCAACAACAATTTCTTTATCTGCGTAACCAGAAACCTCGCGCAGAATTACTCTACCCAGGAAATTAATAGCCTGCCCCCGGACTTTAGCCGGAGCATCCGAAAAGAAATGTTGTATTAGGTCATCGTGTTTTGAATCGCGAATATAAACCACCATTAAATGCTGAGGCAAACGCTCATCAATATCAGCTACTCTATAACCAGCCTTATCTTGATTTTTTCCTAATAATACTATGGCGTCCCAATATACCTTTTTGAGCGCTTCAAATATATCTTTATATACACTATTGCTAAGATAGCCCTCAAGCGCTGCTATAAAAAATAATTGCATCTCTTTCTGGGGCGGAAAAATTGTGTCTAATTTCGATATTGTCCAATCTCTATTTAAATAGAATAAGTTCGGTAATCGCCAGCCGTAAACTGAACGAACTGCAAGAGAGGGGTCTTTTGAAGGATCGAGATGATTTTCCAAAACCTGCTGCATTTCTAATGGCATCTTAAAAACGTCCTTGCCTTCCTCTTTTTTATGATTACGAGCTAGCCATAACCCATAATTAACAACGGCGTGCATTGCTTCTCCTCGCACAGTATTAATTGCTAAAGTCATCGGATCGAGATTACCGCCGCCATCTTTTTTTTCATATTCGGGTGTCGGATCATTATCCGCAGACAATTCCAATAAAATTTTCCAGATAGGTTCTCTCAAATCTATGGGGACACCGCAGTCATTGTCGCCCAAAATAGCTCCTATTAAATCGACAATGGCCTTTCGTACTGATTGCCAATTTAATTCATGATTATTCGCTGATTCTATCTCTGACGGTTCATCTGTCTTGTTTGCAAATAAGACAGAATAGCAAAGTTCTATAACTGGCTGCCAATTTAACTTTTTCTTCTCTTTAATAGTTTCTCTAAGACCATTAAGAAACTGATAAATATATAAAGGTTTTACCTTAGATTTTAGCAATAGATTGGCATGAGAAATGTATTTTTCAGGATTCTTACTAACAACTTTGGAAAAAATTATACCAAGACCAGATGATGTAGACTTAGGGAAAGCATCTTCGGGCTCCTTATAATTCCTCATATACTCTATTGCTTCTTCTGCATCTAATTCTGCTAACTGTTCTTCGTTGAGAGGGCTCTCGTCACCAATCCAACCACCAGTAACCCTGATCTCACCATCATCATCTACCGCCTGGCCATACTTTCCTGATATTTTTTCGAAATTTTCTTTATAAGGTGAAGTAAGAAATTTTTCAATGCGTTGATAGTACAGGCTCTGCCAACGTATAACCATGGCGTTAAATTGTTCTTCAGACATGTCTTCGGTCCTTTTAAAATTTGGACCCGCATCAATTATTTTTAAAATTATGTCTTGACCATTTTTTGATAGTTGGGTGAAATATTTTTCTAATAAAGGCAAGTATTCTCGCCTTAAATTATACGAAATTATTATTTTTTTATCGGTTAATATCTTTTCAATATCGTTAAGAGGCGGCATTGATACCATGCGATAAAGAAACATTTCAATACGAATAAACAGAGCTTGTTGATGTTTTTGTAGAATCTTTATAAAACCTCCGATAATATCAGTATTATCTTTATTGACATTAATCAAATCAATCAGGCTATCAATCAATACGTTCTTTGCATCTTCCCGGTTGGGATTGCGGACATGCTCTAAGTTGGGTCGCCAAATATGAGAATATTCATAAAAATCATCTTCTGACTTAGAATCAAATCTTTTCTCTAATTTAAGAGCGTCTTGAAGTTTATTTACAAAAACTTCAAATAAATCCACAGGCCTAAGCGAGGCCAATATTTTGGTCTTTTTTTGAGCAATCTCGCCGAATCGCCATTCATCAAAATATGGTTTTGCGTCGGGGTGAAAAAATGAAAATTGATTATTGGAGTCGTCTGATGTTTGTACGGGTTCGTAAATACGTAAGCTAAAAATCTCACTAGCAAGAGAAATAGCTTCATCTGTTTTTCCTTCCACTGCTAGCTTTTCCATTAAATCAGCTGCTTTGTCAGGGAGTCGCAGATTGTATAAACCACGCAGCCACTCTTTGTCTATAATGATTTTTACATATTGCGAGGCGGTATCAGCTGGCGAGTTTAATGCAGCGTCTAATAAATCATCAAGCACCGACTGATTCTCTGAAGTCAAATCTTTGATAATTTCATATACTTCTTGTGGCTTTCGATTTGCAATTCTGGCAAGATATTGAGACTCTGGCCAGCCAACAAATTGAATGTATTTATCCCTTTTAACGGGTTCCTGCGGGGATGAAAAAGCCTTTCTTTTATTAAGCAATTCAAGCCAATCTGGATTATCACACCTATCAAAAAAATAGCGACGATGCTCAAATTCAACAATTAGTCGCATAAGCTCATCAGCATTGCTTTCGGTCGGATGGGAAATATTAAGTATCCTATCCATTTCTTGTATAGCGTTAAAAAAAGGTTCTTTAACCAAAACTCTATGTATCAATCCTTCAAATGTGCTCCAATTGATTTCCAAATCAGTTTCTGAGTTTGAAGATACGTTTTTATTTCTCAATTCATGATGATGAGAATTTTTTACAAAATATTCATGAACAATCATCCATTGTTTAACAAACTCCTCATTTAAGTACGCCGGGCGAGCGCCAAGAGATGGATGAGTATCCACGATAGCTTTTATCTGATCCCTTTGAGACGGCTGGTTTTGAAAGTTGGAAGAAAGGTTTTTCACAATTTCCCGGATTTTCGTATCATTGTCTGTTGGTTGACCATTAGAATCCAAAACCGCGACTATACGATTAAGTTCCTTAAGAATTTGTTCGTTTGACGGGGGTTTTTGTCTTATAGGAATGCCTGGTATGTATATCGGCAAAATAGCGGAGAGCTCTCGTGCAAGATGACAAACAATTGAAATTTTTTCTGGATTATTTCCCTGTATAGATAAAATGATCCCCTCATACATGCTTGCTAGACGGGGGCCGAATTTTTGATCTAACCCTCCCAACGCTTGCCATATTTTAGTCTGACGCTCTTCTTGAAACTTTAAAATCTGCCCATCATTACTAGGTTTGCTTAAATCATTATTTTTCATTTCATCTTGCGCCATATCACTAAGTTTTATTTAAAAGTAATCCACAATCTACCTACTTCCATTTTCGTAAGATTTTCGGTATACTGTAAATATATCACTTTGAGTTAAAAACATCAATCACACTTATGGCCATTCCGATAACAAAAAGACAAAAAGAAGTCTTGGACTTCATAAAAGCCTTTATCAGGGATCGGGGCTACTCCCCAACTTTAGAAGAGATAAGGAAAAAATTGCGGCTCTCCGCAGTGTCTACGGTGCACCAGCACATTGACGCTTTGATTGATAAAGGTTACATCAAGAAATTTGATAACCTGGCCCGGGCCATTGAGATAAACGACTTTAATGAAAAAAGGCAAAATAATTTTATTGAAATTCCCTTACTGGGGATGATTGCTGCCGGCGAGCCGATAGAGGCGATCGAAATACCAGAGACAGTTTCAATTCCGAAAGAATTAACCGCCGGCCAGGGACGACATTACGCCTTAAAGGTCCGGGGAGACAGCATGCAAGACGCCGGAATCTTTGACAGCGATACTGTGATAATACGAGAGCAGCCAGTGGTTGATAACGGCGAGATCGGCGTTGCGATTGTAAATGGCAACGAAGCCACACTAAAAAGAATATACCAAGATAAAAACAGCTTCAGACTCCAACCGGCTAATAAAAACTATAAACCGATCGTAGTCAAAGAGCTGGAAGTCAGAGGAAAAGTAACAGGCGTACTTCGAAACAGATTTGATCCATTACCAAAACCGGCCCAACTCCCATTATTCGTTACTCCTCAAAGCAACGAGCAACGATTACTCCAAATACATAGCAGACGGTTCCTGGGCAATAAAACCAAGCTCCTCGGTTTTATTGGCGATATCGTCGCGGATAAGTGTCGCGGTTATTATAGCTTCTGCGACATCTTCGCTGGCACAGGTGTTGTTGGTCATTATTTCAACCGGCCTGACACCAAAATTATTTCCAATGATATTTTGGACAGTAGCTTCACGTCCCTGCAGTGCTGGCTGAATACTAAAAATTACAACAAAGAAAAATTAAACAATATTATAGATTATTTAAATGATTTGCAGCCGAAGAAAGAAAACTACGTCTCTGAAATATTTGGTGGTTCGTATTTCACAAAAGAAAATGCTCAAAAAATAGGCGCAGTCCGGGAAGAAATCGAAAAGCTTGAAAAACGAGGTGAAATAAATCAGGAAGAAAAAAATGTACTTCTTACATCGCTTGTGTATGCTATGGATAAAGTGGCCAACACCGTAGGCCATTATGAGACTTATAGAAAGAAATTAGACACCATTCAAAGCCTGCGTCTTTTACTGCCCGCTGTTGAACCGAGAAATAATCAAAATAATGAAATCTATCAAAAAGACGCAAACCAATTAGTCAGAGAAATTACCTGCGACGTGCTATACATTGATCCCCCTTATAATTCAAGACAATATGGGGATTCCTATCATCTTTTAGAAAACGTGATTACCTGGAAAAAACCAAAAGTTGAGGGCGTGGCCAAGAAGATGGTTGATCGTGGGCATTTGAAAAGCCGTTATTGTTTGAAAGGAGCCGTGCATGCTTTCGAGGACTTGATTCAAAATGCAAACGCCAAGCATATTTTGGTATCCTATAACAATACTGGTGAAAAAATGAACGAACGGTCAAACGCAAAGATACCGGATCATAGAATAATTGAAATTTTAAAAGAACGTGGCGAGGTTGAAGTATTCGAACGTGATTATAAAGCCTTCACTACCGGCAAAAGTGAAGCGCCCAACCACACCGAACGCGTCTTTTATTGCAAAGTAACTAGCAAATAAATTTATGAAAAAAATTTGGAGTATTTCAACTACAGTTAGAAATCCAGAAAGAATCAGAAACTTTCTGCTCGCTC
>JBAZKN010000003.1:0-180455 GCA_041650755.1 Patescibacteria group bacterium | reverse complement strand
GCGAACAGCCTAACCCTTGGGACCTTCTCCAGCCCCAGGATGCGATGAGCCGACATCGAGGTGCCAAACCGGGTCGTCGATGTGGACTCTTGGACCCGATCAGCCTGTTATCCCCGGAGTAGCTTTTGTCCGTTGAGCTTCCGCCGTCCTATATCGTACGGTCGGATCACTAACTTCTGCTTTCGCAACTGCTCGAGTTGTGGCTCTTGCAGTAAAGCTGGCTTGTGCGTTTGCACGACCATTCCTATTTCCATCAGGAACTAGCCAACCTTTGTAAACGCCTCCGTTACATTTTGGGAGGCAACCGCCCCAGTTAAACTACCCATCAGATACTGTTCTCTCTCCGGATCACGGATGAGAGTAAGACTTAAAAATGCACTAGGGTGGTATCTCAACGGCGACTCCACCTCCGCTTACGCGGAGGCTTCAAAGTCTCCCACCTATCCTGAACAAGTACATCCCTAAATCAATACCAAATTGTAGTAAAGCTTCACGGGGTCTTTTCGTCTAGCTACGGGTAACGAGCATCTTTACTCGTATTGCAATTTCGCCGAGTCCTTCCTCGAGACAGTCTTCAAGTCGTTATGCCATTCGTGCAGGACGGAACTCACCCGTCAAGGAATTTCGCTACCTTAGGACCGTTATAGTTACGGCCGGCGTTCATCAGCGCTTCGGTTCCACCCGTGAAGGCGTCCCCTTAACGTTCTGACACTGGCCAGGCATCAGCCCCTATACATTAGCTTGCGCTTTAGCAGGGACCTAAGTTTTTGCTAAACAGTCGCTCGAAGTCTTTCGCTGCGCCCTGAACCACTCACTTCGCTCCGCTCTGTTCGGGTTCAGGGCTCACCCTGTTCAAATTTGAACAAAGGGCAAGCCCTGTGCCCGAGCGTAGTGAAACGAAGCGAGTGGTACAGGGAGGCCTTATTCCAAAGTTACGGCCGCTTTTTTGCCGAGTTCCTAAAGGAAGGTTCTCTCGTACACCTGAGGATGCTCTCCTCACCCACCTGCGTCGGTTTACGGTACAGTTACTACCAAATTAGCTCTAGAGGTTTTTCTTGGCAGCTCATTACCCCTTGTTGATCTTGGCCGAAGCCGCGATCTTCTGATGATCAACTGACTTGTGTACTCCGGATTTACCAAAAGTACATCAATCAACCACCAACGTTCATAACCAAATAACGCAAAGAGTTTTAAAGCTGCGTCCCCCCATCGAAAAATGGCAGTAGGGCAGGAATATTAACCTGCTCTTCCATCGACTACGCCTTTCGGCCTCGCCTTAGGATTGCCTAACCCTGGGTTGATTCGCGTTGCCCAGGAAACCTTGGGTTTACGGTGTTCGGGATTCTCACCCGAATTTTTGCTACTTATGCCAACATTCTTACTTCTATACACTCCACAGCTCCTTACGGTACTGCTTCACTGCGCATAGAATACTCCTCTACCCCCTGAACCATATGGTTCAGAGTCTCATCTTCGGTACTAAGTTTTAGCCCCGTTAAATTTTCGGCGCGAAACAACTTGACTAGTGAGCTATTACGCTATCTTTAAAGGATGGCTGCTTCTAAGCCAACCTCCTAGTTGTATAAGTTATAACACCACCTTTGACACTTAACTTAGATTTAGGGACCTTAGATTGAGATCTGGGCTTTCCCCCTTTAGACCAGTGAAGCTTAGCCCCCACGGTCTGACTCCTATGAAATACGTTATGGCATTCGGAGTTTGATTGGCGTGGGTATGGACGCAATGCCACCCCACCCCAGCCAGTGCTCTACCGCCACAACTTAACACATAAGGCTAGTCCTAAAACTATTTCGAGGAGAACCAGCTATTGCCGAGTTCGGTTGGAATTTCTCCCCTTACCACAAGTCATCCCCTAGTGTTGCACGGCTAGTGGGTTCGGGCCTCCACGACATGTTACTGCCGCTTCACCCTGCTCATGGTAAGCTCACCCGGATTCGGGTCTAGTGTGTGCAGCCCTATTAGCTAATAGCATATAGCATATAGCCAATGGTTTAAAAAACCATCAGTCATTAGCTATAAGCTATCAACTAATATGCGGACTATTAATCCTCGCTTTCACTTTACCTACCTCCCGAAGGAGTTAAATAAGCTACACACAGCTAACTCGTTGGCTCATTCTTCAATAGGCACGCCGTCAGCCATTTCTCGCTTGCGCGAGACATAGGCCTTCGACTCCTTGTAAGCATATGGTTTCAGATACTATTTCATCCCCCTCTCGGGGTGCTTTTCACCTTTCCCTCACGGTACTAGTTCACTATCGATCACCAAAAGTATTTAGCCTTAGCGCATAGTGACGCTAACTTCCCACAAAATTTCACCGGTTTCGTGGTACTCAAGAAAACTATCTCTTGTGATAACAATTTTTCATCTACCGGACTATCACCGTCTATGGTTAGTCTTTCCAGACTATTCGACTAAACTATTATCGATCAAGTATCGGCTCCGTAAATGCCGAAACGATAACTTCTTATGACGCCTTAAGCAGCGTTAGATCTACGGTCATTGCACTATCCTTTCCTTAAAACCTTGCGGCCTTAAAGTCCAAATAGATTATCTTACTTAAGGTTTAGGCTATTCCCATTTCGCTCGCCACTACTCAGGGAATCGAGATACTAATTAAAACTAAGGATAAATAAATTTACCACTAGTTTTAATTAGTACATTAATTCTTTCTCTTCCTCCGGATACTAAGATGTTTCAATTCTCCGGGTTGTCTCCAACTAGCCTATGAATTCAGCTAGCGGTTTCTGCTCTTCTAGCAGAAGGGTTGCCCCATTCGGAAATCTCCGGATCAAAGGTTGCTTATCACCTCCCCGAAGCTTATCGCAGATTGCTACGTCCTTCATCGTCTTTTGGTGTCTAGGCATCCGCCATATGCTCTTGTAGCAACCACCAAAATTCTGAAAATTTTGGTGGAAATTTATATTGTTAGATGCTCATTAACACAATTTTTAACACGCGTTGTAAATTGTTTTAATGTAATTATTCACTTGTCAATGTCCTGCTTTCGGCCTAATGGCCGCTAAGTAGTTTTTTAAGGGTCGCTCTAAGGCCTACCTTTAAAAAACTACTTGCCAGCCACTAAATTTTGGGCCCAAAAAATCCGCCATGAGCGGATTTCAAGCCAACACAAATTGCTTAAAATCCTTTAAAATTTAGGGTTGTTTAAATGATTTAGCATGTTGTTTTTATTTGGCCTTTCAGTCAATTTTTAATGGTGTCGGTATTATATACTAATTTTAAAATCTTGTCAAATATATAAAATCCACTAATATTGGGGAAAAAGAAGAGGGGCCGCACCGAGTACGGCCCCCTTTGGCAGCAACCTTTTTCAGCGCCGCCCGCGTCGGCCACCCCCTCCAAGGACGCCCCGCAACATAGCGCGCAGGGCAAAGAAGACGATGGCCAGGATGGCAATCCCGGAGATGAGGCTAGTCAGTGCGTGCCCAACTGTCCGGTTGGTAATGGCCAGCCAGACAGCGCCTCCCAGCAACAGCCAGAGGGCTGTGCGCTGATGGCGCAGCAGTGCCTGCAGACTGTGCCAGAGCTCGGGGCCGATGAACCCGGCAACCGAACACGCAACGGTGATGGCCAGCACGTTGTCTGGGTTAGCCTTGTCGATCTTGGCGATAATGGCTACGACTGACATAACGACCCAGGTCGCCCAGGCCTGCCAGCGCCGATGCATGAGGCGTGCGGTCAGAGCCGCACCGAACACCATCAAGTAGAACATGCCAAGCTCCCTTGCTTGAAGAGGTAGTGGGTCTATGCCCGAAAAAAGGACGTTTTCTTAAGTTTTCCTAATATTATATCATATAAATCAATTTTTGTCAATAACAAAATACCCCCTTATTTATTGGGGGTATTTTATGCTTTGATCTTTATTTTATAGGATTTCCATTTTTAACAATTGGTTACCAAAATTTACGGCATCTGCCCTATCGGCCATCCAAATGTCCATCTTGTAATAATAACGGGCATTCATGCGGTCTTCTACTACAAACTCCTTATCACCAAAGGCTTCCGGAAATCGAACTACCGTGCCTTTAGGCAAAAAGTTGGTGGCCACTATACCGTCACGCACCTTGGTGCCAAAAGCTGTGGTAAATGGCGTACTATCAGTTTGGCCGGGCTCACTATTATAAGCCGTCACAGAAATAACCATTACCTTACGAGGTTCCCGTTTTGGAATCTGAGGTAAGGTTGGGCTATTATAATAAGCTTTAATCACTTGCTCTGGCACTGGACCGACCAAATGATCATTTATCACCTGAGATTCGGTCAAATGCGGAAAGCAGAACAGAGAAGTAAGCACCAGCAAAAATACTGGTTTGATGCGTTTCTTTAAACCCCGTTTTATGGCTTTTGGCCATGATTTTAGACTTATTTTCATATATTTCTCTAATTAAAAACCCCTGCTTTAGGGGATGCATAAGGTTAGCATACAATATGTTTTTTGTCAACCCTGTTAAATAACCCTTTGGGTTGCCCGCGAAGCGAGCGTTTAACGGGGTCAATATTGAAGACTAGCAACTAACTTTGCCTTAATCCCATAAAATTGTTACAATAATAAAATCTCAATTGACTCACGCCTAGCTGATGGTGGCAAAGTTGTAAATAATATGAATTATGAACAATCATTTGCCTAAGCAAACTAAACTTGGTATAATTATTCAACTTTATTATTAACATTATTAACTGAAAAAATATATGGCAGAAGAAAATCAAAATAAAGGTGTGCTTGATAATCTATCATCACGCTCTGCTTTCAAGGCCGGTATGATTATCGGCATTGTCGGTATGCTGGTTATCGGCCTGGGTATTGCCTTGGGTCTTGTCCTAAAAGACAAAAATAAAAATGGCGACAATCTGGCCTTCAATAACACCAACACCACTGTCAATGGGCAAAATAACAACGGCCAAAACGGTGCCAATGCCACTGAAATAAAAATTGAACCCATCAGCAAATCTGATTGGGTAAAAGGAGATTCTAACGCTCAAATCAGCATTATAGAATTTTCTGACGCTGATTGCCCTTATTGCCAAAGATACCATGACACCACCAATCAGCTCCTCAAAGATTATAATGGCAAAATAAAGTTAGCTTACCGCCATTTTCCTCTCCCCTCACTTCACCCCGAAGCACCCAAAAAAGCCGAGGCCATAGAGTGCGTCGGTGAACTAGGCGGCAATGATAAAGTTTGGGCATTTTTGGACAAACTATTTGTCGCTACCAATAAACCCACCCTAGCCCAACTGGGCGAGGTGGTAAAAGGTTTGGGCATTGATCAAGACAAATTCCAAAAATGCCTTGACTCAGGGAAATATACTGCCAAAGTTTCTACTCAGGCGACTGCTGCTCAAGCTGCCGGCGCCCAAGGCACTCCTTATAGCGTGATTCTATCCGGCAACCAAAAAATTCCTATCAATGGCGCTTATCCGATAGAGGAAATCAAAAGTGTTTTAGACAGCTTACTCAAATAATTCCAGACACGGTTTACTAAACGCAGTAAGCCGTGTTTTTAATCTGTATAATAAAAATATGGCAAAAAAAGATTGGCTCTTCTGGGTGACAGTAACCGCCATCCTTGGTTTGATCACTTGGGGGATCCTTGCCCTCTCCAGCCAAGATAATAATGCTCCGCAAAAAACCCAGGATATTTTAAATATAAAAAACAACGATTGGACAAAAGGCAATCAACAGGCAAGAAATATCATTGTAGAATACAGCGACTTTGCTTGCCCCTATTGCCAACTGTCAAATTTTTATATGCAAAGATTGCTAGCTAGCCCAGAGTTTTCACCACAGCTAATGGTAGTTTACCGTCATTTCCCCATACCAAATCACCCGAATTCTTTGCTGGCTGCTTATGCCAGCGAGGCCGCCGGCCAACAAAATAAATTTTGGGAAATGCATGATCTATTGTTCGCCAAACAAGCTGAATGGTCAAACCAAGCTCAAGCCGATGCCCAAAAAACATTCATTACTTATGCTCAGGGGCTGAACCTTGATACCCAACAATTTACCAATGATTTAAATAACCAGGATGTAAAAAATAGAGTGACCTCCGATATCTCTGACGGCGATCAAGGCAGGCTCAATATTACCTATACGCCAACCATTTACCTTAACGGCAAAATCATCGAACTTCAAGAAAGCTATGACAAATTTGAACAATACTTCCGACAGCAATTATCGGCCAATTAAACTAAGACTCTACTATCTTATTGCCGCCATTGGCTTGATTGGCTTTATGGATGCGGTCTATCTGACATCTAAATATTTTACCGGCACTATCAGCTGCTCTATTATCCGGGGCTGCCAAGAAGTCCTGGGTAGCCAGTATTCACACCTGGGGCCAATACCCCTGGCTGCTTTTGGGGTAGCTTTTTATCTGACAGTACTTCTTGCCAGCTTAATTTTTATAAAATATCGTTGGTCTCTGGCTAAAATATTTTTGCAAGTCAGCGCTCCTTTGGCTTTTATATTTTCTTTATGGCTTACCTATATACAAATATTTCTTATCCGCTCTCTGTGCCAGTATTGTCTACTGTCAGCTTTGACTTCGACTATATTATTTATTCTTAGCCTATATATCATCAAGAAAAAATAATAAAAAATAGAATAAATGAAAATGCGGCGCCACCCCTGTTGGGGCGGTGCCGCTTGCTTTTTTCCCTGATCTGTCAGATCACTTACTAACCAAGGCGCCGAAGTGCCCCCGCAGGATCGCCTCCAACGTACCAGGGAGACGCTCCCCTAGATTGTAGGTGACCCTGACCAACGGTCCATTGACCTCGATGACACGCCCAAGGTCGATCGGCGTGCCGCTCACCACGGCGTCGATGACGCCGGCCTCGAACATGGCGTTGATGGTGGCCGCCAGGTCTTGCACCTGCTGCTCGCTGTAGCCCATAGCCGGCAACAGGCAACCAATGTCGGGATAGCGAACAAAGGTCGTGGCCAGCTCGCCCTTCAGATAAGGGCGCGGATCCACGATCTTGGTTGCACCGAAATGGTTGGCCGCGACCGTACCGGCACCGGTGTTCATGCCGCCATGAGTGCAGGTCGGACCGTCTTCCACGACCAGGACCCGCTTGCCCCTGATCAGGTTGGAGTTGTCCACGGTGACTGGCGAGTCGGCACGCACAATCTTGGCCTCCGGGTTCACCCGCCTAATCGACTGCTCGATCGCCAGGATCTGCTCGAGCCGTGCCGAATCGCACTTGTTGATAACGAAGACCGTCGGGACGTCGAGCCGCATCTGCTGACCCGAGGGGTAGTAGCGCTGCTCATCGCCGGCGCGCAAGGGGTCCATGACCACGATGTGCAGATCCGGCTGGATGAACGGGGTGTCGTTGTTGCCACCATCCCAGATAATGATGTGGGCCTCCTGCTCGGCTTGCGCCAGGATGGCAGCGTAGTCCACGCCAGAGTAGATCACGCCGCCGGCCGCGATATGCGGCTCATACTCCTCCATCTCCTCGATGGTGCAGCGGTAGCGAGCGAGATCCTCCGCCCTGGCGAAACGTTGCACTGCCTGGCTGACGAGATCGTCGTCGTAAGGCATGGGGTGGCGAATGGCCACCACCGCGAGGCCCATGTGGCGCAGGATCGCCGCAATGTAGCGCGAGGTCTGGCTCTTGCCGCAGCCGGTGCGCATAGCGCAGATAGAGATGACCGGTCGGCTGGAATGCAGCCAGGTCTGCTGCGGAGGAAGCAGCTGGAAGCTGGCGCCGGCAGCATTGACCCTCTCAGCCAACTGCATGACGTGACCGTGGGTCACGTCAGAGTAGGCGAAGATACAGCGCTGCACACCATGCTTCCGAATCAGATCCTCGAGCTCTTCCTCGGACACGATGGAGATGCCGTTCGGATAGAACCCACCCGCCAACTGCGGCGGGTAGATCCGGCCGTCGATGCCCGGGATCTGGGCGGCAGTGAAAGCCACCACTCGCACCGTATCGTCGTCACGAAAAACGGTGTTGAAGTTGTGAAAGTCACGGCCAGCCGCACCGATAATGATGATCGGCTCTCGATGGAATTGCGTCCAAGCACACATGCTGCCAAACCTCCCCGTCAAGACGGTGTTAAGACACGGACAGAAGACATATATTCTACAAAACGAGCACGGCTCGTCGTTTTTTTTGACAGATTCAAAAAGATTGCCAATGAGCGAATGCCTTAATTTAACTAATTAGGCACAAAAAGTCAAGCTAAAAAATATTATTTTATCTAGAACAAAAAATATGGTAAAATATGTTCATGGCCAAGTATTCTATAAAAGAATTAAAAAGAGTTGCTAATTTAATACGCCAGGACATCATCATGATGCTGGCGCGCGCCGGCTCTGGGCATCCTGCCGGATCATTGGGCATGGCCGATATTTTTACAATTTTGTATTTCCAAATTTTACAGCACACACCGCATCAACCCAACTCTCCTTTGCGTGACCGCCTGGTATTATCTAATGGCCACATTTGCCCGGTGCTATATGCTACTCTGGCGCGCGCCGGATACTTTCCTTTAATAGAATTAAAAAACTTGCGCAAAATAAACAGCCGCCTGCAGGGCCACCCCCACAATTTATCTTTGCCTGGGGTAGAAACGAGCAGTGGACCATTGGGTCAGGGCATATCCCAAAGCTTAGGCATGGCTTTGGCTGGCAAAATAGATAAAAAAAATTATCGGGTTTTTTGCATTACTAGCGATGCTGAACACAATGAAGGACAATCATGGGAAGCCGTGATGCTGGCCAACAAATACAAGCTAAACAATCTGATCAATATTGTTGATGTTAACGGCATCCAAATCGATGGCAATACCTGCGATATCATGCCCCTGGGTTCACTCAAACAAAAATACCAAGCCTTTGGCTGGAAAGTGCTGGAAATGCCAGGGCATGATTATGCTCAAATCATACGCACTCTGCGCATAGCTAAATCCAGTAAAAAACAACCGGTTGTAATTTTAGCAAAAACCATACCGGGGAAAGGTGTGACTTTTATGGAAAACAAATACGAATGGCATGGCAAGGCGCCCAATGTCCGAGAAACGGCTCTAGCTTTAGAAGAATTACAACAAGCCAAATAAAATATGCTTAAAAACAGACTGCGCTCGAATTCAAACTTACCCACCAAAGGTGGGCCCGCCACGGGCGGAAAATCTACCCGCGCCGGCTTTGGCGAAGCCCTTTTGGCTTTGGCGCAAAAAAATAAAGATATCGTAGTGGTCTCGGCAGATCTAGCTGAATCAACTCGCCTTCAGGCTTTTGCCAAGAAATTCCCCCAGCGCTTTATTGAAGTCGGTGTAGCCGAACAAAATATGATGGGCGTAGCTGCCGGACTGGCTCTCTCGGGAAAAATTGCCGTCGCCGCCAGCTTTGCTGTTTTTTCACCAGGCCGAAACTGGGATCAGCTGCGCATTAGTGTCTGCTACTCCGATGCCAATGTAAAAATAATCGGCTCGCACGCCGGGCTGTCGGTTGGTGAAGATGGCGCTAGCCACCAAGCTCTAGAAGATATTGCCATCACCCGCTGTTTACCAAACTTAACCATTATTTCCCCAGCTGACTATATAGAAGCTAAAAAGGCCACCATGGCTATGCTCAAAATCAAGGGGCCGGTTTATCTTAGACTCACTCGACCAGATACATCTATATTTACTACGGAAAAAACCCCTTTCAAAATCGGCCAGGCTAATATTTTACTCAAAGGTAAGGACGCAACTCTAGTGGCCCACGGGCCAATACTATCTGAAGCTCTACAAGCCGCCCATATTTTATCTAAAGAAAAAATAAGCGTAGAAATAATCAACTGCCATACTATCAAACCGCTGGATACAAAAACTATCCTGCGTTCTGCCCAAAAGACAAGGGCAGTCATCACCCTAGAAGACCATCAAATCAACGGCGGCTTGGGTAGCGCAGTAGCCGAGCTGCTTTCGGAAAAATTACCCACGCCGCTCTGGCGCTTGGGCGCGCATGATACTTTCGGTGAATCGGGTGATTACAAGCAGCTCTGGCAAAAATATGGCATAGACAGCCAAAGCATCATAAGTCATATCAAAAATATTGTCAGTAAAAAATAATTTTATGCTAAATGCCATCAAAAATTTCCCAGCTCAATTTGCCTACCAGCCAAAAATCGAAAACAAAAAATATTATCATCCAGCCGAAAAATATCTCGTCCTGGGCATGGGCGGTTCTCATTTGGCGGCTGACATCTTGCGCAGTGCACAAGCACAACTGACCATCAGTATCCACCAAAATTATGGCCTGCCTAAGATTAGCGATCAGGAATTAAAAAAATATTTGGTTATCGCCAGCTCTTATTCTGGCAACACCGCCGAAGTGCTGGATGGCTTTAAAAAAGCTGTCAATAAAAAACTGAACGTTGTGGCCATAGCGACTGGCGGCCGACTGCTGGCTCTAGCCAAAAAATACCACCGGCCATTTATCCAATTGCCTAAAACGGGTATTCAGCCGCGCCAAGCCCTGGGCCTCAGTTTGCGGGCTATGCTCAAAATCATGAGGCAAAATAAATTGTTAAATGATACTAGGGCGGTCCAGCAGCTTAAGGCAAAAAACTATCAATCAGCCGGACAAAAGTTGGCTAAATTATTAAAAAATCACATACCAATCATCTACTCATCAACAGATAATACCTCTCTGGTCTACAACTGGAAAATAAAATTTAATGAAAATTCCAAAATCCCCGCCTTTTACAATACTCTGCCCGAATTAAACCATAATGAAATGAATGGCTTTGATACAACAGAAAAAACTCGGCCGCTAATCAATAAATTCGCTTTTATTTTTTTGAGTGACGATGATGACTCGCCAGTGATAAAAAAAAGATTTCAGGTGCTCGCCCGACTCTATAAAAAAAGAGGCTTAATGGTAAATATCGTCAAGCTCCGCGGAAAAAATATCTGGCAAAAAATATTTGCCAACCTAATTTTGGCTGACTGGGCCTCTTACTACACAGCTCTAAACTACCACCAAGACCCCACGGCCGTACCCATGGTTGAAAATTTTAAAAAATTATTATAGCTAAACCCCAAAAGTAGTGAGGGATGGAATGATTCAAAAAAATAATCTAACAAATAACCCCGAAAGTTTTAGGGGTTATTTATATTATTAGCTCTTAAATGTAAAATATTTATTGCCCAAATAGTTGGACACCATGACAACCGCTGTAGCCAAGACTTTAGCCACGACATAATACATATGTACCCACTCCACACCCAACCATAAAATCAGATTATTGAGACCCAGGCCTATAGTGGCCACCACAAAGAAAATCGGTATTTGCCTAACTTGGCTGCCACGAGATCTGAAGGTCCAAAATCTATTCAAATAATAATTCACCAGAGCTGAAACGATAAAAGAGATGGTGGCCGATAAAAGATAGAAAACATGTGCTAGCTCAGTCAAAAATATCAAAATACCAAAATCAAAAATTGCCGCCGTCAAACCAACTGCGCCATACTTCAACATTTGTATTTTATTGACATTGATATAGACCAATAATTTCTGCCACATAAACGTGCCCGCTTACTTTGACTTTTTGTATTAAGTAATATAATCTTACTATACAAAAAGCTTTAAATCAACCAAAAATATGGCAAAAAATAAAAAAATTATTTTGGTGACTGGCGGGGCGGGCTTTATCGGCTCTCACTTGATCGAAAAGTTGGTAAAAAATAAAAACCATCGGATAATTTCACTGGATAATTATTTTACCGGCACAGTAAAAAATCACATCCCGGGCGCAAAATATGTTCGCGGCCACACCAAGGATATTGCCAAACATATCAAGGTCAGACCAGACATCGTTTACCATTTGGGTGAATACTCGCGCGTAGCGGCCAGCCTAAATGAACCGGAGCTAGTCTGGGATTTGAATATTGCCGGCACTTTGGGTGTTTTGGAATTCTGGCGAAAGCATAAGTGCAAGTTAGTTTATGCTGGCTCTTCTACCAAGTTCACTGCTCCAAGTAAAAACGGCGTCTGGGGCCGCGATCTGGCTCCCTACACTTGGGCTAAAGCTGTCAACACTGAATTAATAAAAAATTACAGCCGCTGGTATAAATTGGACTATGCCACGGTTTATTTTTATAACGTCTACGGACCGAGGGAGCGAGCTGGCCAGTTTACCGGAGCTTATGGCACGGTCATTGGCACCTTCAAACAGGCTTATCTAAAAAATAAAACACTGCCGGTACGTAAACCCGGCACTCAAACCCGTGCCTTTACCCACGTCTATGATACGATAGCTGGTATTATATTGGCCGGCCAAAAAGGCCACGGCGATAATTACGGCATCTGTGCTCAAGAAACACATTCTATACTTGAAGTGGCCAAAATGTTTAGCCCAAAAATAAAAATGCTGACACAAACCAGAACCAGTCGTTCAGCCGAAGCAGTTGATTCTGGTAAAATAAAAGCTCTGGGCTGGAAACAAAAATATACTTTAAAAAAATATATCGGGGAAATAAAAAATTCAAAAATAACCGCATGAAGCGCATACTTATTTTTTCTTTAGCTTACTACCCCAACCAAACTAGCGGAGCTGAAGCAGCTATCAAAGAAATCACTGATCGCTTGGACACAAGTGACATTGAGTTTCACATGGTCACTTTACGCTACAACTCTGCTTTTGCTAAAACAGAAAAAGTTGGCAATGTGCTAGTACATCGCATCGGCATCACCCGAAAAAATCCTAGTTTTGAAGATTTGGGTAAAATGCCTTTAGACCTCAACAAACCCTTGTACCAGTTTTTAGCAACCAGCCAGGCCTGCCAACTACATAGAAAATATAAATATGACGCTATCTGGGCTATGATGGCCCATTCGGCCGGCGTACCGGCTGTTATCTTTAAGCTGACCCACCCCAAAATAAAATATTTTTTAACTCTGCAAGAAGGCGACCCCACTGACTATATAGAAAAAACCATGAGACCCTTGTGGCCATTATTTACCCGCGCTTTTACCAAAGCCGACAAAGTGCAGGCCATATCAACCTTTTTAGCTGATTGGGCAAAAAAACGCGGCGTGCCTGATAGTAAAATTGAAATCATACACAATGGCGCCAATCCACGCGATTTGGCTGAATCTGCCTCTGAAAGTGAAATCGCTGAACTCAAACAAAAGCTTGGTAAAAAACCAAGCGACATCTATTTAGTAAATACTGCTCGCCTAGTTCATCAAAAAGCCAATGACGATGTGATTCGCGCTCTGAAACTGTTGCCTGATAATATAAAATTTTTAATAGTTGGTGATGGCCCGGATGAGCAAATGCTTAAAGATTTAACTAAAGAATTACATTTAGAAAATAGGGTGATTTTCACTGGCCGCATTGATAGATCAGAAGTCACCAAATACCGCAAAGTAGCCGACATATTTGTCTGCCCTAGCCGCTCCGAGGGTTTGGGTAATGCTTTTTTATCAGCCATGGCCTCACATTTACCAGTGGTCGCTACCCAAGAAGGGGGACTAGCCGAATTTATTTTTGATGCCAAAAAAAATCCAGATAAAGAAACTACTGCTTGGGCCGTTGATAAAGATAGTCCTGAACAAATAGTCAGCGCTGTCAAAGATATTCTGGCCAACCCAGAAAAGGTAAAGAGAATCACTGACACTGCCAGACAAATGGTGGAAAGAAAATACAATTGGGATATGATAGCCCGTGATATGAGAGATAAAATTTTTGCTAAAATATTATAAATATTCCTAGGTAGTCACTCCCGCGAAAGCGGGAGTGACAAAAAAATATGGACCTAATAGAAAAAACTCATCGCCTAATGCTAAAAGCGCACGGTCAGCAAGTCCGCAAGACTGATGGCTCGCCTTATATAATCCACCCCATGATGGTTGCTAAAAAATTAGCCCGCTTAAATTTTCCTGATGAAGTAATTGCCGCGGCCATGGTTCATGATGTCTTAGAAGATACGGATATTACCGAACAACAGCTCCGCCAAGAGCTAGGCGATAAAGTAGTAGACATCATCTTACCGCTATCAGAAGATAAAAAATTAGAGTGGGAGGAGCGCAAACAAAAATATATTACGGCTGTCAAAAATGCCGGTCCTGAAACTAAGGCTGTATCAATTGCTGACAAAATCCATAACCTAGAAAGTATCCTGGCTACCCATAAAGAAATTGGCTCAGCAATTTGGAAAAAATTCAACCGCGGTAAAGAACAAAAAATGTGGTTTGAACGTGAAATGCTCAAAAGTTTCAAAGAGTCTTGGGGTCATCCAATGATAGCCGAATATGAAAAATTATTACGAGAAGTGGAAAAATTGGATTAAAACAAAAAAACTGTACCCATGCTGTCATTCCCGCGCCCCTCGGTCTCGAGCTCGGGGTCGAGAGAAAAGCGGGAATCTAGTACCATCCTGCCTAGCAGCAGCTCGATGCTGGATCCCTGATCAAGTCCGGGATGATATTAAGGGTCAGTTTTTTAATGCAATTTCTCTTGTCGCTTTTTTTCTTCAACACTGCGCAAAGAGTCGCGTAATTTTTTGTAATCTTCAACTACTGAATTATCTAATCCTCTGCCATCCAACACAGCTTGCAAAAGCTTGGACCAGAATTTAATTCTGGCTTTATTTAAAGTAAGCAGCTGACTATCAGCGCGCTCCAAAGTATTGGCATAATGCCAGATAATCTCAGCCAGGCGGAAGACACGCATAGCTTGCAAAGACAAGTATTCAGAAGCTGGACGATTTTTTTCCACATAAAACAATAAATTTTTAGCCAGCTCTGGATTATACAGACACATGAAATTTATAAACCGCGCCCAGCTCTCGTGCTTGTCGCCAAAACGAATAGAAGAATGGTCCAATAAATAAATATCATTATTTTGAATGCGCAAATTGTGCGGCACAAAATCCCAATGAGTCAAAAACCCCGAATATAAATCAACGACTTCTTTTTTTTTCTCTAAAAACATTTTGGCCTGATCAAAAAGCGCCAAAACTTCCGCATTGTCTACTAATATATTTTTAACTACCCGGTGATATTCATCAAATTTTTTCAGATAATCAGTGGCTTGCCAAATGCCAAAATATTTACTGATATCATGGGCATGCTCATAGGTAGTCGCCTGCACGCCCTCTTGGACCTCAAGGCCTTTTAAGGCCAAAAAGAATTGGTTTTTAATATCACGCTCCAAAAATTGGCATTCTTGCTCAATATATTTGGTAATAAATATCACGCGACCATCTGTTTCTTGATACAAAATTTCTTGGGGCGTAAAAAATACATGATAAGCGAATTTGATTTTTTTAAGCATTTGCTGGCTTTGCCGCTCGCGCTTTATTTCGGCAATGCCTTTCGGATCGCTACTGACTTTGATAATTACTTTTAAGCTATCTTTGACGCGCTTGCCGACCAAAACTAATTTTTTTTCGCCGGCTACATAGCGCTCACCGCCGATATGTACTTGCTCATCAGCTAATTCAAAGCTCAGAGTCGCCAAAAGCGGCCGCAAGGCTTCAATTTCTTGGTGGCAATAGTCTGTCCATTCTTTTTTAATATCTTGGGCGCTCATGATTATTTTTTCACGCTAGCTTGAAAAGTGTCTTGTAATTTACGCAAATGATTTTCCCAGATAAATCTATCGTCCTCGGCCTGATTTTTTGATTTTTTATCAAGTAGCTGCTCAATTCTTTCCTGCACTGCCTGCCGATTGTTAAAATCCACAAAAACTCCCTGCTCGCCAATGATTTCCTTGGCATAATTGGTTTCATTGGCCACAATCTTTTTACCGGCTAATACACAATCAACCAGAAAATTATCAAAATTTTCTGATCTAATATTATAGACAATAAGTTCTGAAATATTAAGCAAATATAAAAGCTCGGCTTTAGATAATGATTGTTTGTTCGCTAAAACAACTTTCCAATCCTTATCCCATTGATCGGTATCTAGGTTAAAATCCTGACCAAAAACTAAAACATGATTCTTTTTAATGCTTTGGTCAAGGGGCAATTCTATTTTTTCGGCCGGCAAATAATTCACCGTGGTTTTTTCGGCCGGTAAGCTATATGATTTGGCGACTGCTTGAGCTAGCGCTTGGCAAGAAAAAATTATTTTATCAGCTTGGCGCAGGGCCTGTTTCTGTAAATTAAAAATCTGGCCAATTCTCCGATCAATATCCGGTTGTTCTAAAAAATTTTCCCAAGATTTTTGAGTCAAGTTGTTGTGCCGCGCCCGCTTCCAGACTTCGTCTTCAATAAAATTTAGGATTAGTGGCTTTTTAGTTAATCTTTTTACTAATATTGCCGGCAAAATAGTAGCCGTTGAATTCTGCACATACATAATATCAGCCTGTTTGGCTAATTTATGTAGCTTGATAAAATATTTAAAAATCCTAAAAAACAAAGGTTGTTTTTTATTTATCGTAAAAATTTTTACACCGTCAATTTTTTCAAAATTTCCAGCATAAGCCAAAATCTGCACTTGGTGGTCTTTCTTCAAGTGTTCAGCCAGCTCCCTGACATAAGTAGCAACATATTCAATCTCTGGCGGAAATAATGATGTAGCAATAATTATCCGCATAATAATATTCTGCCGGAAATTGCTATTTTAGTCAAATAAATAAACAAAAAAAACGCCATAATTAGCGAATGTTATAACTTATGATTTTATTTGTCCTTCGATTCGCTTCACTCACTCAGGACACTCGTCTAGTCTTTTTTGATGAAGGGTTGAGGTACTGCACAAAGTGAAGTGCCGAAACCACGAGCGAGGAGCAGTGAAACGGCGACGAGTCGAGTGGAGCGGGTAGCGGGAATCGAACCCGCCTCATCAGTTTGGAAAACTGACATAATAGCCGCTATACTATACCCGCCTACGCTGCGCTTCTGTAGAGCAAGTCCGCCATCAATAATTATTATTTCGTGTCTCGATAAACTCGACACAGTCTTCTCCAGGCTGAGCCTGTCGAAGCCTGGTCGGGGTGAGAGGACTTGAACCTCCGGCCTCATGGTCCCAAACCATGCGCGCTAGCCAACTGCGCCACACCCCGAAACTAAAATCTATACGCTCAAAACTATTCTCGTGTCCTTCGATTCGCTACGCTCACTCAGGACATTCGACTCCCGGAGAGTGGTCGCAATCCGAATCCGCTTAGCGGATGAGGATGAAGACCATGAGCGACTCCGAGCCTCGCGAGGAGGAGTCGAATGGTGCCACGGGGCGGAATTGAACCACCGACACAAGGATTTTCAGTCCTCTGCTCTACCACTGAGCTACCGTGGCCTATCAAAATAAACATTAATGCCCCTCGACTACGCTCGGGACACTCGACTTCATGGCATTAATTATCGAATGGTCTAAGACCATGAGCGACTCTGCACCATATGGTGCAGAGGAATCGAGTGGTGGGCATGGGAGAACTCGAATCTCCGACCCCTACATTATCAGTGTAGTGCTCTAACCAACTGAGCTACATGCCCCTAAAAACAACTTAAATTAATTATAACAGAAAGATAATACCAAAAAAACCCTATTTTGGCAAGAGTAATCAAGCCTATCTATAATTGACTAAACCGCTGTTGCAGAGCAAAATATAGCTATATGGCTCCCAAAATAAATATTATACAAGCCAAGACAATTCTCACTAAATCGGGTCTACCGGGCGCAACTTGGGTAATAAACCCCTATCAAGGCTGTCTTTTTAGTTGTCTGTATTGCTATGCCGCCCAGATTGCCCGCTGGTCTCATCCAGATGAAGAGTGGGGCACTTATCTTGATGTCAAAACCAACGCCCCTGAATTATTACAAAAAGAATTAGATAAATTAGCCAAAAAATCCAAGTCAAAAAACTTTGGTTCAATATTTTTCAGCTCGGTCACTGATCCTTATGTTGGGTTGGAAGCCAAATACAAATTAACTAGACGCTGTCTGGAAATACTGGCAGACTTTAGCTATGCCGGTGAAATTTCCATCTTAACCAAATCACCGCTGGTCACCAGAGATCTTGATATTCTAAAAAAATTAATAAATATTTCCGTTGGTTTTACGGTCACATCTACTGACGATAAAATTGCCCGCTTTTTGGAAGTGAAAGCTCCGCCTGTAAGCTCACGCTTTGACGCACTCCGGAAACTAAAAGAGGCAAACATCTCTACTTATGCTTTTGTCGGACCGCTGCTACCATATTTTATAAGCAACCAGACAATCGGCGAATTATTGAATCAATTACAAGCCGCGGGTGTAGCTGAAGTCTGGTTTGAGCATATTAATCTAAAACCCCGTATCAAAGATAGATTATATAAATTTTTAGCCAAAGAAAATCCAGAGCTGATCCCAACCTTTGAAAATGCCAATACGGAAAAATACAGAAATAAACTGGATAAAATAATTAAACAGGCTATGACCGGACGAAATCTAAAGATGGGGCTGAATAAAGTTATTTATCATAATCAGACAACAAAATCTAAATAACAAAAAACCGCAGTGAGCGGTTTTTTTAATTCAACAACTAAGAAGTGACTGCTTTTAGCCAAGACTGCCATCTGATCCGAAGACCAGACGTCGACTGCTAGCAATAGTATGAGATGCTATTGCTATATATCTCCTTAGAAAGGAGGTGATCCATCCACAGCTTCCGCTACGGATGCCTTGTTACGACTTCACCCCTATCATCGGTCTCACCTTGGTCCAACATAAAGTCAGCCTTCGGGTGCTCCCGACTCTCTTGGTGTGACGGGCGGTGTGTACAAAGCCCGAGAACGTATTCAACGCTGCGTAGCTGATCAGCGTTTACTAGCGATTCCAACTTCATGAGGTCGAGTTGCAGACCTCAATCCGAACTGGGGCTGGTTTTGGTGGGATTGGCTTCACCTTGCGGTTTTGCGACCCATTGTACCAGCCATTGTAGCGCGTGTGTGGCCCAAGGCGTAAGAGCCATGCTGATTTGACGTCATCCTCGCCTTCCTCCCCGTTAAACCGGGGCAGTCTCCCATGATCATTTAACATAGGATAAGGGTTGCGCTCGTTAAGGGACTTAACCCAACATCTCACGACACGAGCTGACGACAACCATGCAGCACCTGTCCAGCACCCTCGTAGGCTCCTCTATTTCTAGAGGTGTGCAGCTGGATTTCAAGCCTTGGTAAGGTTCCTCGCTTATCGTCGAATTGAACCACACGCTCCACCGCTTGTGCGGGCTCCCGTCAATTCCTTTGAGTTTTAGCCTTGCGGCCGTACTTCCCAGGCGGGGTACTTAAGGCGTTAGCTTAGTTAAACAGCACTGAGAGGGTCGATACTCCCAATGCTTAGTACCCATAGTTTACGGCGTGGACTACTGGGGTATCTAATCCCATTCGCTACCCACGCTTTCGTCCCTGAACGTCAGAACTGTCCTAGCAAGCTGCCTTCGCTTTTGGTGTTCCTGCCGATATCAACGCATTTTACTACTACACCGGCAATTCCGCTTGCCTCTTCCAGTCTCTAGTCAAAAAGTATCCCAGGCAGTCTGGAGGTTGAGCCCCCAGATTTAACCAAGAACTTTTTTGACCGTCTGCGGACGCTTTACGCCCAATCAATCCGGGTAACGCTTGCCACCTTCGTATTACCGCTGCTGCTGGCACGAAGTTAGCAGTGACTTATTCTTCAGGTACCGTCACGAATTCGTCCCTGATAAAAGATCTTTACACCCCGAAGGGCTTCATCGATCACGCGGCATTGCTCCTTCAGACTTTCGTCCATTGAGGAAGATTCTTGACTGCAGCCTCCCGTAGGAGTCTGGGCAGTGTCTCAGTCCCAGTGGGGCAGGTCGTGCTCTCACACCTGCTACTCGTCGTCGCCTTGGTAGGCCATTACCCTACCAACAAGCTGATGAGCCATAGGCCTCTCTCTATCCGCCGAAGCTTTACATAGGAATGTCTTGCGACCCCCCATGTCTATTGGGGATTGTCCCAGATTTCTCCGGGTTATACCCAAGATAGGGGTAAGTTACCAATGTGTTACTCTCCCGTTTGCCACGCTTCCCTTGCGAGAAACGTTCGACTTGCATGCCTTAGACATGCCGCCAGCGTTCACCCTGAGCCAGGATCAAACTCTCTGAAAAATGTAGAGTAGTTTAAAAACGACTCATAAATATTAGTGTTTTTTAAAAAACACTATAAAAATATAAAACTCTAAAAAAATGACTAAAAGCTCGTCACTTCTTAATTGTCAAAATTATAAATTGTCAAACAACGGGGAAACCAGAAATTTTTTCAAGTTCAAGAAAAAACAGCAATGCCCCTGTTTAGGGACACTTCTGTCTTCTCTTGAGTGCAACTCTATAAATTTTTCAATAAGCTACGTCTGGGATGATTTTTTTAATGCTTCATCATAATAAGGCAAAAACGAGACTTTGTCAAGGGTCTCGCCTGGCCAAATATTTGACACCATAAAATACATGTAATAGTCTAAATATGCTCCTTACATTCGCCCGGGGATACCCGGGTTTCATCCCGCCTTGGCGGGACTTCGTCAGGAGGTTTGGTCATGATTTTCAGTGGCACATTCATCTGGATCGGCCCGAAAGAGACGCTAGACCTTGAACGCGCAATTTCCGAACTGGCGCTGTATCTGTTCAAGGACGGCTGCCGACACCTTAAGGCAGAGCCAATGGGTGTCTTCTCGCTCGAGTACAGAGAAGTGAGTTACACGAGCCCAGTGTCTCGTGGTTTCCAACTTGAATTCAAGCGTCTCTATGGAATGACGGATGAATTCGAAACCAGCGGTAAGTACCGCGCACTGTCTGGCATCGACAGATTGACTATCTTGGGGATTGTCGCTGAAAGAATCCGTCAGCTCGCCGCTGTCCGCGGGTACTCTGTAGAGGTGGGCACCAAGACGGAAGATGGCTACCAGCAGTTGACACTCACCACCAAGGAACTCGGCTTATAAAGTGAGTGGCCAACACCCACCGACGAAAAACACAAGGAGCGACCCTCGCCGCTCCTCTTTTTTATCTATCTAAATTTTGTTTGTTTTTGGCGCCACTCTCTGATCAATTTATGGTTACCAGACAGTAAAACTTTTGGCACTTTTAGACCCCTGAAATTTTCCGGTCGAGTATATTGCGAATACTCTATATTAAATTTTTTTTCTTTTTTATCATAAACCGAAAATGATTCATCGGCTATTGACTCTTCCTTGCCAACCACGCCTTTGACTAGACGGGAGACGCTATCTACCACACAAGCGGCAGCCAACTCACCGCCAGTGAGCACAAAATTCCCCAGAGAAATTTTTTCATCAATAAACTTATCAATGCGGGCATCAATAGCCTCATAATGCCCGGCAATTAAAACAATTCTCTCGTACTTGGCTAGTTGCTTTACTTTATTTTGATTTAAAGTCGCGCCGCGGGGCGTGAGCAAAATCACCCGCGTCTTTTTACTTTTGATCTTATATATTTTCTTCAGAGTTTTATAGACCGGCTCAATTTTTATCACCATGCCCGGTCCGCCACCGTAAGGCGTGTCATCAACTGTCTTTCTTTTGTCCGTAGACGCGGCGCGGATGTCGTGCATACGGATGTCAATCAATTTCTTGTCTCTAGCTCTTTTAATTATTGAGCAATCAAAATAGCTGTCTAAACTATTGGGAAAAATTGTCAAAATATCAAATTTTTTCATAAAATTATTTTAACCCCATTTCTTTTTTATACTCTGCCAGCCAGTCTGGCAGATTGACTGTCGGCTGCCAACCCAAAAGTTCTTTTGCTTTAGTATTGTCAGCCAGGGTAGCCTTTGGTTCTATGCGGGGAGGCAGCTTGATGGTCGGCCCACCAATCATTTTGGCCAGTTCATTAACACTAAAATTATGCCCCCGACCGATATTGATCACCTCTCCTTTGCCCACCTTATCACTTTGGCTGGCTAATATGTTAGCTTGCACCACATCCACCACACTAGTAAAGTCCCTCCTATTTTCTCCGTCACCCACTATAGTCATCGGTTTACCGGCCAGCCTTTGAGTGACAAAAATGCCCATTACCAAACAATAGGCACCCTCTAGGGCTTGCCGCTTACCATAGACATTAAAATACCGCAAAGCTACAGTTGGCAAGCCATAAATTTGGTGGAATAAACGGCAATAAAGTTCACCGACATATTTCTGCAAACCATATGGGCTTAAAGGGCTGGCTGGCATATCTTCTCTTAGGGGCAATTTTTCTTGATTACCATAGGCTGAAGATGAAGCGCTATAAACAAACTTTTTGACCTTAGCATCTCTGGCTGCCACCAAAACATTGAGTGTGCCGTTTAGGTTTATATCATTTGACAGGATTGGATCCTCAATTGATGGTTGGACTCTGGGGAAGGCGGCAAAGTGAAAAACAAAATCAATACCCACAAACAGTGGTTTTATCTTATCAAGCTCGCGAATGTCTGATTGATGAAACTCTGCCTTGGGGTTCAAATTTGCTTTTTTGCCGGTCAAAAGATTATCAATAATTAACACTTGGTCGCCGCGTTCAACCAAAGCATCGACTAAATTTGACCCGATAAATCCGGCGCCACCGGTGACTAAACATTTTGCCATATAAAAAATTAATTGTTCAATATTATAAAGATACTATAAAACTCTAAAAAAACCAAATTGACAACGCGTAATTTATCTATTATAATCATCAACTAATGTTCCTGCGTAACACTGGCGCCAAAAAGGAGGAAAGGGCCGTGAAGCTAGCTGAACTTGGACCAGGCGCGTGGTTCAGAACCGATGAAGGCTTCTTCATCAAGGTCGACCCGGTCAAGATCGGAGGTGGTTTCTTCTCTGCCTACTCCCTGAATGGCGGCGAGCCGAGATTCGCGTCCACATCACCCGAACCGCCGGATATGGAGGTCACCCCCATCGACAAGCCGGCTTGGGCCAAGTGAGCATCTGACCTCGCCACCAAATCCAATGCAGTCTACCCAAAAGAGTTGCTCACCCGTTGCTTTACGCGACGGGCTTTTTTTACAAAATATTGACAAAATGACCAATGTATGATATAATACTTCATTAACCAAAATAGCTAATTCAAGCTATTGGTTAGTACCTTTACGGCTCTAAGGAGGCGTGATGTACGAAATCGCTGTTCTTGGGACCGTCGTCCTGATGCTTGTTTCTGCGACAGACTACGTTCGTCGCGCCTGGATTGGAACCAGTCAACCTGTACCGGCGACATGGATCCTAATGATGGTGGTAATGGGTCTTTCCTGCTTCATGTACTGGGATAGCCCCAAAAGATCATTTACCGCCAACATCGGTGTGACTGCTGGGGTGGTAAATATCGCCATCATCCTCACTGGGGTGATCGCGGCCAACATCCACCATGGCACTCTCAAGGTGGCATTTGATCGCACCCAGAAGTGGTGTCTGGTGGCTGGAGCAGGAGTTACTATTTTCTGGCTGTTCACCAAACAACCGCTCATCGCCTACACACTCGTGCAATGTATAGCTCTCATCGCCTACTTTGCAACTGTCAAAAAGTTGCTAAAGGCAAAACGAAGCACAGAGCCAATCTTTATCTGGGCTGTGGTATTGTGCGCTAACTTGTGCGCACTGTATCCTGCTTGGGTCAAGAATGATCTGTTCTCGTGGATCTATCTTGCTCGAGCTGTCCCATCATCAGCGCTGGTTTTGTACCTGATTCTAAGGATCAAAAGAAGGATGCGCCTATCCTAGAGCGCTCCTAACCCCAAGATTAAAGTTATCAACCTCCGGAGGTGCTCTAATGAAAACGTTCGCATTGATCACCCTGAGCGGACTGATACTCATCATGTGCCTCGCGCAGATCCTCGCTATTCTCGACAAGATCTGGCCCATCTGGTGGGTGCTGTTTCTCGGCGAAGTCATAGGACTCCTTTCCGGCGGTATCCTGATACGCGAATCTTGGACCATGAAGGTCATCGGGAGCATCACGACCATCAGTGCCTACTGCCTCATGGCTTGGGTGTTCTTCGACCGAGTGGACATCTTGGACACCCACCTCACCGTCCTGGGGCTGATATCCTATTTGACCGTCCACTACTGGCTTCAACTGTTGCCTGGTAGAAGGGCCCAGCCCGTCCATTGACGGCCTCAACACCGTCCAGGTACAGCAGACCAGAGCATGTCTGCCTAAAGAACTGCTTCCCCTGCGCCCCACGTAGTGCAGGGTTTTTCTTTTGGTAAAAAACAAACCCTGCACCGTATGGTGCAGGGTTTGTTTGATTTATAAAATAACTTATAATTTCAAATCGTCAACTTCTTCGTGTCTCACTTGGCGATGAGGACGGCCTTCTTTGTCCGGCTCATAAACTTTCAGGTTGACATAAGAATTATTCTTATTGCCAATGATCCGCAAAAGTGTACGCAAGGCGCGAGCAGTCTGACCTTGTTTACCAATGATCTTACCCATTTCCTCTGGGTTGACCTTTAGTGTCAAAAGAACTCCTCTTTCGTCGATAGTTCGCTCCACTACTACGTCTTCTGGTTTATCGACCAAAGCTTTAACCATTGTTTCCAAAAATTCTTTGTCTTGCATCTTTTTTCAGTTAATGATCTTGTTAATAAACGTTATTCCCTTTGTTGCTAGAATAACTTTAAGATAGTATATAATAATTTATAACGAACGTCAATTAGGTCTCGCTCTTTTCTAGCGGAGTCTCTGGTGCGACAGCTGGAGCTTCAGCTGGCTGACTGGTTTTATCGGCTGATTTTTTGGCAGCCGCCAATTTCTCTTGTCGATTCTTAGTGATCTTGATAGCCCTGACTTTAGCGGCTGTAATCACACCCTCTTTTACCAAAAGGTTGTGTACTGTAGCCGAAGCTTGAGCACCCTTATCTAGCCAATACTTAACTCTCTCCACCTGCAAAGTGGCCACCTTGGTAGCTGGGTTATAGTTGCCCAGAGTTTCCAAATGATCACCATACATATCGCGAGTTTTATCAGACACTACTAGGCGATACAGGGGCTGTCTTTTCCGACCAATCCTCTTTAATCTGATTGCCAACATTTAATTTCTAAAATCTTAATAATTAATAGCACGAGTGCCCCCCATATTACTATAATCATACTAAATTGTCAAGAATAGCCTTTGGCCCCTAGACTAAGCCTGGAAAATAATAGTATAATACAAAAAGTCTATTTATTAACTCGCTGAAAAATATATGCCAAAAACACTCGTGGGGTTTATCGGGCAGGGTTTTATCGGCAAAAATTATGCCGATGATTTTGCAGAGCGCGGACAAAATATTATCCGCTATGATACCAACCAATACAAAGAAAATAAGGAGAAAATAAAAGATTGTGACGTGGTATTTATCGCTGTGCCTACGCCCACCACACCTCATGGCTTTGATGATTCGGTGCTACATCGAGTTTTGCCTTTGCTGGGCAAAGGTAAGGTTGCCGTCATCAAATCCACTATCAAGCTTGGCACTACGGCAAAATTCCAAAAATTATTCCCGGACATCATCGTCATGCACTCCCCAGAATTTTTGACAGAAAAAACCGCCGCTCACGATGCCCGGCATCCAGATCGAAATATTATAGGTATTACTGATATCAATAATGCCGAGCTAAAAAATAAAGCACAATCGGTTTTGAGCCTTCTGCCAAAAGCTCCTTACGAACTAATTAGTTCGGCCGAACACGCCGAGCTAATCAAATACGCCAATAACTGCTGGTTTTATTTTAAAGTAGTCTTTATGAATATCCTCTATGATCTAGAGCAAAAACACGGCCTTGATCACGCCATAATAAAAAACGGCCTGATGCATGACCCGCGCGTTGGCTCCACACACTTAGATGTTGCTCATCAGGGCGGTCGGGGGGCTGGCGGGCACTGCTTCATCAAAGACTTTGAAGCTTTTATCGAAATGCTCAGCGAGCAAAATCTAGTTGAACAAAAAAAGGCTTGCGAAACTTTGCGCAACCTCAATCTACGATATCTCCGTCAAACTGGCAAAAACCTAGACCTAATCCGAGAAGTATACGGAGAATAACCTAGCTCTTCACGAAGGGCCGGATCTTTAAGCAGCGATTTTATCTGCCTCGTCAAAATTTATAGAAATCAACTTAGAGACACCATCATCACCCATGGTCACGCCATAGATAATTTTGGCGCGGTGCATGGTTGCTCGATTGTGCGTAATTGCCACAAACTGGGTCTTACTGGATAGTTCATCTAATATTTGACTGAATCGAATTGAATTAGCTTCATCTAGCGCAGCATCTACTTCATCCAAAACTACAAAAGGCGAAGGGTTGTTAGCTATAATAGCACAGATCAGGGCAATTGAGGTTAGCGCTTTTTCCCCGCCAGACAACATATTTATACTAGACAAGCGTTTGCCGGGAGGTGTGGCTTTAATTTCAATGCCATACTGTTTTTTAATAACAGGGGCCATAACTTCAGCTGCTTCCCCATCTTCATCTTCACTATTTTTTTCTTCCCTCAATTCTTTGATATCCAGAATCAGCTCGGCCTTACCACCAGAAAACAGCTTTTTGAAATAGCCATCAAACAATTTATTGATGTTGCGAAAAGATTGATCAAATTGCTCACTAATGGCCTCATCCAAGTCTTTGATAATTTTCTCCAAATGCTCGGTGGCTTGAGCTAGATCAGTAGTCTGCTCTTTCAAAAATGTATAGCGTTCGTTAACCTGATTATATTCAGCCACTACCGCTGGATCAATACCGCCGATAATCTGCAGTTGATTTTTTAAATTGTTTATTTGCTGACGAGCCTCCTCAAGGTCTAAACTTGATACTTTTTGCTCAGATAAATTAGGTATCTCTTCGGCAATTTCTTTTTGTAGGTCCTCCTGCCTAGTCTCCAGGCGCGCCAAAGATACCCTTATTTCATTGAGTTGGCTATTTTTTTCATTGAATTCCTGCTGGACTACGCGAAAGCTCTTTTGTGATTGCAAGAGTGATTGCTTATTGGCCTCTTCAGTGGCGTTAAAATTTCTGATTTCCTCCTCGATCTCCTTGATGGCTTTGCTCTGCTTATGAATTTTTTCCTGCAAACTAGCTAATTGCTGCCTGACTGCCTGATTATCGAAAGATCTGGCCAACAAATACTTGCGATCATTATCCAGCTTGACTAGCTCCTCCTTGTCAGCCGCCAACTGCTTATTAAGATTTTCTATCTCATGCTCCAAAATTGCTACTTTGGTCTTGGCTTCGCTGATTTCAGCTACCAGAGTATCCTTGCTGGTCAAAAGCTTGTTAAATTCTTTCTGCCAACTGTGGCGATCGTGGTTTTTATCGTTCTGTAGTTTTTGCCACAGATTTTTGAGCGCTGTTGTGACTTGCTGGCACAGCTTGCGCAGACCATCCATTTCATCAAGACTGGTGATTTGTTCAAGGTCAACCTGCAACTGCTGCTGCTGTTTTAAAATATAATCTATTTCCTTATTTATATGTTCTGGCGCGATGATCTGGGTTTGTTCAGCCGACATTAAATTCTCCAGCTTTTTAAACTCAGACACAATTGACTCTTGTTTGGCCAGAAGATTGGCCAGATCAATCTTGACTTGCTGATATTTGTGTTGCTTGGTTTCCAGCTGTAAAGTATTCTTATCTAAAATATTTTCCAGATCAGCCAAACGTTTTTTTATCCAAACAATATCCCCCTGGCCAGTGGATAATAATTTTAAATCAGCCTGACCCTCTAAGATGGCCTTTTCTTTGAGAAAGTTGTTGATCTCATTCTGTGCTTGACTTAAATTTCGCTGCAATAAATCAAAGTTGCTCTGCCGAGAAGAGCCGGATTCGGCCGCCTCTAAGCTGGTCTGCAAATTAACCAGCTTCTGATTGAGATCGGAAACTGCTTTTTGCAAACTATCGTGCTTATGACGGCTGGTAAGCAGCTCCTGATTTAAATTATTATTTAAAAAATTATAATACTTGGTCTGCAAATCAAGCAGCTCGGTTTGAACTCTCTCCCTCTTTTCTAGCCGCCTTACCTGTCTGGTCAGACTACGCAAATGCGGCTCAAGCTCTGACATAATCTGCTGAGTCTGAGCCAAATTCACTCGGGCATTTTCAAGCTTACTGATGGCTTGCTCTTTTTTGATCTGAAACTGCCTGACGCCGGTTGCCTCATCAAAAAATTCTTTACGTTCGGCGGCCGATGAAACTAAAATAGAGTCAACCATGCCCTGACCAATCACACTGTATGTTTTCTGACCAAAATTAGCTTTAGCCAAAAGCAGTTGCACATCAAATAGTCGGACTTTATTATTGTTAATCAAATATTCGCTTTCGCCATTACGATCAATTTTTCTGGTGATGATAATCTGCTCATAGTCAATTTCACCGGCATGATCGGCATTATTCAAATACAGGCTCACTTGGGCAAAGCCTAAGCGGGCCTTTTTATCAGAACCAACAAAAATCACATCCTCGGCTTTTTTCCCGCGCAAAGTTTTTGAGCTCTGCTCGCCCAAAACCCATCTGACAGCATCGGCAATATTTGATTTACCAGAACCATTGGGCCCAACTACGGCTGTCAGCTCGCGCCTAAAAACTAGCTGAGTGTGGCTAGCAAAAGATTTAAAGCCCTGAATCTCTAATTTTTCCAGATACATAAATAAAAAATAACTGCCTGGCGGCGTTATTATTTTAACATAAAATTTGGTTTTAATAAATAAAAAAGGCCCCCGCTTACGCAGGGGTCTTAGAGAGCGCCACAGCCTAGACGATGCCTGACCGATTAGCCAGGTGATCCTCGGATCATGCAATGAGCCCGGGCGCACCCGAGGTTAGCCCGCCTCTAAGACCTAGGGCCGACGGGTAGCCGCAACCCAAGACCCACCAGCGGGTGTCGTCCATGCACTATGGCGCTCTCCTTATCTTACTACTGATCTGGAAGAACATACTCGATAGGAATAGAATATAATATATTAAAACAAATATGTCAAGGTAATAAAAAATCCTCCCAAGGCCAAGGGCTCTCGGGAGGCGGTAAAAACTGGTCGTTGCTAGAAGCGTCTCTGGCCACCAGATGCGACTCAAGGGCCTGATTCATTAGGAGGTGTCCGAAACGGATGATGGGGGGCCGGCAGCCAAAAAGCCGACCTCAGCAACGACCATGAAGAGCAAGACAAATAAATTTTAAACCTAGTAGCTGTGCTTGTCAACCAAAAAAGCTGGTCATAACCAGCTTTTAGCCTCTAGAGCCGCGGCAGCAGCTTCAGTTTGTGCTTCCTGTTTACTGTAGCCAGTGCCTTCGGCAATTAGTTCTTTATCCAAATATACCCCCACCACGAATTTCTTGTGATGATCGGGGCCGGATTCTGATAAGACCTTATAGCGCGGAGTAATGCCAACCATTTCTTGAGATTTCTCCTGGAACAAACTTTTGGCATCCAAATAAGATTTATCTTTTATTAAATTGTCTAAGTGAATAATAATGTTGTCTTTGATAAATTTAGCGGCTACCCTATAGCCCTGGTCGAGATAAATCGCTCCGATCAAAGCTTCCAGGGCATTGGCCAAAATATAGCCACGGGCCTTTTTGTTAGTATCCTGTGATTCGCCACGGCTTAAATAAAGAAAGTCATAAACCCCCAAGACCTCGGCTTGAGCAGCCAGCTGAGTGGCATTTACCAGCCCTGAACGCCAATTAGTCAATACACCCTCTGCTTCATCATAATTATGGTAGAGATGATCGGTCACCACCAACTCTAAAACCGCATCGCCTAAAAATTCTAAACGCTCATTATGGTTGACGGGAAAATCCTTGTGCTCATTGATATAAGAACGATGCACCAAGGCGTTCCTCAAAATATTCACATCTTTGAAGCTGACGCCGATTTTCTTTTGAATACTGTCTAAATTGCGATTCATATTATTCCAAACCTAATTTAGATAAACCTTTATGAAAAATATCTTTGGCATTATCATAACCCAAAATATGTAAAGCCTGATCTTTGGTATACCACCTTATATCTTGTAGCTCCTTGGTATCTGGAATTTTTATTTCCAAATCAACCGTTTCAACTAAATAATATTTTATCAATTTACGAAATGGTTTAGTATCTGGTTTATGCACCTTGACCTCAGTTTCCCCCAAATAATCAATAACTTTGAGATTTTTTAAATTAGTTTCTTCCTTTATTTCCCGTAAAGCCGCCTGCTCTTGGCTCTCACCATCCTCTACGTGCCCCTTGGGGAATGTCCACTTGCCATAAGCATCCAGCACTAAGACAAAATAATAACCATCGTCTGCCCGACGGTATATCATGCCGCCAGCTGACACCTCTTTTATGCCTTGGCTGGCCAGGGTCTGTTTTTCTCCTTTAGCCATCATCTCTTTATAGATACTGCCCAGAACACCATTGACAAATTTGCCGCTGGCATCGCCACCAAAAACTTTGGCCAACTCAATGGCTTCATTGATGGCTACTTTAGGGGGTATTTCATTATCAATCTTTAATTCATAAATACCCATGCGCAAAACATTACGATCAATCATGGTAATCTGGTCAATTGGCCACTCGGGTGCAAACTTAATGATCAGCTTGTCAATCTCCTTGCGGTGCTTTATCACCTGCCTAACTAAATTCAAGGCAAAGCCCTGGTCATCAAAATCAGGAGCAAACTCTTTCTGATCATATTCTAAGCTTTCCAAAACATCATGTTCGGCATTAGTAAAATCCCACTCAAATAAAGCTTGCAGGGCAATGGTTCTAGCTAGGTGACGATTAGCCATTTATTATTTTTTTACTCCGCCTCTGGCGGGCGTCTTTTTCTGTCCTTTATAATGGCCGCACTTTTTGCAAGCACGGTGCGGTAAGATGGTAGCACCACAATTTGAACATTTGTTGCTACTTTTTACCTTTAAGGCAAAGTGCGAAGCCCGACGACGAGCTGACGACTTGGTCCTTTTTTGTGTTGGTAAGGCCATAGATGGTGATTTTTTAATAAATTAGATTATCTGATTCTAACGGAAAAAAAATTAGTGGTCAAGGACGATAATTCTCCCCCCATTATCAGATATTATACCAAATTAGTCTCCACTTGACAAGATAAAAAACTTATGCTATTATGACTGGTCATAACAAAAACTAAAAAAGCAGCTTAAAAAGCCTTATTTTCCTAGGCAACTGTGTCCACGACAAGCATGGGAATCATTTTTCTGATTTCATTTGGCTCTGGCTGAATTTATTCAAGAAATGGTTTTCTTGGGCACAGTTGTCTGGGAAAATAATCCAGCCCTGCACCATACGGTGCAGGGCTGTTTTTTATCACCTATTGTGGTGTCGTAGTGCTGGTGGAAGTAGCCGTAGTGCCGCCACTTTGTTCGGCGTCAATTTCTTCTTGAGTAGCACCCAATAAACAGACCGATTGCCATGGCACATAATGACTAGAGAAAGTTACCTTAACTGGTTCAGTCGCTCCCGAATACTGGACAAGATAATCAAATTTGGTGTCTGCCCCAGCATGAGCACTTTCGGTGCACTTTGTTTGCCCGACCGGCAATTCAGTGGTCTTGATCACTTTCTTGGGTGGCGGCGCAACTTGATTATAGATAATTGGTTTGGTGGTTGATGCTACCCGACCATCTGGCGTTCCCCAAAAATCAAAATATAATTTAGTCCCTTCAATGCGCGATTGAATCAAAATATAATGCCCCGTATCATTGATAAATCTTAAGTCCGGCTTGGGGCTATAAATAGTAGCATCCATGCCAGCCGGTTCATAATAAACCACCCGATAAGAATGATTGCGCCGTTCAGTAATTGGCAAACCAGTGCCCAAGGCTGCGCGAAATACAGTAGTGCCGATCTGGCACAGACCGCCACCATACTCTGGTGTAGTTTTGTT
The DNA here is from genome assembly GCA_041650755.1 of Patescibacteria group bacterium. Taxonomy (GTDB): domain Bacteria; phylum Patescibacteriota; class Patescibacteriia; order UBA1558; family GWA2-36-10; genus JBAZKN01. Next base: position 148,604 of record JBAZKN010000003.1, on the reverse strand, counting down.
GCCCTTGATGACCAATTCCTGCCTGTAGCCGTGCTCACCATCTATTTCGCCCAAAGCAGTCACCAAAGAAAATTCCTCGCCCGGGGAAATCAGCATGCCATCAAGAGTTTTAGCACCCACACCAATATTATGAATGCGATTGACCGGACTACCTTTAAAATCCGATACGCCCGTACCGATGATTGAGCTAATACCCAAGTCATTAACGTCACTGTTCATGACTTTTGGCTCTATAATCACGGTAACCAAAGCTGCCTTTAATGCACCATTATCTTTGACGGCCTGATTCATAAGCTCTGTTGTCTGGGTAAAATCAATGCCTCGACCAGCATTGCTGGCCATAAACTCTGCCATCTTGCCATTAACCAATTTAAACCTAGCGTCCTGCATGGGTATTTCCACTTTTTCTTTAATGCCTTTGACCGCTAAATATTTTTCTACTGCCATTGGATCAAAAACCAGTCGAGGCTTTTCATTGACCAGCCCGACCTGCAACCACTGACGCCAATCCTGGCTAGCCACTGACCAAGATTGATCCTCAAAGGTCAAGATAAATTCTCCGCGGCTGGCAATATTTTCTATAGACTGGCGGTGCTGTTCAATAATGCGCGTCGTAATCTGTGGTTTATCCTCAATAATTGATAGCTCTATTTCTGGGCCTCCCAAATACTTTATTTGCGGCAAAGTTTTTTTGAGCGCCTCTTGATAAATGATTGTTTGCCCGGACTTTTCCGCTGTGATGACTAGCCCCTGCTCATCAAAGTGAAAGCTGGCCTCTTGTTTGGCTGGCAAAAAACTGCCTACGTTTTCTTGCAAAATTTTTAGATACTGCTCTTGATCCAAAGTAAAAGCCACGGGCCAATCACGGCCCAACTGCCAAGCCAAAACTTTACTGGCCATATTGGTCAGATTGTTGTTTACCTGCCAATTTTTTATAGCTGCCAGACTATTTTCTATATGCCAAGTAACTATCGAGTAAGAGATGTCAGCCGATTCAGCTGAAGATACCAAGGGTAAAACCGTCACCTTATCTTCACCCACTCTATAAACAAAGCCACGTTGATTCAGCTGATCGACCCTTTCTTGAACTTTCTTTTGGGCCTGATCATAGGTCAAATTGCCTATATCAACGCTGCCTAATTTTACTCCGGGTAAAAAAACATTTTGGTAGCGGCTATTGATAATGGCGTTGCCTAAAAATAACAAAGCTAGAATAAAAAATAAAATAGCCAAAAGCAGGATAACAATTTTAGCTATTAATAAAGTATGTTCTGGACGTGATTTTAATAATTCTTTAGCTTTTATCATCATTACCCCCCAAAAGCTCGTTGAGCAGCTGTTTTTTATTTTCCTCGATGTTGACCATGGGTATCAGATCAGCTGATAAATAAATTTTTTGTTCCGGCTCCAAACTGGCCGAAAACAAAAAATCCGGCAGACTAATTGTCGCCCCATTGTCGGTGCGAAAAAATATTTGGCCATCAGCCTGATGGTCAAAAGTAAGCAATAAATTCTTTACCAACATAGTTAATCTTCTTCCTCTACTTTGATATTTAGATCCTTGTGGCTTTTGGGCATAACTATGGTCAAAACGCCATTGCGAATACTAGCCTTTATTTTATCGGCCTGCACCTCGACTGGCAGAATGATTGACCTGGAAAAACTCCCCCAATAGCACTCTTGATAAAAATAATTTTCCTCTCGAATACTGGCGTCCTTCTTCCTCTTACCGCGGATAGTGATCATATCATTGTCAAAAGTAATATCAATATCTTCTGGCTCAACCCCAGCTATAGTAGATCGAATGATGATGTTCGACTTATCCTGATAAACATCAACTGACAACTGGCCTTCTTCAGTCAGGCCCTCCTCTTCTTCTGTCGATGCACCCTGATCATTTATAGCGTCAATCACATCCTGATCAGCTGGCGATTCGTCTGATATCTCAATATTTCCTTTTTTTTCCTTGTCTGTTTTATTTTTCTTTTTTAGGCTAAACATAGTTTTATGAAATTTATATCTATATTATAAAATCTAACTCCATAAAAGTAAAGGCAAACAAAAAAGGCCGTACCATTTGCAGCCTGAAACATATAGCTGCCCTCCGGCTCATCCGCCAGTTATCTGATTCGCTCCGGATGCTCGACCAAACAGCATATATTAATCATTGAATTGTCGAAGACCATGGGCTACCCTGCACCATATGGTGCGGGGGAGTCGAGTGGTGGGCACGGGGGGACTCGAACCTCCGACCTCTACGATGTCAACGTAGCGCTCTAACCAGCTGAGCTACGTGCCCTAAAAGCAGCTGCCTGCCCGCCGTAGCCTTGGCGCAGGCGGGAGCTATATACCCAATAGACTATCTCACATATAAATATAAAGTCGGACGACCTATAATTTTATCCACCACACTTGGCTGCCAACCAGGAATCGGCCAAACCAAGACTACGACCTTGGCGCCAGGCTTTAGCTCTTTTTCTAATTTGTTTTTTAAACGGCTATAAACCCGGGGTATCAAAAACAAATATACTACATCTGCTTGTCTAAGGTCAACTCTCCAAAAATCACCAAACTTTATTTTAGCCTTACTGCCGGAAAAAAATTTTCTAAGTACTGCCCCAATATATAACAAAATGGATATTTCCAAACCAATCGCTTCGGCACCCAACTTACTGGCCGAGATTACCAAACGTCCATCACCGCAACCCAGATCGTAAACTTTTTCCTTGGACCCAACATCGGCTAGACGCAAAAATCTATCAATATCCGCCTGGCGAGTGGGCACCCAACCAATGCCACTAAACAGAGCATAGGTGGTAGTCACGGCAATAGCTAAAATAAAAATTAAAAAAAATATTAGCATGAAAACTTTATGGTGCCGGAGAAGGGACTTGAACCCCCAAGCCTTGCGGCACATGGTCCTAAGCCATGCGTGTCTACCAATTTCACCACTCCGGCAGATAATAATGCTATATTTATACTAAAAAATAACAAAAATGTCAAAGAAAAACCGCCGCTAAGGACGCGACGGCAAAGAGTAAGATGAGTGTTCGACTTAATTACGCCGCACCCAGATAAGCCGACCCGCGGTATCCCAGACAAACAGCTTGTAAACCTTGCCGTCAACACTGGTATAGTACCCGATAAGGTGACAGCGCCGATCAACTGGCTGCAAGGGCTCACCGAACTCGTTGCAGCTAACCACTCGCATGGGCCCCAAGTCTGTAGAATAAGGGCTAGCGTACCCCTCTAACTGCTGGTTAAGAACCAACAGGCCAAAGGTATGGTCCTGACCATTCTGATGGGTGCGTTGTAGGTAATTGTCAATCATTTCGGCGTAAGAGATCATGCACTGCTCGCGGCTCTGCTGGTCCTGTTCCTGCAAAACGCGTATGCCACGCTGCACCAGTGGGATAAGCAAAAGTAGACAGCAGAGCAGCACGGTCGCAATCAGCACCCAAGCCAAACCACGCTTTTTGGTCATGACGCACCTCTCATTCTGGCTTTTAGCCAAGATCCTAAACCCTGGTCAAACGAACAGACAAGTATTGTTTATATAATATAATACAAATAAAGTCAATCAGCCCTATGGTCTCCCCATCTTATATTTTAACCAAAAAATTAAGCTAGCCAGTAAAATACCCCCACCAATAAAAAACAATATATTTTTAATTGATCTGCTATCGTCTGAATCTGCCAACAAATCTAGGCTAGAAGTGCTAAGCTCTTTTTCGCCCAGCACCTCCTGTGAGAGGGCCAGATCTCTCTTATCCAAAACCAATAATTTTAGTTTATCATCTTTTTTACTTAAGACGCCGCTGGCAATGACCTCGGTACCAACCTTGATTGATAAATCTTTAGTAGAAAAATTGGTAGCCAAACGAAAGGTGGGCTCATCTTCTTGGTCAGCAGCCAAATAAATATTCTTGCCCACCTTTTTGACAACCAAGCCGTGGACTGTTAAATATTGATTAAGGTATTCGTCTGACAAATCACCCGCCCCTATTGTCTCTGGTTTGGGGAAATCGCTCACATTACCTATAATTGACAAATCTTCCGCTTGCTTTAATTTTATTTTAAAAATATCAGCACTTTTACTGATAGCACCACTAGTAGAAACTAGATCGCCGATATCAATGAGTGGCCAGTTTTTCTTAGTATAATAAATTTCTACTATTTTAGTATAATCTGGCTGGCTGTCAGACATTTCAGCCAAAAACAAGCTGGCAGTGCTGGTATTGCTTGGGCCTAGAGCCATGCCCGTAAAATTTACGATTTGTTTATCATGCATCTCGGCAATACTTAAACTGGCTGACAGAAATTCGTCTCCTTGATTAATATTAACCGCGCCCGGGCTTGGCTGTTTTGATATAAACCATTCTTGATTTATTGGGTCCCAGGCTTGTGACTCGCCTTCAGAAACTTTTTCATAGGGCACTGTCTGCCAAACTTGTGCTAAGGGGGTGAGCAGCCTGACTTCATCTCCTTGATTATTGAGGCTCAAGCGGCTTGTCTGTCTATCAACCACCAAAAACTGCCCGGCAGCAATGGTGCTACTAGCATTAAATACATATGGCCGGCTGCTACCCTCTACATCATCCAGCTGCCAACCGGTTAGATTGATATCTTTATTGGACAGATTATATAATTCAACCCACTCAAGATCATCGCTACCAACTGGATCGGGCAAAAACTCGGAAATAATAAAATCACTGGGCGTAAAATCTATCGGTTGAATTTCCTGCAATCTAATATCCGGCTGTACATCCTGCACATTGAGTATATTGGTAGTTTCGGTCATCAAGCCTTCTGGGTCAACAACTTTTAGCCTAAGCAAATAGTCGCCGCCGGCTTGATAAGCGTGGTTCTCTGTTTTTTCATCGCCAGTCGAATCATCACCAAAATCCCAAATATATTTCAGTGGTCCTTCTTCCGGATCATTGGAATCTTCAGCCGATAAGACAATGCTTTGCCCGGCCAACAATTCTCTAGACTTGATTTTTATCACTGCTTGCGGCGCTTGGTTGGCAACAAATTGATTGACTAAACCAGGGGTCGGTGTACTGGTCCAAGAAAAATTATCCGCTGCGCGAGCATAGCTCTTATTCTCTGATGCATTGTCTTGATAACTGGCGTTATCCAACAAAACACTGTCTGGATCATAGAGTTTGACGCTGTCTCCGCCACTATTATTTAAACTAATGCCCGTAATTTGTTTATATAAAACTAAATATGTCCCGGGGGATAAATTTAAATTTAAACCACCGTCCTCTTCTAAAGTAAATACTCTGGCCGAATTATCCTGCAACTTAAATCCGGCTAAACTCACGGTGCTTGGACCGCTATTGTATAGCTCGATCCACTCGGCATCATCTGCTCCTTTTGGATTTGGCATAAATTCCGAGATCCTAATCTGCCACCATTCACTATGGTTAACAATGTTTTGCCCACTGGGCTGGCTATCTACGGGTTCTGGCTCTGGCCCCGGCTCTGGCGACGGATCTTGCTCTGGTGGCAGGACACTGCCCTGGCTATTGGCTAGCCCGGGCGTACCACCAATCGCAGAACTTATTTGCCAATTGCTCTGGCTGCTGTCTTGGATAAGAGATTTTTTTTCTAAGGTATACCCGTCTCCACCAGCTCCCCAAGCAGCATCATAGCTAGCCAAAATAGTCTGGCTGGACCCACCATCAAAGCTCAAGGCCACAGTACTACTAGAATTAGATAGACTCATCACCGTATCAAAAACTGTGCCGGAAAAACCCGGGTGATCAGATAAAAACTGATCAGCGTCGCTAGCTAAAATAAAAAACTCCTGGCTAGCAATTGTGCTGGTGCCTTGAATCAAATCAATAGTATGATTGGAGCCATCATAAAAACGCCAGGCTTGCCGACCAGAGCCGGCCAGTATTTCTACTGTTTCATTGCCAGCATTATAAACTTCTACCCACTCTTTCCCGCTATCTGACCCTTGGTCGTCATACATAATTTCGGAAACCACCAGATCATTAGGCGCTGCCAGACTCGTTTTCGCCAAATAAAAATTACTTAGCAGACAAAAACTCAAAAATAAAATCGCTTTTCTTTTCATATTATTAGCTTAGGCAAGACTTGAAGACACAGGCAAACTCCAAGCCTTGGCCCAAGATAATAATTATCTTATCCGGAATATGATAAATTAGTTATCTTCTTCAATTTGAATTTCTTCCACGTCAATTTCTTCTTTGGCTGTTTCATCGCCCTTAACTTCTTTTTTATGGCTGCCGCCCAACATAATCAAATCTGAAGCCACCACCTCGGTAATATACTTTTTATTTTTATTTTTGTCCTCCCAAGAACGGTTTTGCAGGCGCCCTTCGATAAAAATCTTCGAGCCTTTTTTCAAATAAGTGGTAATAATCTCCGCCAGATGCCCCCAGGCAACGACGCGATGAAAATCAGCCCGGCTTTTCTTTTCCTTGGTGCGCACATCGCGCCAATTGTAGTTGGTAGCCAAATTAAATTGGGCCACGCTCTGCCCGGAGGGCAAATTTTTACTGACTGGATCGCCGGTCAGGTTGCCAATCAAATTAACTTTGTTTAAATCCATATCGCTTTCCTTTCCCTTTCTGCCAAAAATAATAAGACAGAATTAGATTATTAAAGTGCCTGTCTTTTTTCACGCCGACTTTTGCCCGGCTATAGTCTGGGCACGAGTTGACAAAATTGATTATTTATTCTAATATATGCAATGAGGCTAACCATTTCCGCAAGGAAATAGTCACCCTCAAAATCGCTTTTCTTGGTAAGAGCCCTGCGCAAGCGGGGTTCTTGCTTTTTATATAAAACAAATAATCGCAAAAATTGTGCGTTAAGTAAATATCGCCGATTTGTCGGAGTCTTAATTTATAATTTAAGATAAACATCGCTTTTCTTTTTCTTCAACTAAGCCGTCTCTATAAAAATAGCCGTCTTAGATTTGCTTCTCTATCTTAGCAAAAAATATTTAGCTGTCAAGAGCATAAAAATAAATAAGCCCACTTGCTGGACCTTTGGTTGACATATATAAATCAGCCTGTAAAATTAGTCTGTTCACTAAATGCACCTTTGCTATAGCTACCAACAAGTAGGAACGAGAAGGAGAGACTAATGCCGAGCGGAGTCGTAGCATCCATTGCTGGGAGAGGGGTGGCTGTTCTCCCCGACGCTCAGCACATGCCTCTTGGTATCGAGGGCTGGTTCACCTGCCGTGTCTGCCGTGGCCACGCTTTCACTGTGGCCAACCCCCACGACGACCCCAAAAACCGACGCTACCATTGCACCACCTGCAGCGTCGTGTTCACCGATCCGCAGAAGTTCTCTACCACCGAAATGATCCTGCGCCAGTAGCCTTTTAGCCCCTTGGGCGCACAACCACCCTGCTACCAGTGGGGTGGATTTTTATTATAAATAATTCTTTAAAAAGCTCCGGCGATGTATTGGGCTTGGGCCATATTTTTTTATAGCCGACAAATGCTGTTTTGTCCCATAGCCCTTGTGCTGGATAAAATTATAATCCGGATACTTTTGATGCAGATTAATCAACAGATTATCCCTATAAACTTTGGCAACGATAGAGGCGGCCGCAATAATTTTAAATTTATTTTCCCCGTGTTTATAAAAACTAATTACCTGTTCTGTGGTCAAATATTTTTTAGCGCCGCCCACATAGTCTGACACCAATAGATATTCGCTGCTGCATAAAGATAAGAGCTGTTGACAGGATTTTTCCAAAACCAAAACATTAGATGCCTGGATACCATAACGATCAATAAATTTATTATCTATAGCATGGACTGCCCAGGGAAAATTTTCGGTAATCAAAATAAAAAGGTGTTGGCGCTGTTTGGCGGTCAAAACTTTTGAGTCCTTGACCTTGGCTAGAATTTTTTTATGAAGCCTACTGCCATCAGTCAAAACTGCCGCGCCAACTATTGGCCCAGCCACCGGTCCTCTGCCGGCCTCATCTAAACCAACAATAATTTTGCCCATAGGCTTTTTATTGGCTTATTCGCATAGCAGCCGCGATCTTATTTATAGCACTAATAAAGGCTGCCGTACGTAAATCAATTTTATATTGTTGCGCAGTGCGATATACCGCCTCCCAAGCAGTCACCATCCTATCTTTTAGCTGCTTGGCCACCTCGTCTGCGGTCCAATAATTATTTTCCAGATTTTGTAGCCACTCAAAATAGGATACAGTCACACCGCCAGCATTAGCCAAAACATCAGGAATTACTAAAATATTTTTAGCAAACAGAACCTCATCGGCAGCCGGTAGAGTAGGCCCATTAGCCAATTCTAATAAAATTTTAGCTTGCATTTTTTTGGCAAGTTCTCGGCTGATCTGATTTTCCAAAGCAGCCGGCACAATGATATCTACCGGTAAGGTAAATAATTCTGCCTGCTGAATATTCTTTACTTTTGGATGACCAAGCAGGTGTCCGTATTGCTCCTTGTATTTACCGACATCCTCTACGTCTAGGCCCTGCTCGTCATAAACAATTGCTTTAGAGTCGGCTAGGGCTATAATTTTGTACCCGGCTGATGCTAAAAGCCTAGCCATTACGCCGCCGGCATTACCAAGCCCCTGAATGGCTACTGACAGACGCCGTGGGTCTAGCCCAAGGGTCTTGACTGCCTCATCCAAAACATAAAATCCGCCTTGAGCAGTGGCCTTGTCTCTGCCTAAAGAGCCCCCCATATCCAGGGGCTTTCCGGTCACCACGCCCCAGGCTTGTTTACCTATCAATTTTGAATATTCGTCGGCCATCCAAGCCATAACTTGTGCGTTGGTATAGACATCTGGTGCTGGTATATCTTTGTGCGGGCCGATCACGTCGGCAAAGGCACTGACCCAGGCTCGAGACAGTCTTTCCAATTCATTTTTGGATAAACTCTTAGGGTCAACTACTACCCCACCTTTGCCACCGCCCATCGGTATATCAACCACCGCGCACTTTATAGCCATCCAAAAGGCTAGAGCCTTCACCTCGTCTAGATTGACTTGAGGGTGAAAGCGTATGCCACCCTTGTATGGGCCTCGAGCATTATTATATTGGACACGGTAACCTTCAAAGATTTGCCACTCGCCATTATCCATCTTGACTGACAAATTGGCCACAACCGTCCTGTCTGGCACGCTCAATTTTTTGAGTACTGCCGGAGCTAATTTTATAATTTGGCTGGCCTTTTCGAGCTGCCGCCGAGCATTATCAAAAGCATTCATACTTTTTACCCTTTCATTATTTACCCCAGTCTGGCCCGACTAGCTTACCACCTTGCAAATACTTACAAGCCTGCAAAGCAGCTTTGGCACCCTCGCCAGCCGAAATCACTACTTGCTTATAAGTGATCTGGGTGAGGTCGCCGGCAGCAAAAATACCAGGTAAACTAGTCTCGTTATCGGCAGACACCAGCACTTCATTATTGGAGTTCAGATTTAATAAATGTTTCAGCCAGTCTGTTTTGGCAATATGCCCGATCTCAATAAATACTCCATCTACCTTGATGGTCTGCTCCTGCTGCTGAGCGTCTAAATATGTCAAACCATCTACTTTATTCTGACCAATAATTTTTTTGGTAACACCGCCAAAAATAACCTTTATATTTTCAGTATGCATAACTCTGTCAATTAAAACTTGCTCTCCGCGAAATTTATCTTTACGCACCAAGATATAAACTTGTTTAGCTAGCTTACTCAAATATTCTGCCGCATCCAAAGCCGCATTGGCGCCACCGACCACCACCAGATCCTTGTCTTTATACAGCGGCCCATCGCAAGTAGCACAATAAGCCACTCCTCTGCCAGTCAATTCCTTTTCACCCGGCACGTCTAAATTTCTAGGCGTCAAGCCAAAAGACAGAATGACTGCTCTGGCTTGAACTTTCTGGCCATCAACTGTAGCCACCAAGAATTCTTTATCAAGCTTTTCTATTCTATCTACCTCACTAAAAATAAAGTCAGCACCAAATCCTTCAGCCTGTTCTTTCATTTTTTGAGCTAGGATCGGGCCAGAAATTTGCTTAAAACCCGGGTAATTCTCAATATTTTCCGTCAAAGACATCTGCCCGCCAATATCTTTACTGATCACTAGGGTTTTATATGCCCGCCGCACAGTATAAATAGCAGCAGTCAAACCACTGGGGCCAGCTCCAATTATAACCACATCATAAATTTTTTGTTCAGGCATAAAATTATTTTAAATGTTGTTTGATTTTATCCATTAAAAAATTTTTATTTTGCAGACCGACTAAATCTTCTACCACTTTCCCATCTTTGAATATTTTTAAAGTCGGGATACTCATAATCTGCCATTCTTGAGATGTCTGTTGGTTATCATCAACATTAAGTTTGCCAACTTTGATCTTGGTGTCTTGGCTAAGTTCCTTGGCCAGCTCATCGATTATCGGCCCCTGCATTTTGCACGGTCCGCACCAGGGCGCCCAAAAATCAACTAGGGCCACGCCGGAAAAATTTTTTATCTCACTGGCGAAATTTTGATCGTTTAGTTCTATAACCATATGTTTTTTTAGATTAATAATTATTTTTAAGTATGGTGAAAAAAGGTTTCTATCAAGGCCAAAAGCTCGCGGCGCTTTACTAGATTCGGGCCGCGGTAGCAGCCGTTCACTTTATCAGTAATCAAATTTTTAGCCACTGAGTCCAAAGAAGCGCGAGCCGCTTTCATTACTCTGACAATTTCTTCTATTGGCCTCTGCTCATGATACATCTTTTCTATGGCTTCGACTTGGCCCTTAATGCGATGCAGTTGGGCAATTATTTTTTCTGGCTGACAAATTTTATTAGTCATATTCTTATATACCCCCACAGGGTATGTTAGCATAGATAAAATTCGCTGTCAAATAGCACCGTTGACTAGCTTATTTAATCTTGACAAATATATATATTTATGCTATTATTTAATGTTACAAGAAAGCCCGCCCCCTAGACCCGTTCGAGGAGGTGACCCATGAAGGAGTTTCTGGGAGTGTTCTTTCAGGGGTTCGGCGGACTGCTCTGGACTTTGGTGACCTGGGCCATGATCGTGCTCCTGGGTTGCCTCAGTTACAAGTGGCTGTTCCGGCCGGCGATCCTGTCTCATTGGGCGTTCGGCGCTACCTTCTGGTGTGTCGGCCGCTCGATCCTGTTTCTTGGGGTGGTCTGGCTCATGTTCGTCATCTTCAGCCAGATCATCGCTCTCTGGAAAGGCAAGTCTCCGGCAGTAGCTTACGTGCTGCTCGTGCTCTTGTTCTGGATAATCGGCAGGTTTTTCCTGGTGCCGCCGATATTCCACATCCTGAGCCCGAGGTGGTACTGAGCCCTGGGGCCCGAGCAACAGCGTTTAGCGCTGTGTTCACATGGGCCCCTTTGTTTTACCTAAAATTTATACCAATAATCTACAATATAGCAAATATTAGATAAAATATGGCTTTCTTTACGGAATTTGTATAAAGTATAGCACATAAAAAAGTGTAGCATATTCTACACCTTTTTATATTTCTTATATTAAATAGTATTAGTAATAATTAGGGGGCTAACAAATATCAACGTGGTGACCCCACCAGGAATTGAACCTAGATTTGGAACTTAGGAGGTTCCCGTTTTATCCATTTAAACTATGGGGTCAAATAAGGGGATTTCTACTGCCTTATTAATCTATCAAAAAAATAATATATGATATTTTCGCTGTACTTAGTTAAAATATTGTGTCGTAATATATTATATTAAGGCAACATTTTTGTTAACAGAGAACGACTGCTTTCTAAATAATACAGCACTCCAAAAATGACAATAATCAATAATAGTGTCAAAAATATCTTTCTCAGGTCTTGCTTAATAAACTTAAAATCTTGCATAAAGGTTTTGTCTTAAAAATTAATACCCATATTCTAATATATATTGGCTAAATTGTCTATTATTTTTTCTTTGACTTTTGTTGATTTTTCCACTAAAATTCATATGCTTTATTTTTAAATTAACAACAACCAATATGTTCAACAAAAATCAACCTCTAGTAAACCAAAAAAACATTGAAACTATCATTGGGCCGTCAGTCAAAGTAGAAGGAGATTTTAGGGGCGAGGGAGATTTGATTATTGAGGGCATGCTGATAGGTAGCTTACAGACAAAAAATAACCTCAAGATTGGGCAGAATGCAGTAGTAGAAGCGAGCATCAAGGCAAACAACGCTTTTATCTCCGGCAAAGTCAAGGGCAACATAACTGTCAAGGGCAAACTGGAAATCACCGGCACGGCAGTTATTTTGGGGGACATCAAAACCCAAATCATCTCTATCGAAAGCGGCGCTCTATTGCAGGGTAACTTGGCCATGCCTGTCGCTAATCCGGGTAAAGAAGAATCAACCCACAAAGAAAAGGAAGGTAGAAAAATAGAAAACGAATCTGACGAAATTATACCAACAGCCTAAAAGTTGGCCTGATTATGTATCTATATATTTACGACTCTTTTTTGAACGATAAAAAGTACGCCGACCTATTGGTGCAGATTGAAAAAAGAGTAACTGACCTGGGCATCAAGGGACGCATAGCTCGTTTATCTATTCTCAAAAACATGAAGGAGCTTATCGTCGATGGTGTCAAAGATGGCATCCAGACAATTGTGGTGATCGGCGATACCCAAACTTTTGCCAAGGTAATAAATATTGTGGCTGATTTGGATGTTGTGCTGGGCATCATACCGGTTGATAATGACAACAAGATTGCCCGACTCTTGGGTGTGCCGCCAAAAATTTTGGCTTGCGATGCTTTGGCCGCTCGCATTATAAAAAAAGTTGATTTGGGCCAAATCAACAATCATTATTTTATTGGTAGCGCCGAAATTAGCAATGGCGACGTCACTATAGAGTACGATGATTTCAAAGTTCAGCCCACCACGCTCAATAATAAAATCACGATTTATAATTTTGCTGACCCCCAACAGATCAGCCAGTCTAGCCCGGTTGATGGAGTGCTGGAAGCTGTAATTACCCCAATAAAATCGACATTTTTAGGCAAAAAGGCCATCGCCGGTACAGTTTTGCCCTTTACTAAAATAAAAATTTCTAGCCAGGCTGAAGAGCAGGTAGCAATACTTACCGATGAACAAATAATCATGAAAACCCCGGCTGAAATAAAAATTGTCCCACAAAAATTAAGAGTCATCGTCGGACCGGATCGCTCTTTTGATTAATAAAAAACTTACAAACAAAAAACTGCCTTAGGCAGTTTTTTGTTTTCTGGTTCCTAAAACCAAATATTGTTGGGCGATTGAAAACACGGTTGTAAAAAACCAATAAAGCGTAAGCCCGGCCGGCAAGCTAGAACCAATGACCGCGGTAAAAATCGGCAGAATATAAATCATCTGAGTATTCATGGCGCCGGCCAATCCGCCTCCCTTGTTTTGACCCATTAACATTTTTGATTGCCAGAACTGAGCAATGCCAGCAGCGATAGCTAAAGGAATACTTTTTTGTGACAAGTCTATAAAACCAAAGGCAAGCATATTTAGTTGCCCCGGGTTGCTTACAAAACCATAAAGTGCTGATAAACTATTTTCTTTGGTCAGGCCGTTAAAAAATACTTTATAAATAGCAAATAAGAACGGGAGCTGGATAAGCGTCGGCAGACAAGAAGCAAAGGGGTTAATCTTCTTTTCCTTATATAGAGCCATTAACTCTGGACCCATTTTCTCTTTGTCGTTTTTGTATTTTTCTTTCAGCGCTTCAATTTGTGGTTGCAAAACCTGCAACTCTCTCTGCGACTTGATCGATTGTCGAGATAGGGGATATAAGGCCAAACGCACCAGTAGCGTCAATAATAATATCGCCAAGCCCAGATCTTGACCTGGGATAAGATTATACATCCAAATAAGCAGGTTGAAAATTGGCTGATAAAAAATTGTATAAAAAATATTCATATTTAATGTTTTGATTACACTAGGGGGTCATGGCCGCCGCCAGCCCAAGGATGGCAACGAATAATTCTGGCTAGGGCCTTATATGACCCCAAAAATGGGCCATATTTAGCTATTGCCCTATAACCATATTCTGAACAATGCGGCTCAAAGCGACAGAAACCATAGGGGTTTAGGGCCCTAAACCATCCTGTGTCCGGAGAAATGGTCCTCTGATATAGCCTTATCAGTTTTAATAATATTTTGGCTAATATTAGACTAAAATATTTAAAAACTAACATTAAGTTTTATCAATTTTCTTATTATATACTTTTATTTGATTTAAAGCAAAAATTAATTGCTTGTTTAGCGACAAAACACCTAAATCTAGCGCTGATTTTTTAGCTATAATTAGCAAAGAATACCCACTTTTCAAATCGGGCAAAAGCTTGCGAACCGCTTCCCTGAGTCTTCTCTTTAGCTGGTTTCTGACTGTGGCCCGCTTATCTATCTTATTGGAAACAACAAAACCAATTTTAATACCAGAATTTGCTTGAAATAGGTATTTTATAGTCATTTGAGGCAAAAAAAAGGTTTTACCTGAATGGATCAACCTTTTAATTTCTGTGTCTTTTTGCAAGCGGTAGGCCTTAGCCAACATAATATTTAAATTGTTAGCCTGGCTCTTTTCTTGGTTCGGCGCCGTTTCAACACCTTGCGACCATTTTTGGTGGCCATCCGTTTTCTAAACCCGTGTTTTTTTGCTCTTTTTCTTTTTTTTGGTTGATACGTTCTTTTGGTTGCCATATTTTTTGAGCTTTTTATAAAATTATCGTACTTATGATAACATGATGGCCTGGTTTTAGCAAGGTCTTTATTAGACAAAAAATGTGTGTTATCTTATCAACAGCTTATAAACACCTTATCATCTGCTGTGTATATTTGAGTTAATAAATTTCTGTGCTATATTTAAGCTAGTTTATTTCTTTAAATTCATGGAAAATAATGACAAAATTTGGCAAAGTGCCTTGGGCCAGCTTGAGCTTTTGATTAGCCGAGCTAATTTTACCACTTGGTTCAAAAATACCTTTTTGGTTGAGTTTGATGACCAACAGGTAGTGGTTGGTGTACCAAATTCTTTTACTAAAGTTTGGCTGGAAAAGAAATACCACAACCACATCGCCAAGGCACTAGAGGATGTTTTGTTAAAAAATAATCTACAGGTTATCTACAGGGTGGAATCAAAGAGCTATTCGGCTAATATTAGCCAAAAAACTAGCCAAACTGCTGTTGCTGAAATACCCCCTGTGAATAACTCTGCTTCTCAAAATGGACAAAAAAATACCAATAAATTCGGCCTAAACAACCACTATGTTTTTAATACTTTCATAGTTGGCCCGGGAAATGAGCTGGCTCAAGCAGCGGCCCTGGCAGCCGCCCAAAAACCGGGGGAAATTTATAACCCTTTATTTATTTATGGTGGGGTTGGCTTGGGAAAAACTCACCTGGTGCAGGCCGTTGGTAACTATATCTTAGAAAAAAACCCCAAGAAAAAGATTCTCTATATAAACAGCGAAAAATTTACCAATGACTTCATTTTCGCAATAAAAAGCGGGAAGACTGATCAATTCAAAAACATTTACCGCAATGTTGATGTTTTATTAATTGATGATATCCAGTTTATCGCCGGAAAAGAGCAAACTCAGGAGGAATTTTTTCACACCTTTAATGCCTTGCACCAAAACAATAAACAAATTATTATTTCTTCTGACCGGCCGCCCAAGGCTATACCGGGCATTGAAAACCGCCTAATTTCTCGTTTTGAGTGGGGAATGATCGCTGATATTTCTTTCCCCGACTTAGAAACCCGGGTGGCCATCCTAGAAATGAAGTGCCAACAACGCAATTACCGCCTGGCAATTGACATCGTCCATTTGGTTGCAGAAAACATCCAGGAAAATATCCGTGAATTAGAGGGCGCACTAAACAGAATTATTGCCTTTCACCAATTAAACAATACTGCTCCCACTATAGAAAGCGTGCGTTCTTTACTTAGTGGCATATCTGCCAACCCAAAAAAAGCCGGCCTAACCAGCAAAAAACTACTTCGTGTTGTGGCTGACTTTTTTGGCATTACCTTAGAGCAATTGTTGGGCTCTAGTCGTAAAAAAGAGCTGGTTTTACCCCGCCAAATTGCAATGTTTTTGATGCGCGAACAGCTAAAAAGTTCTTTCCCAAACATTGGTCAAGAGATTGGTGGCCGAGACCACACCACGGCTATGCACGCTTGCTTAAAAATTGCTGAACTGGCCACAGCGGACGACAAAATAAAAAATGATCTATCTGTCCTAAGACAGAAAATCTATGAATAAGCTGTGTATAATACTTAGAACAAATTGTTTATAGATAATAAAAACTTTTTAATAAGAAACTTTTTTTCTAAACTTGTCCCCAAACTAAAAAATATTTTTTCAACTTGCCAACAACTTTTCCCCTATTGATTTATAGAAAATATAGGCGCCCAACCCCAGTAAATTAAAAATTTTCTGCTCTCTATCCACATATAAACACCCTCTACTAATACTACTTTATTTATAAATATATAATTAATAATAATATGAAAATCGTTTGCACCCAAGAAAATTTAAACAAGGGCTTAGGACTAGTCTCCCACATTGCTAATAAAAATAGTAATCTTCCTATTTTAAACAACGTTTTATTAAAAGCCGATAAAGGGGGTTTAATCCTTGTAACCACTGATTTAGAAATTGGTATCAGAGTTTTTGTTCGTAGTAAAGTAGAAGAGGAAGGAGATTTTACCGTTGAGGCCAAATTATTAAATAACTTCATTAGCCTCTTACCCAAAGAGAATATTATTTTAGAACTAAAGGATGGCAGCCTAGAAGTTAAAAGCTCAAATCAAGAAACCAGTATTAAGGGCTTAGAAGCAGAGGACTTTCCTTTGATACCAGAAATAGAAAAAAACAATGAAATTGAAATAGCGGCCAGCGATCTTAAAAAGGGGTTAAACCAAGTATTATTTGCAGCCTCTTTGGATAGCTCTAGGGTTGAGATTAATGCCGTAAACTTTCATTTTTATAAAGATCAGCTGGTTTTAGCAGCCACCGACAGCTACAGGTTGGCGGAGAGAAAAATTAAAATTGAAAATAAGGGCAGGGAAATTAGTTTAATTATTCCTCTCAAAACCCTACAAGAACTGTCCCGCATACTAGTCGAGCAAAATGATGAAAAAATAAAATTATATTTTAATGAAAACCAAATACTGTTTGTTTTTGATGGAGTAGAGTTGGTGTCTCGAGTGATTGATGGTCGCTATCCAGACTACAAGCAAATAATTCCCAATAGTTTTGTGACAACAGCCAAATGCGACATTGATAAATTGATACCAGCCATTAAGGCCGTGTCATTATTTTGCAAACAAGGCATCAATGACATTCGCTTGAGCCTTGATCATAGCGCGGGCGAAATTGTAGTTTCTACTGCTTCGGCCAACACAGGCAATAGTACGGCTAAGATTCAAGCAGAAATTAAAGGAGAAAACAACGACATTGTTTTTAATTACAGATATTTATTGGATGGGCTTAACACAATTGATGGCAGCCAGACAATCTTAAAGACTAACAATAATTCTTCCCCTGGATTATTGCAGCCAACCAGCAACCAAGACTATTTGTATTTAGTGATGCCTATTAGGCAATAGACTTTGCCACATTTAAAAAGATTTGTTATAATGTTATAACCTTGGAGGTTCTCGCGTCGAAGTGGATCTCCTGGGATATTCCAGAAAATATTGATTTCTTTCGCAAGAAAGACTAAAAAAGCACCTTTGCGCGATTAAGGTGTTTTTTTGTTTTAAGGTGTTTTTTGGCTATTTTTCGATTTTTATTATTCCCAAAGGGCAGGCATCGGCCGCCAGACTGAAATCAGCCAAGTCTTCCTCGTTTATTTCACCAACCAAGGCATTCTCGAATAAGCTTGAGTTTTTGAAGTTGACTAAATTATCCGTTGGGTCCAAAGACAAAAGCCTAGACATAATAGACACGCAAGAACCACAGCCCAAGCACTCTTTGCGATTTATGATGACTTTATATTTTTTCATATTTCTATATTATAAAAGAAAAAACCGTTGCCTGGCAAGCAACGGTTGCGAGAATCTCGCAATGAATCAGTGTGGCTAGAGGTCGTCGTTTTCTGCTATGGCCAAGACGCCGCAGAGCAGAATCAGGGGCAGCACCAACAGGACAAAGGCCATGGGTAGTGCTACCGCAAAGCCGTTGATTGCACCAATGCCCAGTACTATACCTGGCATAATGCCGTTGCCCCCAGTTAGCGGCGATAAGAAGAGCTCGAATACTACATCACTGAAGAGCAGACGCTCTCGGCGGTGACCCTGCTGGATCCGCCTAATGTGGCGGAGCGTGAAAAGAAAAGAAATCACCAAGCCGACGATCAAGCTGGCCAGCAGACCCCAGGCAGGCCCAAGCCACGAGCCGGCCAGGCAATACACCGTGAGGCCAATAGCCATTTGGCCCACGCTCGCGATCGGGTTGAAGCTGACGAGCTTGAGCAGGGCGTAGATTCCGAGCAGCAGGATGCCGAGCGCCAGCGGGTCGGAATCGGGCCGAGGCAGGTTGGCCAGCCAGGACCAGTTGAAGAGCAGCGTCGCGTTGTTGTGGGGAGCGTGGCCCAGGCGGGCTTCGTAGCTGGTCCAGGCCAGCGAGGACAGGACCAGCACCGCCAGAAACACAAGGCCCATGCGGACAAGGAGACTGTGACCACCAGAGGACGCTGACATACCGGCCACCTCCATGGCTTTTGGTTCCGCGTTTGGGAAGCGAAGGTACCCAACCATTTTGTTGTTCTTGGTTGACAATATAAATTATAACACAAGCGCGCTTTTGTCAATTGAATTTATTGCCAGATTTTGTTAAGCTTAGGAAGATATGATTTCCTATTTAAAAGGTAGTATATTGGAAAAAACCCAAAAATCAGTGATTGTCTTGGCCGGGGATATTGGCTATGAGGTTTTTTTAAGCGCCAAGGATTGGCAGGCGCTTGAAAAAAATAGTCCAGTCGAGTTTTTTGTTTATTCTTATATAAAAGAAGATACCTTTGATTTATACGGTTTTAAAACTACGGGCGCTTTAGATTTTTTTAAAAAATTAATTTCTGTTTCTGGAGTGGGGCCAAAAAGTGCCATTAATGTTTTAGGATTGGCAGAAATAGAAGAACTAAAGAGAGCCATTACTACTGGGGATCCAGATTTTCTGCGTCAGGTTTCTGGCATTGGCAAAAAAACAGCCGAGCGCATTGTAGTTGAACTCAAAGAGAAGTTTATAGACGAACTCTCTTCTATTGCTGGGTCAACGGGCAGTAATAGGCAAGTTGTGGAGGCCCTAGTATCGCTTGGGTATAAAGAGCGAGAAGCGCAAGAGATGGTGAAAAATTTGCCGGTCGACAACGATGATCTGGCCGGTAAAATTAAGCGCGCCCTGCAGGCTGGTCAAAAGTAATTTATGAGGGTATTTTTGGATTCTAAAAACCAAGATCAGTGGTTAGAAAAATCCGGCGCATCCGGCGCCTTTTTGCAAAGCAGTCTTTGGCAAAAATTTTTGGATAGGCAAGGCAAAAAAAATTGGACATTAAATCTAGAATCCAAGAGCAGAATAATTGGTCGCTGTCTTTTGTACGAAACCAAGCTGGGCTTGGGCAAGAGCTATCTCTATGCGCCCAAAGGACCAATTTGGGCAAATGATCTGGCAGCCGATGAAATTCTAATTGGCACCAAACTACTATTGTCTAGCGTGAGGGATATTACAATTGAAACGCGGCAATACCAAGAAATATTTTTTCGCCTTGAACCTCAAGCCAAAATTGAGCTAGAAAACACGTGGCGAGCTATTGATATTCAGCCTCGCGAGACCTGGTGTACCAATTTAGATTTAGACAACGAAGCTTTGCTGAGGCAAAGCCACCCTAAAACCAGATACAATATAGCCTTAGCCAAAAGAAAGGGCGTCAGAATAGTTTTTAGCCAGACAGAAAAAGACCTTGAGGTTTTTTTGTCGCTACTAAAAAAGACGGCCAAGCGAAACCATATTGGCTTGCACTCCGGCGAATATTATCATCAACTATGGTCAGTGTTATTAGCGGATAATTCTGGCGAACTGGCCCTGGCTTATGCCGGTAATCAAGTGGTGGCGGCTAATTTTTTAATAAAATTCGGCCAAACAGCCACCTACTTGCATGGTGCCTCTGATTATCAGAATAGGAGTCTAATGGCGCCACAGCTTTTGCATTGGGAGAGCATAAAAAGATATCGCGATCAGGGATATAAAACCTATGATTGGTGGGGCATAGCGCCAGAAGATGGTTCAAAACCAGGCTGGCAGGGCGTGACCAGGTTCAAGCAAGGATTTTCTGGTAGGCGCGTATATTCAGCCGGCACCTATGATTTTGTTTACGACCACAGTTGGTATAAATTTTATGCTTATTTGCGGAAGGCCAGAAGATTTTTTAGATAGTATTATGTTTAAAAGAATTATAAAAAAATTAGTACCAAAAAAACTCCTATATTTTTATCATTGGTCGCTAGCTAGGCTGGCAGCTTTGTATTATTTTTTCCCCAGCAATAAATTGATAGTGATTGGTGTGACCGGTACCAACGGAAAAACCACCACAGTGAGTTTTATTGCTCAATATTTGGAAGCCCTAGGCCAAAAGGTTGGGTCGGTATCAACAGCCAGTTTTAAGGTGGGTAGTAATGAGCGGCTTAATAATAAAAAGATGACCATGTTGGGTCGCTTTCAGACACAGAAGTTTTTGCGAGAAGCCGTAAAAAACGGATGTCGCTACGCAGTGATCGAAACATCGTCACAAGGCATAGATCAATATAGACACATTGGTATAAATTATGATGTGGTGGTGTTTACCAACCTTACACCAGAGCACATCGAAGCGCATGGCGGCTGGGAAAATTATAAAGCAGCCAAAGAAAAATTATTTGCCCACTTAAGTGGGTCGCGAAATAAAAAAATTGGTGGACGCCTGATTGACAAGGCAATTGTCAGCAATGGCGACGATCAAGAGACAGAGATTTTAAAGAAATTTCCCGTGGATAGATTTTTCACTTATAGCCTAGACAAGCCAGCCGACCTGATGGCTGAGCGGATAGATTTATCCACCGGCCATTTAAGTTTTTTTGTAGATGGTCAAAAAATAAAAACCAATTTTTTGGGCCGGTTTAATGTTTATAATATTTTAGCCAGTCTTGGCGTGGTAAAAATTTTGGGTTTTGATTTGGCCAGGGTAGCGGATGCACAGTTGCGAGGCGTGCCGGGCAGGCAGGAATGGATTACTGCCGGGCAGGATTTTAATGTTTTGATAGATTATGCACCAGAGCCAGCTAGTCTTGAGCAATTATATTCAGCGCTAAAAGATGTTAAACACAAAAGGCTAATTCATGTTATCGGATCTTGCGGGGGAGGCAGAGACAAGGCTCGCCAGCCCATTTTAGGTAAGATGGCTGGTCAAACCGCTGATCTGGTAGTTGTGACCAATGAAGACCCATATGATGACGACCCAGAGGCGATTATTGCCAATGTTGCTCAGGGATCAATAGAGGCGGGCAAGGTTTTGGGGGCAAACCTGTTTAAAATATCAGACAGGCGAGCAGCTATCAAAAAAGCGCTTACTTTAGCCAAAAAGGATGATCTGGTGCTTATTACCGGCAAAGGAGCCGAACAGTTTATTTGTGTAGCTAACAGCAAGAAGCTACCGTGGGATGACAGGGTAGTAGTCAGAGAAGAATTAAATAAGTTGCTATAATTAGCCAAAATTTGGTTAAAATATCGATCAATATAAACTTAATTGGGCGGGCCTATTATTTATATTTGGATTTGTATTGTGGATAACTTGTATATAAACCATGATTTTTGTGCATATTTTAGCAAAAAAACAAAAGTATTTGACAAATTTTTTTATATATACATCTTTATTTTTTTGCTAATATTAGGTAAAAAAAATATTTTTTTACCTAATTTTGGCTATTTGGTGCTAAAATCCTTGACAGACGCAACTTATTCTGGTAGCATACAGTCATGCATTTTTTGCAGACTAATATAATTTAGTCTAAAAAACATAAAGACTGACCCCATACCAGGCGGGTGAGTTATTTTTTTGCGCCGTCAATTTTTGTCGCTAGTGCTCGCGCGGCTAATTAACAAATAATTAGCAAAATTTATGCCCCAAGCCAAGATCACTGCTTCTCGTAAGTACTTCACCTCTTCACGAGAAGCTATTCCTTTGACCGACTTGGTAGAAGTCCAGAAGAAGTCCTATAACTGGTTTTTTACCGAAGGTCTCAAGGAATTGTTTGAGGAGATTTCCCCGATCAAGGATTTTATTGGTCGTGATTTAGAGTTGTATTTTTTGGATTATTATTTGGACGAACCAAAGTTTGATGAAGTAACCGCTAAAGCCAAAAACCTCACCTTTGAAGCCCCTTTGCGCGTGAATGTTCGCTTGGTCAACAAGCGCACCAATGAAATTAAAGAGCAAGAAATATATTTAGGCGACTTCCCGCTGATGACCGAACGGGGCACCTTCATTGTTAATGGCGTAGAGAGGGTGGTGGTTTCTCAATTAATTCGTAGCGCCGGCGTATTTTTCACCTCAAATATTCTTAGAGCCCGCAGATATTATGGTGCCAAAATAATTCCTAACCGAGGCGCTTGGCTAGAGATCGAGACCGATAGCAACAATGTTATCTCAGTAAAAATTGATCGTAAACGCAAAGTGGCGGTCACTGCCCTTTTGCGCGCCTTGGGCAAACCAAACAATGAAGAAATTTTACAACTTTTTGCTGATGTTGATATCCACCCAGAAGTAAGATTCATCAAGAGCACGTTAGAAAAAGATATTTCCCACGACGAGGCTGAGGGTTTGCGCGAAGTTTATCGGCGCATCCGTCCGGGTGACCTAGCTACCACAGATAATGCGCGCAGCCTAATACACTCAATGTTTTTCGACTTTGACCGCTATGATTTTGGTAGAGTGGGTAGATACAAAATAAATGCCCGCTTCGGCTTATCTTTGCCAAACAACAAAGAGACCAGGGTTTTGCGCATAGAGGATTTGGTTCTCGTTATTAAGGAGATAATTCGTTTAAATCTCAGTCAAGAGGAGGCAGACGATATTGATCATTTGGGCAATCGTCGGGTGAGAGCTATTGGTGAATTGGTGCAGGGTCGTTTTAGAATAGGCTTGGCTCGCATGGAGCGCATTGTCAAAGACAGAATGAGCACCTTGGACATAAATAATCTGACGCCCAATCAGCTGATTAATGCCAGACCAGTGATCGGCGTGATCAAGGAATTTTTTATGAGCTCACAGCTGTCTCAGTTTATGGATCAGGTCAATCCTTTGGCCGAGCTAGAACACAAGCGCCGTTTGTCAGCCATGGGGCCGGGCGGCTTGTCTCGCGAGCGGGCTGGCTTTGAAGTGCGCGATGTGCATCGCACTCACTATGGGCGCATCTGCCCGATTGCTACCCCCGAAGGTCCAAACATTGGTTTGGTGGGTCACCTAGCTTCTTATGCCAGAGTGAACGACTTTGGTTTTATTGAGACACCGTTTAGGCGCGTTTTGCATGATATCGGCAATGACCCAAAAATTACTGAAGGAAAAATTGCCAGAGCAGATATTGTTGATTCAGATAGTCACCAAACCATAGTAAAGGCCGGTGAGACCATCACCGCCTCCAAGGCCAAAGAGCTAGCTCACTACAAAAAAATTATTAATATTCCTATTAAGCCATTGGTTACTAATGAGGTGGCATATTTGGACGCTTTTGAAGAGGAAAGGTTTAACACCGCCGCAGCCACTACGCCAATTGATGAAAATGGATATTTTGTTGATAGCCACGCAGAAATCAGGGTCAAGGGTAACCCCACTTACGACCAAGTGGAAAAGATAGATCTCTTGGATGTGGCACCGAATCAGATTATTAGCATTGCTACATCCTTGATACCATTCTTGGAACACGATGACGCAGTGCGCGCTTTGATGGGTACAAATATGCAGCGCCAAGCAGTGTCCTTGATTAAACCAGAGGCACCCTTGGTGGGCACTGGCGTAGAGGCCAAGGCTGCTATTGATTCTGGCCAAGTGGTGGTTGCCAAGGAAGACGGTGAAATTACTTATGTAGATAGTCGTCGCATCGAGGTGACCAATAAAGACAGTGTATCTACCGCTTATTATCTAAATAAATTTGCTCGCTCAAATACTTCTACCAGCATGAACCAACACCCGATCGTCAATAAGGGTGACAAGGTGAAGCGGGGCCAGGCGATTGCCGATGGCGCGGCTACTGATCAAGGAGAATTAGCTCTGGGTCGTAATGTACTGGTTGCCTACATGACCTGGGATGGTGGTAACTATGAAGACGCTATTTTAATTTCTGAGCGCGTAGTCAAATCAGATTTTTATACATCTATTAGCATTGAGGATTATTCTATTGATGTTCGGGACACCAAACTGGGCCCAGAAGTCATTACTCGTGACATACCAAATGTTAGTGAAGAAAAACTAAAAGATTTAGACAGAGAGGGTATAGTGCGCATCGGTGCCAATGTTTCTTCTGGTGATATTTTGGTCGGTAAGATTACCCCCAAAGGTGAAACAGAATTATCAGCTGAAGAAAAATTGTTGCGCGCTATTTTTGGCGAAAAAGCCAAGGATGTAAGAGACACTTCTCTATATTTAAAACACGGTGAACGCGGCAAAGTAATTGATATCAAAATATTTTCTCGAGACAAGGGTGATAAATTGCCAGCCGGCGTTATTAAAACTATACAGATCACTATTGCCCAATTACGCAAAATACAAGTTGGCGACAAGATGGCCGGCCGTCATGGGAACAAGGGCGTTATTTCCAGAGTTGTGCCAGAGTCAGATATGCCATTTTTAGCCGACGGTACGCCAGTTGATATTATTTTGAATCCTCTGGGCGTTATTTCCCGCATGAATCTGGGGCAGCTGCTTGAAACCCATTTGGGCCTAGCCGCCAAAACCCTTGGGTATAAGGTGGCCTGTCCAGCCCTTAATGGCGTGCCAGAAGAAATCATTAGGCAAGAACTCAATAAGGCCGGTTGGCCAGAAGGTGGCAAACTACAACTTTATGATGGTCGCACAGGTGAAGCCTTTGTAAACAAAACCACTGTTGGCGTAGCCTATATGTTAAAACTCAACCACTTGGTAGAGGATAAAATCCATCAACGGTCCATTGGACCATATTCATTGGTCACTCAGCAGCCACTCGGCGGTAAGGCTCAATTTGGCGGCCAGAGATTTGGTGAAATGGAGGTCTGGGCTTTGGAGGCTTATGGTGCCGCCAACACCCTGCAGGAAATGTTGACCATAAAATCTGATGATGTGCCGGGCCGCTCCAAGGCCTATGAGTCAATCATCAAGGGCGAGCCAATTAATCGTTTGAATATACCCGAATCATTTAACGTCTTGGTGCGCGAACTAAAAGGCTTAGGCCTAGAAGTGGAGCTGATTGGCCAGCGAGAGAGAAAAATTGAGGATGTCAGTTCCGAGACTAGAGAGATTCTGGAGGAGGCAGCTCCTGTCATCAATGATGGATCTGGTGTGTCGGTCGAGAGTGATGCCGTTGGTGAATAATAAAAAATATAAATTTAAATAATATGTCAACTCCATCATCAGCCAAAACAACTTTTGTGGCCGCAGACAAAAATACGGTGCTAGAATTTGATGCTATTAAATTACGTTTAGCATCGCCGGACGATATCCACGCCTGGTCGCACGGTGAAGTTTTGAAGCCAGAAACCATTAATTACCGCACACAAAAGCCAGAAAAGGACGGCCTGTTTTGTGAAAAGATATTTGGTCCGACTAAAGACTGGGAATGTTATTGTGGTAAATATAAACGGATTCGTTATAAGGGTATTATTTGCGATAAGTGTGGCGTAGAGGTAACCAGGGCAGTGGTAAGACGTGAACGCATGGGCCACATTGATTTGGCGGCCCCAGTTTCTCATATTTGGTTTTTACGCGGCATTCCTTCAAAGATAGGTTTAGTTTTGGACCTTAGCATCCAGTCCCTAGAAAAGGTGATATATTTTGCTTCTTTTATTATTACTCACATTGATGAAAAAGCTCGCCAAGAGACAATTGAGCTTATCAAAAGTGAATTAAAAAGTAAGCGCAAACAGATAGACAATGAATTTAATCAGCGTTCGCAGGAAATTAATCGACGCAAGACCAAGATGCTGGCCGACGGTGAATCCAAGGACAAGGTTGATAAAAAATCAGAGCAGGAATTATTGGCGCTCAATGTAGCTAAGATTGATAAGATAAAGACCTTGGAAGAGGCGGCTGATATTGCTATGCGTGACCTCAAAGAGTTGCACGAACTACAAATCGTTTCAGAAAATAAATATCAAGAGCTGTCTTTGCGCTATGGTCATGTATTTGAAGCCGGTATTGGCGCCGAGGCCATTCGCCAACTTTTACACCGCATAAGCCTAGAAGATTTGCTTGATAAATTGGAAAAAGAAATTACTACCGCCATCCCCTCTAAGACCAAAAAATTGATTCGTCGCGCCCGCCTGATTAAGAGCTTGATTATAAATAAGATTAGACCAGAATGGATGATCATGAGCGCCATACCAGTCATCCCGCCAGACCTGCGGCCGATGGTTCAGTTGGATGGTGGTCGATTTGCCTCATCTGACCTTAATGATTTATATCGCCGGGTGATAAATCGCAATAATCGTCTCAAGCGTCTCAAAGAGTTAAATGCCCCAGAGGTGATTCAGCGCAACGAAAAACGCATGTTGCAAGAAGCAGTTGATGCCTTGATAGATAATAATGCTCGCCACGGCAAGACCGTCACCGCCTCTACTGGGCAGAAGAGGATGTTAAAGAGCATCGCCGACATGCTCAAAGGTAAGCAGGGACGTTTTCGTCAGAATCTTTTAGGTAAGCGCGTAGACTATTCTGGCCGTTCAGTAATCGTAGTCGGTCCGCATCTCAAGATTTATCAATGTGGCTTGCCAAAGACAATGGCCCTTGAGCTTTTTAGGCCAATCGTAATATCCAAATTGATAAAAGCAGAGCTGGTGCACAATGTGCGTTCGGCTAACCGCTACATCGAATCTGGTCAATCAGAAGTTTGGGCCATTTTGGAAGATATTATCAAAGGAGCCCATGTATTACTAAATCGTGCTCCTACCCTGCACCGTTTAGGCATCCAAGCTTTCCAACCGGTCTTAATAGAGGGTAAGGCTATTCAGCTGCATCCATTGGTTTGTATTGCTTTTAATGCTGACTTTGATGGCGATCAAATGGCTGTTCACGTTCCTTTGACTGAGGAAGCCAAGCAAGAGGCAGCCAATATCATGTTGTCAGCCAATAATCTACTGAAGCCGGCTACCGGTGATCCAGTTGCCATCCCCAGTCAGGATATTGTCTGGGGCGGCTACTATTTGACTTATATTAAACCGGAAGCTAAGGCCAGCAAGTTTTTTTCTGATGAAGACGAAGCAGAAAAAGCTTTTGTCTTGGGCCTGGTGGGTATACAGGATTTAATTAAAGTTAGGATTAAGAAACTAGACAATCAGTTGCTTGAAACCTCAGTTGGTCGCATATTATTTAATAAAATATTGCCGGAGGAGATAGAGTACGTGAATTACACCCTAGATAAGAAGGGTATGAAGAATATTGTGGCTGAGGCTTTTCGTCGCCTCTCACACGAAAGCACAGTCAAGCTTTTGGATGATATTAAAGATTTGGCGTTTAAATATATCACCTCTTCTGGCCTTTCCTGGGGCATGGACGACATACCAAAATTGACCAGTAAAAATGCCCTGATCAAGGAAGGCGAAACCAAAGTTGAGGAAATCAAGGATCAATACAACAATGGTTTGTTGACCAATCGAGAAAGGTATATCAAGGTCATTGAAGTTTGGAACGACATCAAGAACCGCATCAGCGAGCAGTGTAAAAACTTGCTTAACCCAGAAAATTCTATTGCCGGAATTATTAACTCTGGTGCCAGGGGCTCTTTTTCCCAGATGGTTCAGATTATGGGTCTAAAAGGCATGGTGATTAACCCGGCAGGCGATGTGATTGAGTTACCGGTGAAGGCTAGTTTTCAAGAGGGCCTAGATGTTTTGGAATATTTTATTTCTACTCACGGCACCCGCAAAGGCTTATCTGATACTGCCTTACGTACAGCTAGTGCCGGATATTTGACGCGCCGCCTAGTAGATGTTTCTCAAGATGTGGTGGTGCTTGAAGAAGATTGTCATGACACCAAGGGCCTAGTGATTACTCGCGAAGAAAGCAAAGCCCTCAATGAGCCAATCCAGGAGAGAATTATTGGCAGAGTTTTGGCTGAAGACATCAAAGACGCAAAGACCAAAAAGACCCTGATTAAAAAAGGAACCCTAGTGACCAAAGAATTGGCCGAACACATTATTAAAGCTAACCCCGAGGAAGTTAGAATCCGTTCAGTGCTCACTTGTCAGGCAATCAGAGGCGTCTGTCGCAAGTGCTATGGGTATGACTTGGGTTATAATAAATTAGTAGAGATAGGCACAGCCGTGGGCATTGTGGCTGCCCAGAGTATCGGCGAGCCGGGCACACAGCTGACTATGCGCACGTTTCATACTGGCGGTGTGGCCGAGGGTGATATCACCCAAGGTTTACCGCGGGTAGAGGAATTGTTTGAATCACGTCCACCAAAGAAGCCAGCTATTTTGTCTCCGGTCACCGGCATAGCCGTACTGCAGGACGATAACAAACTAATCAGCAAGGATAATCGCATAGTAAAGATACAGCCTCAAGGCTCAAGGGTCGCTAAATATGATTTGGAAAAAGGCCTGGAGCTAAAAGTGAAAGATGGTCAAGAAATAACTAAGGACCAACTGTTGTTTATCAATGAGGAAGAAGAAATTAGAGCTGGGTTCAATGGTGTGATCAAAATTACCAACGATCAATTACAGGTGATCAGCCACAAAGATGAAATTCAGGAAGCAGTTATCCCGGCCGGCTATACCCTCTGGGTTCGAGACAAGGATTTGGTGGTCGAGGGTCAGACGTTGACCGAGGGGAGCATTGATTTGC
This sequence comes from Patescibacteria group bacterium, assembly GCA_041650755.1. Taxonomy (GTDB): domain Bacteria; phylum Patescibacteriota; class Patescibacteriia; order UBA1558; family GWA2-36-10; genus JBAZKN01. The sequence continues at coordinate 119,518 of JBAZKN010000003.1, read as the reverse complement.
ATGAATTATATAATTTGCAAGGCCAGCTAGCTGTGCAAAAATATATCATCAAAGAAATAAAACACATCTATTCTTCGCAGGGCCAGAATCTAAATGATAAACACGTTGAATTGATAGTCAAACAGATGTTCTCAAGAATTCTGATAAAAGAGGTTGGTGATACCGATCTTTTGCCTGGCGAGGTGGTGACCATTACTCAATTCAAAGAGGCTAACAATAAGGTCAAGGGTCAAGCAGCTAAAGGCGAGGTAATGCTTTTGGGTATTACCAAAGCGGCCCTGACTTCAGATTCTTTTCTGTCGGCCGCTTCTTTCCAGGAAACAGCCAGAGTATTAATAGACGCAGCTATTACTGGTAGAGTAGACCACCTGAAAGGGCTAAAGGAAAATGTGATCATTGGTCGCAAAATACCTGCCGGCACTGGTTTTGGTGAGAGAAATTAAGTTTTTTGAGAAAACGGCCTCCTCTTTTTGGGGCCGTTTTTGTGTTTATTTTTATTTACAAGTGTGTTAAAATTAACTGGATTTAAGCTAAAAAATCTAGATATGTCGAGAAAAACTAAACAAAAAATAGCCATAGAAAGCGACGAAGCCCAGGGCTTTAATTTAAGTCCAGACACCAAAGGAGCAATAATTACTATTTTGGTATTTTTAGTGGCCTTTTTGTGTATTTTGTCATTATTTAATTTGGCTGGCCCGGCCGGTAATTATTTGGGTTTTGGTCTGGGGTATTTATTTGGTTGGGCCGACTGGCTATTCATCGTTGTTCTTTTAGTAGTTGGCTATTTTTTGATAAAGAGCCACACCTATCGAGTCAAATGGTCTAGTTATCTCGGGCTATTTTTAGTTATCTTGGCGGTTACCGGTTTGAGCAATTTTTTGGTTAGTGATTTCACTTTTCAGGAAATTACCAGTGCCGGCGATGGCGGTGGTGCCTTGGGCTGGGCAATTGGTTATGGTTTGGATAGGGGCTTGGGTTTTTGGGGGGCGCTACTGGTTTTATTAGCGGTATTTTTAATTGGATTCTTTTTGGCCTTCAATACTTCTTTTAGAGATATAAATGAAAGAGCTAAGGCGCTAGGTTTATTAAAAGAAAAGATTTTGCCAGCCAGTGATGAACAGCCAGATCCGGAGGAGGAAGAAGAATTTTTGCCTGACGAAATACTGCTTGGCCAAACCGCTTCAGAAGAGACCATTACTGAAGAAAAAGATGCGTCTAGCGGTGTTCCAGAGGAGCCAGATGCCCAGCTTGCTCCCAAAAAAACCGTCCGGAAAAAAATAATTGTACCGATAGACCTTTTGACTTTTTCCAACACCAAGCCAGACTCTGGTGATATTCAGTCCAATATGCAGAAGATCAAAAAAACTTTTGAAAATTTTGGGATTGAGGTTACTATGGGCGAGGTTAGTGTGGGCCCGACAGTCACACAATATACTTTACGTCCAGCCGAAGGTGTTCGCTTGGCCCAAGTTTTGACTCTGCAGAATGATTTAGCCCTAGCTTTAGCTGCGCACCCCATTCGTATGGAAGCTCCCATACCGGGTAAGTCATTGGTGGGCATTGAGGTGCCAAATCAAAGTATTTCCACAGTCAAGCTACGGGATGTTTTAGAGAGCAGCGTTTACGCCAAACGTAAGAGTAATCTTTATATTGCTTTGGGCAAGGATGTGGCCGGCAGCGCTATTATGGCTAACTTAGTCAACATGCCGCATCTTTTGATCGCTGGCGCCACTGGCTCCGGTAAATCTATTTGCATCAATAATATTATTTTAAGTTTAATTTATCAAAATTCCCCCGATGACCTAAAATTCATTTTAATAGATCCAAAACGCGTAGAACTCTCAGCCTATAATGATGTCCCCCATTTGTTGACCCCAGTTATAAATGACACTGATAAAATTATTAATGCTTTGCGCTGGGTGGTCAAAGAAATGCATGAGCGTTATAAATTATTGCAAGCAGCTAATAAGCGCAATATAGATAGCTATAATAAAGCAGTGATAGTCAATCGTCTGCCGTATATTGTGGTTATAGTTGATGAGTTTGCCGCCCTGATGTCTTTGGCCGCCAAAGAAGTGGAAGCTGCCGTGGTGAGCTTGGCTCAATTGGGTAGGGCCGCCGGTATTCATTTGATATTGGCTACCCAACGGCCATCAGTGGATGTGATTACTGGTCTGATTAAGGCCAACATCACTTCGCGCATTGCTTTCGCGGTTGCTTCAGCCATGGACTCCAGGACAATTATTGATACTAGCGGGGCTGATAAATTATTGGGTAAAGGAGATATGCTATTTATGACCGCCGAATCGTCAAAAGTAAAGCGCATTCAGGGCGCTTATGTCACCGACGAAGAGATTAATGATGTAGTCAATTATCTCAAGACACAAGCTGAGCCGGAATACAATTCTAGCGTGACTGACAAGGTTGGTGGAGTGAGTATTGTGGGCGGCAATGACGGCTATGAGGATAGTTTAACTGAAGCCGCCAAAGAAGAGGTGATCAAGGCAGGCAAGGCATCGGCTACTTTATTGCAGCGCCGTTTGCGCGTAGGCTATGCTAGAGCCGCTCGTTTGCTGGATATTTTGGAGCAAATGGGAGTGGTCGGGCCAGATCGCGGTTCAAAGCCGCGCGAGGTTTTGGTCAACCAGGCAGACCTGGAAGAGAATTTTTCCTCAGCCTTAGATATAAATGAAACAGGATCTAATGCTGACGAGGAGTTAGATAATGAGCTGGGTGAGGAAATAGAAGAAAAAAATAAAGAAGAGTTGAGTTAGCTTATTTAGAATTATTGGTTTATGTCTAGTTGGCAGAAAAAATCTATTAGCCGTAATCAAACTTTGGCGGAAAAATTAAAACTGGCCCGTTTAGATAAAAACGTATCTTTGGCCGATTTGAGCAAACAGCTTTGCGTCCCCACGAAGTATCTAGAATATTTAGAAGCTGGTCAATGGTCGAGCTTACCGGGCGATGTTTATGTGCGCGCCTGGCTTAGGCAATATGCAAAGTTGTTTTCCTTGGCCCTAGATAGTTTATTGGCAGATTATCAGATTGAAAAAAATATATCGCGAAAAATAGACACAGTTGAGTTTGCTGGTAAAATAAAACAACCAACAACACCGCCATGGTGGCGGCCACGCTTGGGTCGCTGGTTAGCTATCGGCTTAGTGGTGCTTGCTTTGCTTGCTTATTTGAGTTGGGAGGTGTTTAATATTATTGCGCCGCCAAGCTTGGCGATAGCCCAACCACCAAACAATTTTAAAACCACAGCTACTACCGTAGAAATTATTGGTAGGACCAAGGCCGAAGCCACTCTGATAATAAATAATGAATTAGTATTATTGGATGAACAGGGTAATTTTAAAAAAACCGTTAATTTAGTAGTCGGCTTGAATAATTTACAGATTAGTGCTAAAAAGAAACATAGCCAGACTAGACATTTGGAATTAGTAATTTTAAGAGAAGCTTTAGAATAATTAATTAAGCAGGCTGTTACAGGCAAGTTTGCTAAAAAAGGGATAAATTTATGGCGAGTGACAAAAAAGTAAAAACAAACTTCGACCAAGCCACCAAGACAGCCATCGAACAAATTAGAAGTCGTTTTGGCGAAGGGGCAATTATGAGCCTAGGCGATGCCAAAGCCATGAATGTGGAAACAGTGAGTACAGGCTGCCTTTCCTTGGATTTAGCTTTGGGGGTGGGCGGCGTGCCTAAGGGCAGGATAATTGAGATTTATGGGCCAGAAGCCTCTGGTAAGACAACTTTAGCCCAACATATTGTTGCCGAAGTGCAAAAAAAAGGTGGTATAGCGGCTTTTGTTGATGCCGAACACGCTCTTGATCCAGATTATGCCCGCCGCATAGGCGTAGATGTCAACAGTCTTTTAATCTCTCAGCCAGATACTGGTGAGCAGGCTCTGGAAATAGTAGAAACCTTGGTTCGCTCAGGTAGTGTCGGGGTGATTGTGGTCGATTCAGTGGCTGCTCTTGTCCCCAAGGCAGAGATAGAGGGTGACATGGGCGATCAACACATGGGTTTGCAGGCCAGGCTAATGAGCCAGGCTTTACGCAAACTAGCCGGCATTGTCCACAAAAGTCAGACCATGGTTATTTTTATTAATCAAATTAGGATGAAGATCGGCGTTTTCTTTGGTAATCCGGAAACCACCACTGGCGGAAATGCTTTGAAATTTTATTCCTCTGTGCGCATTGAGGTAAGGCGAGCAGCCCAGATAAAACAAGGCGAAAAAATTATTGGTAATCAAGTCAAGGCCAAGGTGGTAAAAAACAAGGTAGCCGCACCATTTAAGAGTGCTACTTTTGATATCATGTATAATGAGGGGATCTCGGTGGCTGGTGATGTGCTGGACGTTGGTTTGCTCTTCAGTATAGTAGCCAAAAGCGGTAACTCTTATAGTTATGGAGAAACAAAGTTGGGCGTAGGTCGGGAAAACGCCAAGGCATTTTTGAAGGAAAATCCAGATATAATTACCAGCATCAAAAAAGATGTTTGGGTGGCGCATAAAGCCGCTGAATTAACTTAATTTTTTGGAACAACCCGGAAAAAATTTCGGGTTGTTTTTTTTGTTTCTTATTAGTATAATAAGCTCATGTCAACAGCCAATAAAATATTTACCAATACTCTCTGGCAGATAATAATCAGGTTTTTTGATATTGTAATTGGTATAGTAAATATTGGCCTGATTACTAGGATTTTGGGGCAGACACAGTTTGGTTTTTATACTACCGTTTTTGTTTTTCTACAAACCTTAATGACCATTAGCGACTTGGGTTTATATATGACACTCTTGAATGAAATTTCTACTACTGAAGATAAAAAAGAAGAGAAAAAGAGAGTTGATAATATTTTTACTATTCGTCTCCTGGCTTCATTATTGATTTTTATCTTGGCGCCATTTTTGATAAAAATTTTCCCCTATGATCAGGCGGTAAAAAACGGAGTGATATTTTTGGCCGGCGCTTTTGTCTGGCAAAGTTTGATTTCCACCCTGACAGCTATTTTTGCTAAATACCTAGACATGGCTCGAGCCACGTTGGTTTATGTTTTTTCCAAAATAGTTTATTTGTTGCCACTTATTTATATTTATTTACATGCCGGCAATTTAAATCAGATACTTTTTTGGAATTCAGCTAGCGCCTTTCTCGGCTTGATATTATTTTTATTTTTTTTCTGGCGCCACCAGCCATTGAGCTTTGCTTGGGATTTTTCTTATTGGAAAAAAGTTTTTAAAATATCTTGGCCACTGTCTCTGGGGGTTATTCTCAACTTAGTTTATTTTAGAGCCGACACCCTGATACTCTCCGCTTATCATTCAGCCGAAAAAGTTGGCCTTTATGGGGCAGCCTATAAAGTGCTAGAGGTTTTAACTACCTTTCCACACATGTTTATGAGTTTGGTCTTGCCAATTTTTACGGCTGTTTGGGTGAAAAGAGATTTGGATCGGCTGCAGACCATCCAGCAAAACACTTTCGATTTTTTTAGCATCATTAATGTCTGGGTTGTTCTGATAGTTTGGCTCTTGAGCAAGCCAATGATGGTTTTACTTACTGGCCAAGAATTTGCTGGCTCTGGTCCGATACTAAATATTTTGGTTTTAGCGGTGGCGGCGATATTTTTTGGCACCATGTTTACTTATTTGGTGGTGGCTTTGGGTTTACAGAAAACCATGGTGCGCTATTATTTAGCAGCCGCCATCATTGGTTTGTTGGGGTATTTTATCTTTATACCGCGATATTATTATTGGGCAGCCGCCATAGTCACGGTTTTGGTGGAAACCTTGATTTGTATTTGGGCGTTTAGATTGGTGCAAAAGAAATTAACCATTAGATTACAAACCTCTGGCTTTTGGCGGATATTGGCGGCCGGTGCCTTGACCTTTGTTATTTTCTGGTTTTTTAGGGGCGCAGAAGTAATCATCTCTGGTATATTGGCCAGTCTGGTTTATTTTGTCTGGCTCTACTTATTTAAAGTGATAGACCGAGAAAAAATAAGAAACATTTTGAATAGACAAGTTGATGCCTAGCCTCATTTGGCTTTTATTGGCCAGCCTATTATTTATTTATCTAGCCTATTACCGATTAAGCTTCGGCGTGGCTGTTATTTTGGTTTTGTTGCCAAGCTATCTTTGGCGCTGGCAATTTTTTGGCTTACCCAGCACTTTTTTAGAAATAATGATCTGGCTTTTATTCTTGGTCTGGCTGCTTAAGGATCAACGCTTTGAACGTATTAATTTTTATTTTCAGAGCAGAGCAGAAAATGTGGTACCCGGCAAATGGCGCTATTTGCTTTTGGCTTGGTTGTTGGTGAGTATTATCGGCTTGGTGGTTCACCCTAGTTTTCACGCTTTGGGTTTATGGCGGGCTTATTGGCTCGAACCAATGATGTTTTTTATGGTTTTTATGTATGTGGTGCGTAAGTCGGAAGACACAAGAATGATTATTCGTGCCTCGGGGTTACTGGTGCTTTGGCTATTTTTCGTAGCCGCTTGGCAAAAATATGGTTTTTGGTATTTGCCGCCAGAATATAATTACCCCAACACTATTCGCCTTACTTCAATTTTTTCTTATCCCAACGCCCTGAGCTTATTAACGGCTCCTCTGACTAGTTTTTTTGCGGGACTTTATTTGATCACCAAAAAAAATAATTTATTTTATTTAGTTTTGACGGCCATGGGCGTGATGTTGTCTGTTTGGGCAGTTAGCCAGGGCGCTCTGGCTGGCATTATCACCGCTCTAGTTGTTTGGTGCCTGGTTATTCTGTGGAATATTTCTTATAAGAAATTTGGTAAGTATAATTTTGGTGCCTGGTTAGTTTTGGGTGTTGCCATACTAGTGCTGGTTTGGCAGAGCAATGCTGGTCAAAGCTTTCGTCAGCAATTATTCAAACCAGAATTGAATTTACAAGCAAGTTCTTTGGAGATTCGGAGCAGCCAATGGCAAGAAACCTGGCAAATGTTAAGGCACAATTTTATTTTTGGTGCCGGCATCAATGGCTACCAGGCAGCTATGGGTGCTTATCATAAAGTGGATTGGCTAGAAATTTACCTGTATCCGCATAATGTATTTTTAAATTTTTGGAGCGAGGTGGGGTTTTTAGGATTGTTGGTATTTTTATTGTGCTTATTTTTTATTGTCCAGGATTTGCTTGCCTTACATAAAGTCAGACATTGGCTAGCTTGGCCCCTGACCCTAGCCTGGCTTACTTGGTTTACCCAGGGCCTAGTAGACGTACCATATTTCAAAAATGATCTAAGTATTTTATTTTTTGCTTTATTAGCGTTTACTATATTGTCCAAAAACACTCTTCCCCCGCAGGGATAAAAGGAAGTAGCGGCTATCGATTTTTATTTTTGATGAGATTGGCACACGCGTCAATTGTTTGTTATAAAATTTACAATTAGGTCGAATTTTAGTATAATATATCCATGCTTAAGATCAGAAAAGCAATTATTGCCGTGGCTGGTTCTGGGACTAGGTTTTTGCCAGCCACTAAAACAATGCCCAAGGAAATGTTGCCGATAGTCGACAAGCCGGCCATTCAATTGGTAGTGGAAGAATTAGTTTCCGCTGACATTAAAGATATAATTCTGGTGACTAAGTGGGATAAAAAGCCCCTGGAAGATCATTTTGATAATTCTTGGGCTCTGGAGCAGGAGCTGGCCAGAGCTGGCAAAAAAGAAAAATTGGAAGAGATCAGACGGATATCTGAGATGGCCAATTTTATTTATGTCAGACAGAAGGGCCCCTATGGTAATGGTACGCCAGTTCTGTCGGCGGCTAGTCTGGTTGATGATGGGCCATTCATGTATGTTTGGGGAGATGACCTGGTAAAGTCAAAAATCCCTTTTGCCAAGCAGATGGTTGACGACTATTACAAGACTGGCCACCTAATGATCGGCGTCCAAAAAGTGCCGCTTGATCAAGTTGCTAGATATGGCATTGTTAAAATAAAAAATAAAAAAACAATGCAAATTGTCGATATAGTTGAGAAGCCGTCACCAAAAAATACTCCTTCTCGTCTGGCTGATTTTGGCAGAATGATTTTAAATCAAGACATCGTGGATATTTTAAAAAAAACCAGGTTAGGTAAGGGTGGTGAACTATGGGTAGTCGATGCTATTAGAACCTACATTGAGTCGGGCGGTGAATTTTATGCTAAAGAGATAGAGGATGGTCAATGGTTGACCACTGGCGACCCGCTTAATTTATTTAGGACAACCTTAGAATATGCCTGGGACAGAAAAGAATTTAGAGAAGCCTTAAAAAAATATATAAAAAATAGGTAAATACCAATGCGCAGCTACAAAAAATTATCATTATTATTAATTGGCGTGTTGATGATCACCTCTGGTTTTGCCTGTAAAAATTCTACTGGCGGTTGCAGTATTACCAAGCCACCAGAAGCCAGACCAGTCACTTTGCAATATTGGGGGGTGTGGGATAGCCAAGCCCAAATTGGGCCATTGATTCAGGCTTATCAAGCTACTCACCCAACCATCAAGGTACAGTACCGCCAATTGCGTTATGAAGAATATGAGAACGAACTATTAGAAGCCTGGGCCGATGATCGTGGCCCAGACATATTTGCCATACCAGCTAGTTGGCTAAAAGAATATGAGTCGCGTTTGAAACCGATGCCAGCCAGCGTAAAAATCCCAGTACAAGAGGTAAAGGGGTCTATTAAAAAAGAAGTCGTTACTAGTTTGCAGGAAGTAAAGGGATACTCGTCTGATGATATTAAATCTCGTTTTGTTGATGTGGTTTATAATAATGTAGTTAGAGATGGAAAGATATATGGCCTGCCGTATTCATTGGATACTATGGTGACTTTTTATAATTCAAAATTGTTATCCGCTGCTGGTATAGCCGAGCCGATGAAGGATTTTTCTGAATTAATAGAGCAGACCCCAAAATTGACTAAGGTTGGCCAAGATAATGAGATTTATCAGGCAGCTGTAGCTATGGGTGGAGCTGATAATATACCGGGATTTTTAGGCATCATATCCAATTTATTATTGCAAACAAATGTAAATATTAAGGGTAATTCTTTTTTGCCTTTGCGCGATGACACTTCAGCCAGTAATCTTGCCAGAGATCTGGGTTTTTACACTGATTTTATGCGGGTCGGCCTATCTAGTTATAGCTGGAGCAATTCTTTACCCAATGCTTTTGATATGTTTGCCGAAGGTAAATTAGCTTATTTTTTTGGCTATAGTTATCACGCTGATGCTTTGCGACAGAAGGGCACGCCCTTTGAGTGGCGAATAACTAATTTTCCCCAAACTCCCGGTAGCCAAGGCACCAAATATTACTCTGATTATTGGGTCAATGTAGTGCCGGCCAAATCAAAAAATAGTGATGCGGCCTGGAATTTTATCCAAAGCACTGCTTCAGCCGATCTGGTAAAGACTTATTTAAAGAATACTAAAAAGCCAACCGCGCTGCGTTCTTTGATCAAAGAGCAGACAGCCGATCCAGAGTTAGCTGTTTTCGCTTCGCAGGTTTTGACAGCCGACAATTGGTATAATGGCTATGATTATAATAAAGCCGAACAATATTTTGCCGATTTTATAAATGATATAAATTCCGGCAAAATAGATTTAAATAAGACGACCGATCTGAGGGCACTAGTTGATCGCATTAATCAAACTTATCAATCAAAAAATGATTAAAAAACTTGGCTGGCTTATTTTTTTACTTTGGCCACTTGGCAGCCAGGCGGCCATTACCGGATTTTTGGATAATCCAGCTTTGAAAAATTGTTTAGATAGCGGTGATTGCCAGCTGGCGGATATTAGCACAGCATTGATACTTTTGATTAAATTGCTTTTGGGTGGTATGGCCGGCGTGGCCCTGTTATTTTTTATCTATGGTGGCATAGAGTGGCTGACATCTGAAGGCGTGCCAAATCGCATTAGCCGGGGTAAAGAAATAATGGTCAACACCATTTGGGCGCTGGTTATAGCTTTTACTAGCTATTTGGTTTTGAGTTTTTTCGTCAACAATATGTTGAATGTTAAAGAAGAGGTCAGGATTGCCCAAGAAGTACCAGAGTGCCAAGGTAAGGCGGATAATACTGCTTGTGGCGGCAGTGATGTTTACGTGTGTTATCAAGAGGATTGCATTAGCCGCTGCGAGATGAAGGCAGTGATGGCTAACGAAGACTGGCGCTGCCATACTATTGCTGAAAGTTTAGCGGCCAGTATCAATGCACCGGCTTACTTTGAGAAAGACCTGTGTCCCGGCGGCGTGAGTAATATTTGCACCAAATTTGATGCTAGTGGCAACCCGGCGATTTTTGCTGACCCCACCTATCAGGCCATTAGTGATTGTTTACTTACGCCCGGCTGCGTCAGCTTGCCTTAAGATAATTTATTTTTATACATATGAAAAATAAAAAAATAATCTTTGGTTTGTTGCCATTACTAGCCCCGTGGGTGGCTAGGGCTGATGTTCCCCTGTATAATCCATTAAAAGCTAATGATGTAGAGACAGCCATTCAGTATACTATTAGGGGCGTTTTGGGCATAGTTGGAGCCATAGCCTTGATATACTTGATTATTGGGGGCGTAACTTGGCTTACTTCCCAAGGCAATAAAGACCGTATTACTAGGGGCAAAGACACATTGGTTTGGGCAATTTTTGGCCTGGTCATGATCTTTGTTTCTTATGTGATTTTGAATTTTATTATGGGTACGCTATTAGTTACTAGATAAGGCTTGACAAAACTTGAAAAAAAGCTAATTTTAGTTTATACTTTAGTAGGTTTAGTCCATTTATTTGATAATAGCCTAAAACAAGAAAGGGGGTGAAAAAATGAAAAAATTATTAGCCTTAGCGCTTTTATTGCCCAGTATGTTGGTGGCCAACCAAGCTTTAGCTGTTGACGTTACCAATTTTGGTACCCAAAACTTAAACAATTTGTTGGTTTATTCCACCAAGAATGTTTATGAAACCGTATCAAATATCATCAACATCATTTTGAGCTTTTTGGGCGCTTTAGCCATTTTGTTATTCTTGTATGCTGGCTTCAAATGGTTAACTTCCCAGGGCAACACCGATAAGATTGATGAAGCCAAGAAATTGATGGGCGCTGCCGTTATCGGCATTGCCATCATCTTTGCCGCTTATGCTCTATCCACCTTCATCATCGGTTCATTGTTCAATAATACTGTTGCCACAACTCCATAGTTTTTTTATCTTAGACATATAGTCTAGACTATAGTAGGCTATTTTATAGCCTACTAGGGCTTGGACTATAGAGCTTGTATTAGCTATTTTTTATGCGATATCTCTTAAAAATTATTTTTCTTTTTATTCTACTATTGCCGGCAGTAGCATTAGCTGATGAGGTTGACCCATTAGAATCTTTGCGTCGAGCTGGTAGCAATACTGGTTTGATTACTAATCGTGATCCGGTGCAAATTATCTCGGCCATAATCAACATCATTCTATCTTTTGTCGGGGCGATATTTATAGTTTTGATTATTATGTCTGGCATTCGCTGGATGACCTCGTCCGGCAATCCTGACCAAATAAAAAAAGCCAAAGAGACCATTATTAATTCCATGATTGGCTTGTTGATTATCTTTGCTTCTTACGCGATTGTTTATTATGTAGTCAAGTTTTTGGCTAGGGCTAGTCTTAGCCCAACGGGTGGCGGCATGACTGGTGGGGGGTAGATAATTTTAAAATTTTTTAGAAAAAGAAGAGGGCCCCGGCGCACGCCGCATAGCGGCGGCGCCGGGGCCCTTTGTTTTCAGCGTTCAGGGATGGCCATTGGCTCGGCATTGACATGCCAACCCAATAGGTGGGATACACCCCTTTCGTCGACCCAGACGAAGTTGTCGTCCTTGTTGTCGATCGAAATGGTGATCGAGCGGATGCTGCGATCGTAGCTGTATAGCCAGCGATCGGCTCGGCGCACCATGTATTGACAGTAGAACGTCACTGTGCCGGGCAGTAGCTCCTTGATGCCCGTCGATTTTCGCGGTTCGATGATGCCATAGTCGATGCCCCTGTTATTCCATATGTGCACAGGGAGGATGTCGCTATTCATGATGACTCCGTGTTGGAGCATCATTTTCCGCAGGAAGAAATCGTCGATCACTATTGGCTTTTGGTCATAGAGCATTGTCGTTTCGAACGACATCTGCTCTGCGGTCTGGCCCACTTCGGTTGTCGAACAGCCACTGCAGTACCACCTGATGGTAATGCGTGACTGCCAGTACGTTTTCGAGTCGATCGAGAAGTCGGTGCCAGGCATGACGAGCTGGAAGTCTGTTGCCGGCCAGCGATAGTCAACCTCGATGGGTTGACTGGCCCGCTGTTTGAGGATGAGCCGGGCCGTGGGCTCTGGGTCGCTGCGATGCCCGGTGAGGACCCTTCCACTGGGGTCCCGAACAGTAGCGCACCCACTGGCCAGGGCCAGCAGGCACAGGAAAACGACCAGACGCTTCATGGTGGCTCCTTTCTGCCTTTTTTGGGCAGAGAACGCTGTGGTGTGTTGTAAAGGGCAAAAGCCGTCAATCCAAGGGTTTTTGGCGCGGCTTTCTATTCAACATTATATTATATAATACAAATCTGCTTTTGTCAAGAGGTAAGAAATTTTTTACCATGTTATAATATTTGCATGCCTGTATTCAAAAATAAAATAAATATTATTTTAAATAGACGGGCTAGCTTATTTTTGTGGTTGGTAATAGCCATATACACTGCAGTTTTTATTTTTTTGGCACTCAAAAGATATTATTATTTTACTTATAATGTCAGTGACCTAGCTATTTTTAACCAAGTATTTTTTAACACTCTGCATGGCCGCTGGTTTCAAGAGACGATTACTCTAAATAGTTATTTAGGCGATCATTTTTCCCCCATCATTATTTTGCTATTGCCATTTTACGCCATTAAGCCGGGCCCGCAGGTCCTGCTGATTTTACAAACAATTTTTTTGGGTTTATCAGCTTGGCCGCTCTACTTGATTGCCAAGCAGGTGACCAAAAATATTCAACTGAGTTTGCTGGCAGCTATTGCCTGGCTCTTGAGTCCATTTGTCCAAAGTGCCAACTTAGATGAATCCCATCTGATGTATATGGCCGCCTTTTTGGTTTTATTTTGTTTTTATTTTTATCTAAAAAATAATTATAAATTATTTTTATTATTTTTTATTTTAGCGCTCCTGGTCAGAGAAGACATCAGTTTTATTTTGCTGGCCTTTTTTGGTCTGTCTTTCTTTGACAAAAAAAGCGTTAAATGGAAAATAACCAGTATTTTATTACCGATTTCATATTTTATCTTAGCAGTTTTTATTATCAAATATTTTTCTTTGGCCGGTAATTATAAATATTTTATCTATTATGGTTGGTTGGGCGGCAAAGACCTGTGGTCTATATTTTTAAGTTGGCTAAGTCACCCGATAGCTTTTTTAGCGCACCTATTTTCCTGGAGAAACATATCTAGTTTAGCTATTGTGCTGCTGCCCTTGTTATTTTTGCCTATTTTGAAGCCAAAATATTTATTGTTGTCATTATTGCCGTTTTTACAACTAGCTTTGGGTACGGCCGGTTTTTCTAGCGTAGCTTATAGCAGTCGTTTTGTGTTATTAATTCTACCAGGCATTTTCGTGGCGCTAATCTTTGCTTTAGACAAGATCAGCCAGCGAGAAAAATTTTTAGGCAGTGGGGTGGTTTATAATAATTTTGGTTTTTTTAAATTTATTTTTATTTTTACTTTGCTTTATTTTGCTGTTTTTCTTTCGCCGGCCAGGCATATTTTGGCCAGGACTTATCCTGCAGGATATCACGAGCAGGTGGTCAGTTTCTTGCAGGAGATACCAGATACTGCTATAGCCACTGCCCAGGTAAATTTATTGCCAGCCCTAAGCAATCGGTCGACTTTATATAATTTAGATTATGCCTATTTTGGAGTTTCACAGTTTGTCTTTACTGAATTTGAGATGCCGGAAGTCGACTATATTGTGGTCGATTATAATGATTTTTTGACCACCCTATCAGAGGCCCAGAAAGCACCCACCAGGGCATATTGGCCCAATATGGCTAAGCACTGGCGTCAGATATTGTCTGGCTATGGCTTGGTCAGGGCAGAAAATAATATGTATTTATGGCAAAATAAAAAATTCAGCCAGCGGCCAGAATTAAAGCTTTATGATTTTAGTGCTTTGCCCGATAAGATAGAGCAGGGCATGGTCGTTTATGGCCAAAGACAAATAGATGGTGATAGGTCGGTATTAAAAATAAGTTATCAAAAGACCGGTGATCAGGAAAAAAATTATCTAGTGCGTTTTTATCGGGGCGAATATTATTTTGATTTGCCGCTTGATTATGGCTTATTGCCAGTCAAAGACTGGCCCGATGATAAACTGGTTAATTTTTATTATTATCCAGAGGTTGCAGTGGACAGTTATCAAGTCTTTTATTGGAGTGGTGATAATAAGCTGGGTCAGATCAATGAGGTTTATCTAGATGCTAAACTTGAGCCGCTTGGCGGGCGGGTCAGCTTCTGACCTTGTATAATAAAAAAGAATCATTATCAATAACCGGCTCTATATATGGCTGATCGGCCAGCCATTTTATTTGTTCAAATTCCGGTATATAGTCTCGGCTGGCAAAGATATAGGTGATTTTATTGTCTTTTAGCCAATCACCAATATCTTGTCGGCTAGCCCAAAGATTGGCAATTTGCGCATTTTTTTGGCTGGCATTGGGCGTGAGTATGGAATTGCCCATATAGACAGTGCAGCCGGTAAAGGCCGGTAAAAGTCCGGCGTCGTTATTACGGCTTAAAAACACATCGTGCTCGGTGTTTATTTTTTTAATAAATTGATAATTTTTCATCCGCGCCTGGCTGAAAAAAAATAGAGGCCGCCTGGCGATGTCTCGGGTAATAATAACATCATTTATTATGTGCCCCAGAGTGTCAAAAAGGCAAACACTCATTATAAAACCTAAAAAAATCAGGCGCCAGTAAAAATTTATTTTTTTAGAAATTTGGATAATAGCCAAAAAACTTATGGCGGCCAGGGCAATGTGCCAGCCATTACTTAGACGCCGGTTAAAGTCAAGCGGCAAGTACACTAGGACCCAGCCGCATAGTGCCCAGATAGCCAGTAATTTGATGTGAGGGTTGATATATAATTTTTGTTTTAATACATAAAATATTCCCAGTAGAGACAGAACAGTCAAAGCACCAAAACCAAAAATATATTCCCAGATGTTTTTTGACAGCAGTATGTTTTGCGCCTGGTATTGTTGCATGCTGGGGTCTTTGAGCAAGTAGAGCAGGTAGGCGCCAGCCAGCAAAGTGGAGATACCCAAAGCAGCATAATAAAAAATAATCTTAATTTGTCTTTTTTCTAGATACTCCCAAGTAGTAAAGATCAAGAGAATGCACATTATAGTCACCAGGTCATAGGGATGATTTAAACCTAAAAATAAGTTGGCTAGACAGGCCCAAAACAGGAGCCGGGGTCTTCTTTCTTGCCAGGCCTTTATGAACAGGCTAAAGACCAGTAGCAGTAAGGCTTGGGAGATGATGAATAGAGGGCCCTGATTGAGGTTTAAAAAAGTAATAGATTCCGGTATCCATTGATTGCTTGGCGACAACTGATAATGATGTAAAATATTGAGAAAAAATAAGCCAAAACCATTACTAAATAAAATAAAGGCTAAAGCAGACAAGCGTAGCCATTTTTGGTTAAATATTTTTTTTAGCCACCAATAAAGTACGCCAATAAATACCAAACTAAGTAAAGCCCTAAATAAGTGGTAGCTGAAGATTATATTTAGATCGGTCAGGCGGTTGAACTGCCCGATGAGAAACCAAATAGGGGAAAATAAAAGATATCGGCTAGCCGGGTTGTATAATATTTTCATGAATAGGTGGCCTTGCCAACCCTGTTGTATGTATGACAGATAAACATTATAGTCGCCAATATTGGTGGTTGGTGCACCGCCGTATATAAGATCAGTCGATTTCACGCTAAATAGAAAACCAGCTAGATAATTGAGATTGTTTAATAATAAAAATATTATAATTATAGTAATCAGGACCCAATTTTTTTTGAACCAAACAGATATTTTTTTCATAGATTTATTTTGTAGATGGAAGTTTTTTCATCATTATAGACTCGGGACATATCCGGATCGGTTTCTAATTTTTTTATTAGATTATCGCGGTCCATTTTTTCTATAAATATATAACTGGCCCCAAAATCTTGTTTGATTTTTTTGGCCAAGGGCTCTGGCATTTGGTTGGTGGTGATGTCAATGTATTCTTTTTGTAGCTCCGGACTATAGTTGTACATAAAAGTAAAGTCCAGCCCAACCATATAATAATTTTGGTCATTAAAATAGAATAACATCGGCCACTCATCCCAGTCAGTATGGAAGACCAAGCTGTGTGCTGGCGTGTTGTTTTTTAGCCAATTGGCCGCTCCGGCAAATTGGTTTAAGGGCAGCCGTTTATTTATAGCCGTATTGAGGGCTTGTTCATATATTTTTGGCATAGCCAGTATGCAGAAAAATAATACGGTAATAGCTAAATAAGTTCTTACATACCAGGCTAGACTATCCCAAAATTTGTTCATTTTTTTCCAAGAAATGGCGTTTTTGACATCATTTAAGGCTGTGGCAGCATATAATAATAAAAATGGAGAATAATATTCTAAGTAGCGGCGCGACTTCATGGTTAGAAATAAGAAGACAAAAGTCAGACCAAAGCTAAATATGGTCAGGCGACTGATGCGGCGGTGGTTGTAAAATAGAATGACAAACAAAACACAAGCCAAGGCAAATATGTGGGGCGCGACACTGACCACTTGGCCAAAGTTGGCCCCATACCACTCTTCCCCCACCGAAAATTTATTGCCCATATTGATAACACCGATTTGGACAAATTGTTGGTAATAAAAATATAAATTAGTTGGGAAATAAGGATTTACAATAAGGCCAGCAACTAGGCCGGAGATTAGCGCCAAGCTTTGGCGGAAATAAGCTTTAGATTTGTGGGCAAAAGGGAGAGCTAATACTATCTTTTTGTGCAGCAGATTAATTTTTTTCTGATGGATAAAAATGTATATTTTTTCCGCCAGCAGATAAGCAAGTAATACCATCAGAGCTATGGGCCAGCCGCCATACAGCCAGACAAAGATAAAACCCAAGGCAAAGGTAAGCCAATTCTTTTCTTTGTATAAAGCGTAAATTAGCAGCCAGACAACTAGTATTGATAGGGGGCTTACTTTTATTAAAGCTAGACGAAAATTTAAACCGGATAAGGTGACGAAAAGTAGGGTTAGCCAAGCCGGCCAGGCAATATCTAATTTTTTTAGTAGCCAATAAAAAACAGTCACCATTATGGCGGCAAAAACTATAGCGGCAATTTTGACGCCAAGCAGTGGGTTATCTTGGATAAGAGTAAATGGCGCCAGTAATATATGATAGAGGAGATGATGGTCGGTGAAATGATCCCGCAAAGTGCTAAATTGCATCCAGGGTAAAGATTTTAGAATAATGCCTTGGCGCAAAAACACAGCCATTTTGGCATGATAGAAGCCATCAGGATCGCCGATATAAGGGACGCGCTGCAGCCAGCCGTAGTAGCCCAGCATAAGTAAAAAAATACCGGCATAGTTTAGTCGCCAATCGAAAAATCCAGTTCTCAACAAGCGCCAATTGATATACATTTTCATTTTAGGCATGGCTTTATTGTAGCAAAAAAAAGTATAGTACGCCAAGAAAAGAATAAGAATAAAAAATCTCCGCCAGGCATGGGCGCGGAGATGTGAGAAGGGGTTGGGATTTTTTAACTGAGTTTAGTTTCTCATGGACCAATCGAATAGTCAAGGGCTTTTTTACACAAGGGTGAGCGGGTTGATTTTTTACCTGATAATTGTTAAGATAGACACATAAACACAGCTTTACTAGCTATTTTTTATCAGTGATTTTTACGGTTTTTATGAGTGGTCATTCAAAGTGGGCAACGACCAAAAGGGCCAAAGCGGCAGTTGATGCCAAGCGCAGTAATTTATTTACTAAACTTTCAAAAAATATTACCGTAGCTGCTCGTGGTGGCTTGGACCCAAACGCCAATTTTAAATTGCGCATGGCCATTGATAAGGCCCGTGATTTAAATATGCCCAAAGACAGCATTGAGCGGGCTATCAAGCGGGCGGCCGGCGTGGGTGACGGTAACAGCATTGAGAGCTTACTATATGAGGCCTATGGTCCAGAGGGCGCAGCATTGCTTATCGAAGTGGTGACTGATAATAAAAATCGAGCGGTTGCTAATATAAAAAATATTCTTAGTAAATATGACGGCAATCTGGCCGGCGCGGGCAGCGTTTTGTGGATGTTTGACATTCGAGGGGCCATTGATCTGGGGCAAAGCAATTTGAGTGAGCAGGCAGAATTAGATATTATTGAGGCCGGTGCTTTGGATATTATTCACGATGAGCAGATTAGGATTATCACCGAGCTCAATGATCTAGAAAAAGTAAAAAATAATTTGCAAAGTAAAAATTTTCTTATTAAGTCGTCAGAGATTATATACCAAGCCAAGAACCAAGTGAATTTATCTGATCCAGATAAGTTGTTGCGTCTTTTGGATGCATTAGATGATGACGATGACGTCGACAATATTTATACCAACGCTAATATCTGATTGATGCCAAAAGCTACCATCATTTTAGGCTTAGACCCGGGACTAGCAGATACTGGTTTTGGCGTGCTCAGTAAACATGGGCAGATTTTGAAGTTTGTGGCAGCCGGCAGCATAAGGACTAGCCCGCGATTCAGTTTTTCTAGACGCGCGCAAGAGATATATAAGGAAATTTTAAGCTTGATTGAACAGCACCGGCCGGATATTGTGGCCGTAGAAAAGCTATTCTTTGCCAAAAATGTCAAAACCGCCTTGGCTGTTGGTCAAGCCAGAGGAGTAGTTTTGCTGGCCATTGAGCAGTCTAATAGGCAATTGGTAGAGTTCACCCCCTTGCAGATAAAACAGGCTATTGCTGCCAGCGGGACAGCCAGCAAAAAACAAGTCGGCTTAATGGTAAAGAGCCTTTTGCGTTTGTCTAGCGTACCCAAGCCAGACGATGCGGCTGATGCCTTGGCAGTTGCCATTACAGCCGCCTATTTTAATAAGAATTTAGTTTAAAATGAAGGCATTAAAAATAGTCTCCATCGCTTCGGAGGTCCATCCCTATTCCAAGACCGGGGGGCTGGCTGATGTTACCAGATCACTGCCTAAGGCTCTCCATCGCTTGGGGCACGAGGTGATTATTATTACGCCTTTTTATGGCAAGGCAATAGACCCAAAAGCGCATCACTTGGAGTTAATTTACTCTGATGTCAAATTAAAAATTGATGATCAGACGGAAACCCCTGTTAGCTATTATCGGGGTGAGTTGATGCCCGGCCTGAAGGTATATTTTGTTGGTAATGAAAAATATTTTTCTCGCCACAAAAAACTTTATGGCTCGGATCATGAAAATGCCCGTTTTTATTTATTTGATGTGGCCTGTCTAAAGTTGATTTCTTTATTGAAATTTCCGGCCGACATTATTCATTGCCATGACTGGCATACTGGCTTGATACCATATTTAAAGAAAACTCGTTTTAAGCACAGTCAAACGCTTGCCGGGGCAGCTACGGTTTTTACCATTCATAATTTAGTTTTTCAACTGGGGCATAATTGGTGGGAAGTGCCGCTAAAATATCGGGATAAGGGCCAGAAATCTTTGCCAAAATTTTCTGACAAAAAATTAGAGCATATTAATTTTGCCAAAAGAGGTATTTTGCATGCTGACGTGGTCAATACCGTTTCGGAGACTTATGCTAAGGAGATCTTGCGACCGACATTTGGTCAGGATTTACATAGAATTTTGCGCAATCATCAGGATAGATTATTTGGTATAGTCAACGGCATTGATTATAAGGATTTTAACCCGATCAACGATCTTGGCCTAGTGGCTAACTATGATTATAGAAAAATAAAAAGGAAAAAAATAAACAAAGCCAAGGTGCAGAAATTATTCGGCCTGCGCATAGATCCGGAAGCACCGGTACTTTGCACTACTTCACGAGTCACTTTTCAGAAGGGCTTTGAGCTGATTGCCGGGGTTACTAAAAATATCATGGACCTTGGTGCCCAGCTGATAATCATCGGTTCAGGCGACAAACAATATCTCAAGGAATTTGCCAGGTTAGCCAAACAATACCCCAAGCAGCTGGCAGTCGTTCCTTCTCAGGAGACGTTATTTAAATATGAGACCTTGATTTATGCCGGTTCAGATATATTTTTACTGCCTTCTCATCAGGAGCCTTGTGGCATCAACCAAATGAAAAGTTTTCGTTATGGCTGCGTGCCAATAGTCAGACAAACAGGGGGTTTAAATGATACTGTAGAAAATTTTGAGCCAGCCAATAAAAGGGGTACCGGCTTTACTTTCAAAAATTATGACCAGCAGGAGTTTTTGATTGCTTTGACCAGAGCTTTAGAAACCTATAAACACAAGAAAGTTTGGCGAGACTTGGCCTGCCGAGGTATGAAGTCGTCTTTTTCCTGGGAGTTGCCGGCCAAAGAATATATTGAGCTATATCAAAAAGCTATAAAAAACAAAAATTAATCCTGCTAGAAATTTACTATATCTAGCGGGTACGTGTAAATACATATTCTAATGAATAAATTTTACTATAATTTCTAACGGGATGGATAAAATAACTTGGGTTAATTTTTTGCATATTTATCAGCCGCCCTGGCAAGACAGGGGCGTGATTGAACAGGTGGCCAACCAGAGCTACGATTATCTTTTGACTCTGCTAGCCAAATATCCAAAGTTTTCTTTTACTTTGAATATTAGTGGGAATCTAGTAGAGGTTCTGGCTGCTCAACATCCTGATATTTTAGCTAGGCTTAAGGATGCAGTAGCCAGTGGTCGAGTGGAGTTGACGGCGTCGGCTTATTATCACCCGCTTTTACCACTCTTACCAAAGTTTGAAATTATCAGGCAGATTGAGCTAAACCAGGCCATTTTAAAGAAATATTTTGGTAAAATAAAAATATCAGGCTTTTATTTACCTGAGATGGCCTATAGCTTGCCAGTTGCCAAAATCATCAAACAACTGGGTTTTCAGTGGATTATTTTGGATCCGATTGTTTATCGTGGTGCGGTCGACAATAAAATTTTGTATAAAATAAAAAATTTGGGGCTCACGGTAGTTTTTCGCAATCGAGAAATTTCCAGGTCATATCCACCAGAGATTATTTTTCACAAGTTAAGGAGCCTAAAGCAATCTCAGTTGATAATCACTGCTACCGATGGAGAGATTTATGGGCATTTTCATACCGATTGGCAAGGCCATATAGAAAAAATATTATTGGATAAAAATTTACAGGTTTTGACGGCCACCAAATACCTGTCTGCTTTAAAAAAGAGCCAAAATATTGATTTGCGTCCAGCTTCCCAAGCAAGCACCGAGGCAGAGCTGAAAAAGGGTATACCTTATGCCATGTGGTCTGACCCGAAAAACAATATTCATATCAATTTATGGCGTTTAGCTAATCTAGCCATTGTTTTAGTGGGCAAATCAGCCAAAGACAAAAATATTACTTGGGCGCGCCGGCATTTAGACAGGGGCTTGTCGTCTTGTGTTTGGTGGTGGGCTAGCGCCAAAAAGCCATCGCCATTTTCTGCGCTGACTTGGCATCCGGACATGGTTGATCAGGGGGCAGATGATCTGGTGCGTAGTATTCGCTCACTTGGTTCGGCATCAAGCAAAGACAAGATCAGGGCCGAGGAAATCTGTCTTGATATAAAAAGACATCTCTGGCTTGACCATTGGCGCAAATATTATAAAAATAATTAATAAGAAAAATGATTACTGATTTGAAAAAATTATTGGAAGAGGATTATGTGCGGCGATTGTTGATGCAATACTTACCAAAATATTATCCTGAATTCAAGGAAATTTTGAATATTGAGCTTCGGCCCTACAAAAAACATCTTGGTCGCACTAGTGCGGTTTATGTAGTTGGCTATTTATGCACCTACCAGAAACAAACCGGTAGCCAAGCCTATTTAAATATTTTCGTCTCCGCTCACACCGATGGCTCAAGACAAGCCGCCTATTTAAATAATCAGTTTTTGTATCAACATGGTTTTGCCAGTGGCCACTATTTGGTGCCCAAGCCATTATTTTATTTGCCGGATATGCAAGCTTTTTTTTATGAGGGAGTTAGGGGCAGGATTTTGAAAAAATTAATTAGCGATGAACCGCAGAGAGATTTGCATCCAGTTTTGACCATGGCAGCCAATTGGCTGACCCGACTGCATAACCTAGAGGCTAGCGCCATAAACCTCAAGGTTAAGGATTTTTTCATTAAAGACATGACCCCCAAGACTGGAGATTTTTTAGCTGATTTTAGCCAATATAAGCCAAGTGAAGGGGAAATTATAAAAACTGCCCTAAGGGACATTTTGGGAATAGAGGCTAGTCTGGCGGCGACTTTCAACAAAACTTTGGTGCATGGCGATTTTCATCCGGAAAATATCATTGTCAGCGGCTTGGAACCCAACCATCTCAAAGTGATAGATTTTACTGATTTGTCTTGGGGCGATCCTTGTCTTGACATTGGCATATTTTTACAGCAGTTTGATTTTATGTTAAACAACCTTTTACCCAGAAACAAAATAAATGATTATAAGAAATTTTTTGTAGAAGCCTATTTTTCAGAAAACTTTGAAGACATTGACCAAGTTTTTATCAATCGGATAAACTTATATCAAGCCTGGACAGCTTTACGCACCTCTGTTTTTCTATTTTATGCCCGTAGCGCCAGATTAAATGAGTTATTGATCGAGATTGAGCAATATTTGCAGGCCATCAGGACAAATAAACTAATAATCAATCTTTATGAATAATAATGGTGTCAGCTAAACATAAATTGATTTTCGAAGGAGCAGAATTATCTGGCAAGAGTTTTGTTATGAGCCAGGTTTATAATTTTTTGGAGCCGAAATATAATAGCGGTGGCAGAATTTTGGATGGCTGCCATTGGTTTAATTGTGATGTTGGCTTGTTTGGCACAGCCTTTGGCCAGGCAACCTTAAATAAATACGTAGAAATATTTGAGGAGCTGTCGGGATTAAATTTATTAATCGAGAAATTTCACATTAGTGAAGCGGTTTATCAGCAGATATATAATAACCAAGCTTTTGACTTTTCAATAATAGAAAAAAGGCTGGCATCCCTTGGTGCCAAGATTATTTTAACCACTTTTGCTGAAGACGAGGAACTGATAAAAAAACGCTTACAAGATCGGATAAATCTTTATCCGCATTATCAGCGAGTCGCGCAAGAGCCCAGGGCCTATTTACATCAGCAAACAGTTTTTCTGGACTTGCTGAAAAAAAGTAGTCTGCCTGTTTTGCTATTGGATTCATCGGTTTTGCCCAACCCAAAAATTATTGGAGAAATCCTACATTTTATCGGTGAACAATAAATTGTGGTATAATATATTATTATTACTACAATTTTTTCCATGCCACAAAAAAAGAAAATTTCTGTCTTATTTGTTGGCGCAGAATTGGCGCCCCTGGTTAAAGTTGGCGGCTTGGGCGATGTCATAGGGGCTTTGCCCAAAGCATTAGCTAAGACAGGGGTTGATGTAAAAATTATCATTCCTTTTTATGGTAGTATCAATACCAATGAGTATAAAACAATTAAGATTTCACAGCACTTAATGGTGAAGTCGGCAGGCGCTAAAGAACATTTTAGTTTATACCAAACTATTTTGCCTGATAGTAAAATCCCAGTTTATTTAGTAAAACACAGATTATTTAATAGTCCAAATATTTATTTTGGTTCGCGTAAGTATTTATCTAATGGTGCTTATACCCGCACCTATATTGACGTAGAGAGATTCACCATTTTCAGTCAGGCGGTAGCTGAAGTTATTTATGCCAAGCATTGGCCAATAGATATTGTGCATTGCCATGATTGGCATACAGCTCTACTGCCTACCTATATAGATGAATATAGTATCAAACATCAGGATTTCCCCAACATTAAAACACTTTTTACTATCCATAATCTGGCTAATCAAGGCGTGGCCCCTTTAGATATTTTGGATTATGCTAGTCTGCATCATGATTTGACCCCGGCCCTTATGGAAGATTATTATGATCGAGATGGCAATGTTTTAGATTTTATGAAAATTGGCATTTTATCCGCTGATTATATCAATACTGTCAGCCCAAGTTATGCCAAAGAGATTTTAACCAAAGAATACGGTGAAGATTTGGAGGTCTATTTGCAGCGTCGCAGGAAGCATTTGTTAGGCATACTCAACGGTATTGATATTGATTTGTTTGATCCCAAAAAAGATAAGTATATTTATAAAAAGTATTCCAAAGATCAGGCTCTGCCAGGTAAGCAGTTTAATAAAAGCCGCTTGCAGGCCAGATTAAAGTTGCCGGTCAGAGATCTGCCACTTTTTGGCATTGTCACGCGGCTGGTTGATCAAAAAGGCTTTGATATTTTATTACCAGCAATAGAGAAAATGTTAAGCAAGAAAGATTGGCAGTTGCTTATCTTGGGTACTGGCCAGAAAATCATTGAAGAAAAAATAAAAAGTTTAGCCAAAAAACACCCAGAGCAGATGGCGGCTGTGATTGGCTTTGATTTGGGGCTAGCGCAGAATATTTATGCAGCCACTGATTTCTTTTTGATGCCATCGCGCTTTGAGCCTTGTGGCTTAGGTCAGATGATTGCTATGCGCTATGGCAGCTTGCCGATTGTCAGGGCAACGGGGGGCTTAAAAGATACGGTCAAGCATCGCCGCAATGGCTTAGTTTTTAAAAAGCATAATGCGGCTGATTTGCAGCGGGCACTTTATCAGGCCAAAAAGCTATATCAGAATAAAAAACAAATGAGCCAGATGATGGGATCAGCCATGTCTATTGATTGGTCGTGGCGCAAATCAGCTGTTAGCTACATGGAACTTTATCAAAAATTATTAAAATAATTATGCACCCAGAAATTAGAAAAGATTACATTCAAGACAAATATGTCATTATTGCTCCACGTCGAGCCCTGAGGCCGCATGATGTAGCGGTGGCCCCCAATCAGGCCAGTAAGCAGTTTGATGAGGCTTGTCAGTTTTGTCCAAAAAAACTAGCCGGTTTAAAATTATTATATAAAGTTGGTCCAGCCAAAAATTGGCGTATTGCTGTCCGACCAAATAAATATCCAGCCGTGACCTTGAATAACCCCAAGGCTTATGGCCAGCAAGAGGTGGTGATTGAAACACCCGACCATGTCAGGGAGCTTGAGGATTTGCCGGTTGACCATTTGGCGGATTTGTTGATGGCTTATGCCGAGCGCACCAAAACTATTACTAAAAATAAAAAAATAGAGTATATTTTGATTTTCAAAAATAATGGCGGTACGGCTGGCGCCAGTTTGCAGCATGCCCACAGCCAGATTTTTGCCACTAGTTTTTTGCCGCCGCATTTGGCTGACAAATCCCAGCGCCAGCAGGCTTATAAGCTAAAAAATGGCACTTGTGTTTATTGTGATGTAATAAAAAAAGAAAAGAAGGGTCCGCGTTTTGTCTGGCAGGATAAGCACGTTATTGCTTTTACGCCCTATGCTTCTACGTTTAATTATGAGATTTGGATCATGCCCAAGCGGCACATTGATAATATCACTCAACTGACCAGGCTTGAGCGCCTGTCTTGGGCAAAAATATTAAAACACAGCCTGAAAAAAATCAGCCAGCTAAATTTGCCTTACAATTATTATTTTCATCAGGTGATTCATGATGAAGATCAACATCTTTATATGAAGATTGTGCCCCGGGGTTCGGTCTGGGCCGGAGTAGAGATTGGTTCGGGTCTGATCATTAATCCGATTGCCCCAGAGGAGGCAGCTAGATTTTATAGACAGGGTTTAGGGCGGTATTAGATTAATAAATATTAAAAAATCGGGGCGAAGTACTGATGCAAGACAGCATTTTACCCCGAGCGTCACCCGATTACGCGAGACCAGACCTTTACTTTCATAGAACACCCCCCTTCATTGTTGAGGTATCTTGGTGTTTTATCATTTTTTATATACATAGTCAATCTATTGTCAATAAATTAAAAAAAATAGGAGGTTAGCATCCTCTATTTTTTGTCTAATATTAGCTAAAATTATCGATTAACCAAATATTCAGTCAAGACGAATATCAGCCAAAATCCCAGTAATAAAAAAGCCTCCTTTTTAGAAATCACTTTACCAGTGTGCATAAAATAAGATAAGGCAAAAGTGGCCAGCAACATAAAAACTCCGGTGACATAGATTATTTTTATCGGGAAGAAGAAGGGTTGGATCAGGGCAATGATGCCGACTACTACAGTAGCATCAGCTAAGACTGTACCCAAAATATCGCCGACTGCCAGAGAGTCATTATGCCTCCGGACTGCTTGCAATGAAAAAAGCATCTCGGGCATAGTCGTGCCTATGCCGACAATCAACATGCCAATGAGTATTGGCGTGACGCCCAGGTTTTGCGCTAGGTCAGTCGCTGATATGACAGTAAAATGCGAGCCTACCAACAATATAGCCATACTGAATATCAAGAGCAGGGAGTTTTTATAGGGGTGGTCCGCATCTTTCACTTTCTCTGTTTTTTGGTGGCTATTTTTGAAAGCGAAATAATAAAATATTATGCCAGCTATGATGAGGGTTGCCCCCTCTAGGCGCGAATAGTGGCCATCAAACCCTAGGACCAGAGGGATAATAAATAAAAAGGGATAAATGATGTTGTTTTTTAATATTCGACTTTCAATTTTTATATTTCTACCGGACAGCCAGATGATAATAGCAAATACTAAAGTCAGATCAGCTACGTTGGAGCCAAATAATGTACCTAAGCCAAAAGCCGGCAGGCCACTTAAGGAAGCATTGATGGCGATAAAGGTTTCCGGCAATATTGAAATAATGGCTACAACAATGAAGCCAACGACGTATTTTGATAGCTGGAAATTTTTTGCTAAACGAGCGGCATATTTAGTAGCCAGCACCGCTCCCTTGATAACAAAAAATAGCGCGACAGCTAGGATAAGTAAATTTTGCAGCATAGTTTACTATTTTTTTCCTTGGTCTTCTTTAGCACCTAGCAAAACAGCTCCGCCGATCAGGACAATTACCACTATAATAATTATTATTGGTATCATGTGTTTTTTTATTTGACCTTGCCGAATTTTCTCTTGCCAGCCTGTACCACATCACCTGATTTTATTTCTATATCTTTATCCCAAGCTGCAATTTTAGCATGGTTTATCTTCATGCCGCCGCCATCAACCAAGCGTCTAGCTTCTGATTTAGAACCAACCAAAGACATTAGCATCAATAAATCAGCTGGGTTTATTTTGCCAGTTTTGATAGCAAATTCAGGAATATCTAAGGGGTTTTCTTTTTTGGCAAAAATATTAGTGAATTCTTGTCCGGCTTTTTGGGCAGCATTTTCGCCAAAATAGATTTCAACAATCTCCATAGCTAAAGTAAATTTTAGATCTCGAGGATTTTTACCAGACTTAAGGTCTTTTTCGATTTGTTTGATTTCAGATATTGCTACCCTAGTGCAAAGCTCAAAACCCGGAACAATCATATTGTCAGTCCAGGACATAATTTTACCAAACATATCTTGGGGCGTATCTGATAAGGCAGCCATATTGTTTTCGGTTTTGCCCATTTTTTTACCACTTGAGTCAGTGAGCAACTTCATGGTTATAACAAATTTTTCTTTGTTTTTCAAGGTCTTCATAAGCTCGCGGCCGGCCAGCATGTTGAAAGTTTGATCATTACCGCCAAGCTCGCCATCCACACCCATAGCCACGCAATCATAGGCCTGCAAGACCGGATACATAAATTCATGCAAGTATATTGGTCGGGCAGACTTGAGTCGTTCTTGAAACATATCTCTTTCCAGGAGGCGTTGGACAGTAAAATTTTTCGCCACATCCAAAACTTGAGCGAAGTTCATTTTATTTTGCCAGGTGCTGTTAAATTTTATTTCTGCCTTATTGTTGCCGGAAAAATTAAGCACCCGACTGGCCTGTTTTTTATAATCTCTGGCATTATTAAGAACTTCTGCTCTAGTCAGGGCTTTTCTGACAGCTGATTTATCAGTTGGGTCGCCTACTGTACCAGTGAAATCCCCGATTAGTAATATGATTTTGTGGCCCAAAGCTTGAAATTGGCGCAATTTTTCTAAATTGATAGCATGCCCCAAGTGTAGGCTTGGGCCAGTGGGGTCAATACCTAAGTACAAAGACAATTGTTTTCCCGAGCTTAACAATTTTTTTAGGTACTCTTTATTGGGGTAAATATTTTCCACACCCCGAGTCAATATTTCTTGAATTTTTACTTGATCTGTGTTAATTTTAGCCATGTTATCGCTAATAGCTCATAGCTTATCGCCTATGGTTTAGGCCATAGAGTATAAACAAAAGCTATTTTGATTAATATTAATTTCAAATTAAGTATATAGTTATAGGTCAAAATGTTATTAACTAATAGTCATAAGCCATGGGCTATTTGCCATCAGCTAATACATTCAAATTATAGCCTATTTCTGTTATAATTCAAATACTGCATCTCATTAGAAGCAGTTTGGCAATATTTTGCAGCATATTTAGTAATTATAAGTTTATTCATTTGTTATTTTCGGGGACATGCCGATACCACAACTCAAAACAACTTTTAAGCGTAGATCTTTTGGGGGCAGCGGCTTTACCAGCCACCCATTAGGTCAAAAGCGACCAGCCCCTAAATCCGGCCATGATTTATTTTATGCTCCCAAACCTAAGCAAAAAAAACAGCGACCTTGGTTTTGGCGTTTTTTTCCATATTTGATTGGCCTAATACTGTTGGGGGGCATTATTTTGGTTGGCGCTGCAGCTTATTACTCCAAGGATTTACCTGACCCAAATAAGATTATGGACAGAAGCGTGCCTTTAAGCACTAAGATTTATGACCGGACAGGCGAAAAATTACTTTATGAGGTGCATGGTCCAGAACAGCGCACGCTGGTATCAATAAAAGATTTACCAAAATATATTACTGAAGCGACGATTGCCATTGAAGACAAAGATTTTTATGAGCACGGCGGCATTTCTATTCGTGGCATTATCCGCGGCCTCTTTTTGCAGGCAGTCAAAGGCGAAAGGGTGCAGGGCGGGTCTACTCTGACTCAGCAATTCGTCAAAAATGCTATTTTGACTAATGAGCGCCGGATTTCCAGGAAAATTAAAGAATGGATTTTGTCCTATCAGATCGAAAAGAAATATGGCAAGGATGAAATTTTGCAATTATATTTCAACGAGATTCCTTATGGCGGTTCGGCCTATGGGATTGAATCGGCCGCGCACTCTTATTTCGATAAGTCTGCCAAAGATTTGACTTTAGCAGAAGCGACTGTTCTGGCTGCCTTGCCACAAGCGCCATCATATTATTCCCCTTATGGTAATAATAAAGATAAATTGATTAATCGACAACATTTAGTTTTGAATATGATGGTTGAGCAGGGCTACATTACCAAAGAAGAAGCTGAATCAGCCAAGCAAGAACCACTGAATTTTAAAAAACGAGCAGAAAACATGTTGGCTCCGCATTTTGTCATGTATGTCAAAGACCTATTAGAAGAAAAATACGGCACCAATAATGTTGAGCAGGGCGGCTGGAAGATAACCACTTCCTTAGATTGGGATATGCAGCAAGTCGCTGAAAAAGTCATTAACGATCAGGTCCCAAAAAATTTAGAAAAGTATGATGCTGGTAATGCTTCCTTAGTGGCCATTGATGTGAATAGCGGTGAGATCAAAGCCATGGTTGGCTCGAAAGATTATTTTGATGATAATATTGATGGCCAGGTCAACGTGGCTCTGGCCCCCAGACAACCAGGCAGCTCGCTAAAGCCCTTTGTTTATCTGACAGCCTTTACCCAAGGTTTTAGACCCGATACTTTATTGTTTGACTTAAGAACCAAATTCGGTGTCAAGGCTGATGGCACGCCATACGAGCCGCCAAATTATGATGGTAAAGAGCATGGTATAGTTTCTATGCGTCAGGCTCTAGCCGGCTCTCTCAATATTCCGGCCGTGAAGACCTTGTACCTAGCTGGTTTAGATAACGTATTGAAGCTAGTGGCTGATTTTGGCTACACTACCTTGAAAGACAGGGATAGATATGGTTTGTCTTTGGTTTTGGGCGGCGGAGAGGTAAAATTATTGGAGCACACCAATGCTTACGCAGCCCTTGCCAGAGAGGGCATTTATTCTGACAGCATTGCCATTTTGGAAGTTGAAGATCCCAAGGGCAATGTTATTGAAGAAAGTAAAGAAAATAAGGGTCGGCGCGTGATTGATAAAAAGTTTGTTAGAATATTGGCTGATGTTATGTCTGATAATTCAGCCCGGGCCTTTATTTTTGGGGAAAGTAATTATTTGACTTTGCCCGATAGGCCAGTAGCAGCCAAAACCGGTACTACCAACGATTATCATGATGCTTGGACCATGGGCTTTACGCCAGATATAGCTGCCGGTGTCTGGGTTGGCAATAGTGACAATAAGGCCATGAAAAGGGGGGCTGATGGCTCGGTGGTAGCTGCTCCGATTTGGAACAGGTTTATGCGCGAGGTGACGAGCAAGATACCAGCGACGAGCCTCAAGACCGAAGAGCTTGAGTCTTGCAGTAAGGCTATGATTTGTGGCCAGCTGGCTCAAGAGACCACTGTGAAAGTAAACAAACTTAATGGTAAATTAGCTACTGACCTTACTCCGCCATCAGAGATCGAAGAGAGGAAATATAGCGAAATACACAATATTTTATATTATGTAAACATTAATGATCCTTTGGGACCAGCTCCGGATAATCCAGACAGTGATCCGCAATATAGCTCTTGGGAGGCGCCAGTCGCTAAGTGGGCCAAAGATAATGGCTACAGTACAGACAGCCCGCCAACCGAGCTCGACGATAGCCATACCCAAGCTGATCAGCCGAATATTAGCTGGCAGAACCCAGGCGAAGGGCAGACCATTAATCAGAGCAATATTATTTTTCAAGTGCAGGCTTCTGGACCGCGCGGTACACGGCGAGTTGAGTATTATTTGGATGATAAAAAGATTGGCGAAAGCCAAACAGCGCCTTATAGCTTTAATTATCAGACGGATCCCTTTGTCAGTAACGGCAGTCATCAATTGAAAGCGGTTGTTTATGATGATGCGGAAAATTTTCGTGCAGCCATTATCAATGTTAATTTTCAGCTAGATAGCTCCAGCCGTGAATTTAATATTGTCTGGCTTGAGCCAAGCAATGGCGCCAATGTCAGTCAAAGCGACCTGCCTTTGACCTTAAAATTTAATCTGGATAAACCTAGCAACGTCAAAAAAATAGATTTTTATTATATGCCGAGCAACAATAGTTCGCAATGGTTTGATTATTTAGAGAATCCCAGCAGCAATAATTTGTCGGTGCAGTGGGGGCAGGGTTTGGATAAGGGGGTTTATAAGATTTATATGGTGGTCAAAGATCAGGCGGACAAAGCTATTACCAGCCCCTCAATTATTGTTAATGTTCAATAAGCTAAAAGCAGCCAATTAGTTGGCTGTTTTTGTTTTTGGTCAGGCTTGCCACAAATCTAAAAAACTATTATGATACCTTGGATATGGAATTTAAATTAAGCTCAAAATTTAAACCAGCCGGCGATCAAGCAATTGCTATAAAAAAATTGGTCCAAGGCTTGAAGTCGGGATATAAAGAACAGACGCTTTTGGGTGTGACGGGGTCTGGCAAGACTTTTACCATGGCCAACGTTATAGCCCAAGTGCAACGGCCTACTTTGGTGATTTCGCACAATAAGACTTTGGCTGCCCAACTGGCTTCTGAATTTCAGGATTTTTTCCCGGAAAATGCTGTGCATTATTTTGTCTCATACTATGATTATTATCAGCCAGAAGCCTATATGCCGGCTTCGGATACCTATATAGAAAAAGAAACCCAGATTAATGAAGAAATTGATCGTTTGCGTCATGCTAGCACTCAGAGCCTGCTTACCCGCCGTGATGTTTTGATTGTGGCTTCGGTTTCCTGCATATATAATTTAGGCAACCCGGCCGAGTATATGGATTTTAAAGTTGACTTGCAAGTCGGTAAGGAATACAACAGATTCAAATTATTAAAAAATTTAAACAATCTCCAGTATCAGCGCAATGACCTGGTTTTGCAGCGGGGGAACTATACTGTCAAAGGAGAGGTGATAGAGATTTTTGCTTCCGGGCAAGAACGCGAATTTTATCGCTTGTTTTTTCATGGAGATGTTTTGGAGAATCTGGAAATTATCAATATTTTTAGTCGCCAGACAATCAGCCGGATCAACCAAGCACAAATTTTTCCAGCTAAGCATTTTTTTACCCACCAAGAAAACATAGCTGGCATCCTGGAGACTATCCGTCAGGATATGAAGCGGGAAGTGGCGGCCCTAGAGAAGAAGAAAAAGATTTTAGAGGCTGAGAGGCTAAAAATCAGGGTCAACAATGATTTGGAAATGATCCAGGAAACCGGCTATTGTAATGGCATTGAAAACTATTCGCGTTATTTTGATGGTCGCAGCGTGGGCGACCCGCCCAATAGTTTGATAGATTATTTTCCCGATGATTTTTTGTTGATTATTGATGAGTCGCACATTACCCTGCCGCAGATCTCGGGTATGTATAATGGCGATAGGGCCAGAAAGCAAAATTTGGTTGATTTTGGTTTTAGACTCAAGGCCGCTTATGATAATCGGCCCCTTACCTTTCAAGAGTTTGAGCAAAATATCAAGCAGGTGATCTATGCTTCGGCTACGCCGGCAGATTATGAACTACGGCGATCGCAAGCAGTAGTTGAACAATTGATCAGACCTACTTACATTTTGGATCCCGGTGTAGAGGTGCGCTCTAGTCGGGGGCAGCTGGATGATTTAGTTAGGGAGATTAGAGAGACAGTTGATAAAAAACAAAGAGTGCTGGTTACAACATTGACTAAAAGATTAGCCGAAGATTTGACGGAAATACTTTTGACTAAGGATATCAAGGTGCAATATTTGCATTCTGAAGTAAAAACCCTGGATCGCATCCAGATTTTACATGATTTGCGCAGCGGCAAATACGATGTTTTGGTTGGTATTAATCTATTGCGCGAGGGCCTTGATCTGCCCGAAGTTTCGCTGGTGGCTATTTTGGATGCTGACAAAGAAGGTTTTTTGCGCTCCAAATCATCTTTGATCCAAGTGATGGGCAGAGCTGCCCGGCATCAAGCTGGCCGAGTAATTATGTATGCTGATAACATGACGGGCTCTATGCAGGCAGCTATTCAAGAGACTAATAGGCGAAGATCTGCCCAAGCAGAGTACAATAAGGTACATAAAGTTTCGCCGCTATCAATCAGCAAAGAGGTAAAAGAAGTCAGCCTGAAAGAGCTGGATAAGACCGGAAAATTTTTAGAGCAGATAAAATATTTGGATAAAAAGGCCAAAGAATCTTTGGCTAGAGATTTACGTCAAGAGATGGAACTGGCAGCTGAAAATTGGGAGTTTGAAAAAGCCATTACTTTGCGGGATCAGCTGCAGGTTTTGTCGGGCAAGCAGTCAAAATAACAAAAAATGTCGACGGAAAAATTTTTAAGTAAGTTTTCTAAAGATAAGCTGCAAAATATTTATAATGACCAAACAGCAGCTATTTATTTGTTAGATAAGCCAAGGGGTTGGCACTCTTTCAAGCTAGTTTCCCAAATGAGATCTATTTTGGGCATCAAAAAGATTGGTTTTGCTGGCATCTTGGATCCTTTGGCTTCCGGATTGATGGTTTTGGCTACTGGCCGAGCCACTAAATTATTGGACGCCTTTCATGAATTGCCCAAAGAGTATATAGCCGATATTATTTTTGGCCAGACTTCGGCCAGTTTTGACTTAGAGACAACTATCAAGCAAAGTGCCGGGGCCAAGGAATTTAGCCAAGCTAACTTAGAAAAAAAATTGTTAGTATTTTTAGGAAAACAAGAACAAACCGTGCCAGTTTTTTCTGCTAAAAAAGTTGGTGGCAGAAAGCTAAATAAATTAGCCAGGCAAGGCAGAGAAATAGCAGATTTGCCAAAAAATAAAATCGAGATATATCAACTCGAAATTGAAAAATTTTTTTATCCTAAGCTGCGCTTGAGAGTAGTTTGTTCAGCTGGTACTTATATACGAAGCCTAGTCAGTAGCTTGGGCACAGCTCTTGGTACTGGAGCGGTACTGGCCGATTTGCGCCGGACAAAAATTGGCCCCTTGTCTGTTGACAGGGCTATGGTTGCTGATAAATTGGCGGCAGGCGATTTGTCAGAATATCGCCAGACACCTCAGGAGATTATTAATGTTTTGGCGGCAGAGTAGTAATGCCAGTGACCTCTTGTATAATATTAGCTACAGCATGATGATCTAGGCCATGTTCGCGGCTGGTCAAATTTTCGATTTGGTGGGCTAGATCAGCATGGGGTATGCTCTCGTGCCCAAGACGAAGAGTATCGCCAACTTGGGCCTGCATGTGTTGCATGGCAGCTTGGCTATCAAAGGCATTGGGGTGCAGGCGCCTGGCAATCTCCATTTGTTGTTCAGGCGTGATATGTAGTTCAGGCATATTCTTGAGCCCGTTAAATCTCACATGAGATTATTTGGGGCTAATTAAAGATTAAATATTAAATTATTGCTTATTATTTTTATGTAAGCCTCCTGTGTGGGTAATTTAACTGGCTTGACTTAATTATTAATTTATGTTAATATCTTTTCGTCTTAATGATATTATTTTAACTTAAATTAGGATTTATGCCAAATAAGAAAGCTGCTATCAAGCATTTGCGTCAGACCAAAAAGAGGACTTTGGCCAATTCTTTGGTTAAACGTCGGATCAAAGAAATGGTAAAAAAGAGCCAAAAAGCTATGGCTGATAGCACCATCAAGGAGAAGCGGGCAGGCTTAGAGCATGATTTTCAGAAAATAGTAGACAAGGCTATTAAAACCGGTATTTTAAAGCCCAATGCCGGCAACCGTCACAAGTCTCGGTTTATGAAGAGGCTCAGAACGGCCAGCGCTAAGTAAATTTTGAAGTATTAAAAAATCCAGCCTCCACAAGTTATTTGGGGCTGGATTTATAATTGTTCTATCATTTTGGTAAACAGCAATTGTTCATCCAGGGCAGTGCTTTTGAGTTTAGCATCCAGTTCTAGCAGTTGGTGGTAGATATTTTTTAATTGTTCCAAGGTGTAGCCCTGACTTTGGCGTAAAGTTTTTTCCGCCAGCCAGGGCTGTATTTTGAGGGCTTGTGCCAGGGCTCCAGGATAACTGATTTGTTTGGCTAGCAACTTGGTCTTTATTAGCAAGCGGTATTGACGAACAATCATGCTTAGTAAGTATTGCCCATTGGCGCCGGCTTGCAGTTGATCACCAACCAGCTTCATGGCCAAAGCTTTATTGCGATTACTCAGGGCGTCAACTAGGTTGAAAACATTCTCGTCAATTTTAGCCGGTGTTAGCTTTTTTATGTCCTGATCAGTGATTTCTTCTAAGCAATAGCTGAATAACTTATTTAGTTCTTGATTAATAGCCCATAAGTCATTTCCGGTATAGGCCAGAAAAAGTTTGATGGTGCCGGGACTAATTTTTTTATTATTTTTATCAGCTTGCTTTTTGACCCAGACGCTCAATTCATTATTGGACAATTCTTTGAATTCCTCCACATATTTAAACTGCTTCAAGGTTTTGTAGAGTTTGCCGCGAGCATCGGGCTTTTCGGTTTCCCAGAAAATTATATAATTTTCTTCTCGGCTGTCCTTTTGTTTTTTTAGGAATTGTAGCAGACTGTCCTGCCAGCTGGTGATTTTTTTATTGGCTAAAATATTTTTAACAACAATCAGTTTTTTGCTAGCCAGAAAACCAGTAACTGAAATGGCCTGAAAAAAATCATCCGCCTTGATAGTTTCGCCGTCGAGGCGGTCGATATTGTGGCCAGCTGGGTCTATTTCATTCCGAAATTTATTTACTATAGCGTCAATTTTTGCTTTGGCTAGCCAAGAATTTTGTCCATAAAAAAAGAAAATCATAGTCAGCTCATTTTATAGGATACGGCTTGAGTTCCCCCCAATTTTTACCAATTTCCACATCAGTGATTAGGGGCACAGCTAATTTATGAATATTTTCCATAGTTTTAGCCACAAATTTAACTACCTTATCAAGATCTGTTTTTGGTACTTCTAAAACTAGTTCATCGTGCACCTGTAATACCAGTTTAGCCTTGGGACTAATATAATTAAGACCGACCTGGATTTTTATCATAGCCATTTTCATGAGATCAGCAGCTGTGCCCTGAAGCGGCATATTGATAGCCATGCGTTCGGCAGCGCTTTTGAGCATGGGTAATGAAGAGTGGATATCTGGTAAATACCGTCTGCGGCCAAAAATTGTCTGGGCAAAGCCATGTTTATTGGCAAATGATTTGGTGTTGTCAATATAAGCTTTTATTTTTTTGTAGATGGTAAAATATTTATTGATAAATTCTTTTGCTTCGGCGCGAGTCAGTCCAGTGCGTTGTGATAAACCCAAAGAGCCCAGACCATAGAGTACGCCAAAATTTACTTCTTTGGCAGTACGGCGAATTTCTTTTGTCACCTTGTCTAGCGGTATTTTATGTATTTCAGCGGCTGTGCGGGCATGGATATCTTCCCCCTTTTTGAAGCTGGATAGCATCTTGGGGTCGCTGGATAAAGCAGCTGCTAGGCGCAATTCAATTTGTGAGTAGTCAGCTGATAAAAGTACAGCGCCGGCTGGAGCGACAAAAGCTTGCCTGATTTGGCGGCCAGTGCTGGTGCGGGTGGGGATGTTTTGCAGATTAGGGTCTGATGATGATAGCCGGCCAGTGGCGGTGATAGTCTGGTTGAAACTGGTATGTAGACGTCCGGTTTTTTTGTTTACTAGGGCCGGTAAAGCAGAGATGTAGGTTGATTGTAGTTTAGTGAGCTCGCGGTATTCAGAAATCAAGGGGATGATAGGATGGGCAGTCATCATCTTATCGAGTTCAGCGGCAGCGGTCGAGAGGCCGGTTTTATTTTTTTTGATGCCCTGAGTGCTGATATTTAAATCTTCAAATAAGATTTTTTTTAGCTGCAAGGGCGAGGAGATATTGAATTCCTGGCCAGCCAGTTGGTATATTTTTTTACTCAAAGCCTCAATATCTTTGGCAAATTCTTTTTGCATTTTGTGCAGGAACTCTTTGTCTAGCAGTATGCCATTGAGTTCCATTTGCGCTAAAACCGGCACCAAAGGCAGCTCTATATTTTTTAGTAATTCCAGATTTTTATTATCCTTGATAATAGGTAGGATTTTTTGGTAAAGCCGCCAAGTAATATCGGCATCTTCACAGGCATACCAACCCAGTTTTTCCAAGGGTATGCCAGCCACCTCTATGTCCTTTTTTTTCGTTTGATTCGGCAGTAAATCGCTTAATTTTAGCTTGCGGTAGCCCAAATAAGCAAAGGCCAGTTCCTCCAGTCTCAAACCCCGGTTGGGGTTTATCAAGTAGGCAGCTATCATGGTGTCAAATTCCAAACCTTTGATTTCTATGCCCAGTAATTTCAAAACTTTATAATCAAATTTTATGTTGTGGCCAACTTTTTTGATGTTTGGATTTTCTAGAATCGGCTGTAAATTTTTTAGCACCAAAGATTTTAAATCCTGATTTTTCAAATTTATAAAATAAGCAGACTGATCTTGCCAAGACAAAGAGATGCCCAAAAGATAATCGTTGAAAAGATCCAGGCCGCTGGTCTCGGTATCTAGAGAAAATATTTTTTGTTGTTTTAGCTCGGCTAATAATTTTTTCCAAGCTGCCAGGCTATCGATAATTTGATAATTATGATTTTTGCTGGGTTGGGATATCTCCCAAGACATCTGGTGCTCTTTTTTTGTGCCGGGCACCTTCTTGAGTAGGGAGTTAAATTCAAATTTTTGGAAAATTTGATAAACATCCTCGGGGTCAAATTGGTGCCATTCGGCGTCGGTCAATTTCCAAGCCAGAGGAAGATCAGTCACAATGCTGACTAGCTTACGGCTAGCCAGGGCTTCGGCTCTATATTTAGTCAATAATTCTTTGATTCTATCCTTGATTTTTGCTTGTGCAATTTTTTTGTACAAATTATCCAAAGAGCCGAACTCCCCGATTAAATCGCTCGCGCCCTTTTCGCCGATACCTTTGACACCCTTGATATTGTCCGAACTATCTCCTTGTAGAGCTTTGAAGTCTATCAATTGTTTTGGTGTCAAACCATAGCGCTCTTTGATAGCTGCTACATCATAAACAATAGTGTCATTGAAGCCGCGCTTGAGAGTTAAAACTTTTATTTTGTCATTGACTAATTGCAAGGCATCCAAGTCTCCAGTGACGATAATGGTCTGGATAGTTGGGTATTTTTTGTAAACAGTGTTGGCGATAGTGCCAATAACATCATCAGCCTCAAAGCCCTCTTTAGTGATCACCGGTATATGAAAAGCAGCCAGCACTTCTTTGGCCAAAGGAATTTGATCATAAAATTCTTGAGCCTGCCTGATACGTTGCGCTTTATAATCAGCGTATTCTTCGTGGCGGAAAGTTTTTCCTGCCAGATCAAAAGCTGCCAGGATATAATCAGGTTTTAGTTCAGATATTGTTTTTAAGAGTAAAGAGGTAAAACCAAATACTGCATTGACTACTAGACCATCTTTGGTGGATAGTGGCGGCACGGCATGCCAGGCCCTGTGGAGCAAGGCATTGGAGTCAATTATTACTAGTTTTTTTTGTTTGCCGGGCATATTTTGCTTTTATTTCTTTATTTTATCATACCATTTATAGGGGTTTAGACAAGGGTAAATAGGGTTGACTTTTTGTGGTTTTATTGTATAATACTTGTGTTTTATACATTAATAGCCCTGATTCATTATAAATAAATTTTATATCGAGCGAGTGTAGTTCAGTTGGCTAGAACGTTTCCTTGCCAAGGAAAAGGTCGCCGGTTCGAGCCCGGTCACTCGCTCCATCCTTCGACAAGCTCAGGATGTCGAAGATAAAAATAAATTGATGGCATTAATTGCCAACAAAAGATCCTGAGCGAACGGAGTGAGCCGAATGGATCACTCGCTCCATCCTTCGACAAGCTCAGGATGTCGAAGATAAAAATAAATTGATGGCATTAATTGCCAACAAAAGATCCTGAGCGAACGGAGTGAGCCGAATGGATCACTCGCTCCATCCTTCGACAAGCTCAGGATGTCGAAGACTGTGATGATTGCAGTAGGACGTTTAAATAAGTATCGATCCCGAGCGGAGTCGAGGGGTCACTCGCTCCATTTTTTTACCTATAATCCTGCCGGCGTGGTGGAATTGGTAGACACGCAGGACTTAAAATCCTGTACCCGCAAGGGTGTGTCGGTTCAAGTCCGACCGCCGGTACCACAAAATTTGGGTTTCCCGCGAAGCGGGACCCCGCTGCGCGGTGGCAAGTCAGACTGCCGGTACCTTTGTACGAACTAGCTAAAATCGCTGGTTTTTTGTTTGCACTTGACAAGCATTTTATTTTGTGATAATGTATTAATACATTAATACAGACATATGAACGATTTCAAATTTGATAAGCGTAGCGATGAATTGTTTAAAGCTGTTTTAAGCCTCAAAAACATAGCCGACTGTGAGGCATT
Organism: Patescibacteria group bacterium; assembly: GCA_041650755.1. Classification (GTDB taxonomy): domain Bacteria; phylum Patescibacteriota; class Patescibacteriia; order UBA1558; family GWA2-36-10; genus JBAZKN01. The sequence goes on along the minus strand of JBAZKN010000003.1, from coordinate 79,706 downwards.
TTTTCGTGATTTATGCACTATTCAAGAGCTCAAAGATATGCGCGATCGTTGGCGGATTGTGACTTATTTACAAAAAGGTTTATCCTACCGAGATATTGCTAAAAGAATGAAAACTAGCACTACCACAGTAGCTCGAGTCGCCTTTTGGTTAAAAAATGGCCGTGGTGGTTATAATTCTGTTTGGCAGGAATTAAATTCTCACCACAGAAATCCCTCCCCCGGGAAAGGATTGCTTTGATTTGGTCTATTTTTAGAAATAAAAGCAGCTCTCTCCCGATGGAGGGAGTTTTTTAATTTGTAAATAAATAATATGCAGAAAAGAAAATTACAAATTGGCATTATTGGCCCAGAAAAAAAGAATTTACCTAAAAATAATTCAGCCAAAACCATGTTAGATATGTCTTTTGCCATGGGCAAGCAACTAGCACAAGCTGGGGCAATTTTGATTACCGGTGGATGTAGCGGCGTAATGGAGGCAGCCTGTCGCGGAGCATTTGAGAATGGCGGTATTACAGTTGGCACACCAGGCAGAAACAGATTGACAAGCAATGATTTTGTGACTGTTGAGATTTGTACTCCCATGGATGTTGGCGATTATTTATTTGCCGGCATTTTAAGTGCAGATGTTATTATAGTTCTTCCTGGCGATGCAGGTACGATAGCAGAACTAGCTATAGCCTATCGTTATAGAAAGCCGCTCATTTTTATTAAAGACTTTGGTGAAAGTATTTTAGGAAATTTATTTGACAGCTTACCCAAAGATTATCCAAGTTACGTTACTTTAAACGCAAAAGAAGCTGTTGATTTGGCTATAAAGATAGCCGAAGAGACATTAATATAGATCGTGTTTTTGTTCTTTACAATAATTCTCGAAAAAGGAGGTCAGAAATGGCTAACCACATCATCATCGACGTACCGGGTGTATCTAGAAAATGGCAGAATAGTTTTAGTTCATTTGATTTGGAGCTGGTTTGGGCGGAAGATTTGACCAAGAACTTGTTGGGATGGGAAGCTTGGCGCAGGTTTTCCCCTCAAGACACCCTGCTTGTTTTGCCTGGCAACGGCGCCAGTATTGTTAAAAGTTATTTGCCGGACGGCTGGCTTGATCGTTGGCATAATATTAGTATATATGCCAAGCGGTACTGGTCCGATAAAGGTCCGATTGTGGAGTGTCGGAAAATTGTTTATTCCGAGCGGTTTTATATAGGAATAGCCAATATAGTGGTGTTGGATGATGTGGTTTCTTCCGGCCTTACCATAAGGGGTGTTCGTTTGGCAGACTACCCCATGGTAGCTACTTTGGCCAATGTCAGGTGGCACTCGGCTAGTTGGTTGGCACAAAATTCGGCTCGTTTTAGGGGGTTTAATAGTTTTTTTGCTGTTAGATGGTGCGGTAGCCCAGAAAGGAAAGACCCTATTAATTCTTTGTCTACGCTTTTGGCCGATGAGAGAGTGTCAAAAAATTACGCTAAGCGTAATTTTAGCATACGTGGGCAAGAATTTTTGGAGATCATTGATCAGCTTAGAAGTACATTGGTTGGTGTATGAGCGAGACCAATATCTGGGTTTGAAGGCAATTCAAGCCCAGTTTTTTTGTATCAAAAAAATCGAGCTAAGCTCGATGGAGGTCACGGGCGGAATTGAACCGGTGAATAAGGGTTTTGTCCCGCAACGATGAGACGAACGAAGTGAGCCCATCTGGTTGCGAGGATCCCGAGTCATTAAAATTATGGAGGCCTGGGGCGGAATCGAACCGCCGGATGAGGGTTTTGCAGACCCATGCCTTACCACTTGGCTACCAGGCCATATTTAAATTTGTGCGGGGTCGAGGGACAGACCCATGCCTTACCACTTGGTTACGTGACCCTATTTATTAACTCGCAGTAATTTAGCAGATTTTTAGGTTTTAAGCAACTCTAAGTTTTTTTAACTCTCTGAGTATTTGGGGTTGTAATTTCTTATTGCTAGCTAATACAGATTTTGAATGCAGTTGCCATGGTCTGCCTTGCCAATCAGTGACATGGCCACCAGCATTTTTGACCAGCATGATGCCAGCCGCCACATCCCAAAGATTTGGTCCAGATACTACCAGGCTGTCAGTCTGGCCGCTAGCCACCATGGCTAATTCTATCGATGTGCTGCCAAAGTGTCGGCACTCATGAGCATGCAAGTGGTAGTATTCGTATAGCTTAAAAGCTTTTTTATTATCGGCCAAACTTTTGCCATGGCAATATGTCAAAAACATTTCCTTGACATCGTGGTGGCGAGAGACGGATATTTTCCGTCCATTTTTATAGGTGCCCCTACTAGTTGCCCAATATAATTCTTTGAGCATAGGCACATAGATGACGCTCATCACAATTTGTTTATCGTGCGCTAGGGCAATGGCTACGCTGAAAAGTGGATTATGGACAACAAAATTATTAGTGCCATCCAAAGGGTCTATTATCCATAGATATTCTGGGTTTTTGTGATTGGCGCCTTTTTCTTCAGATAAAAAGTTTAGTTTAGGAAAGCGTTTTTTCAAAGTCTGCAGGATTATTTTTTCTGCCCGTTTATCACATTTAGTCACTAATTCATGGCGGCTTTTGTGATCTGCTTGCTGACGGTGGAATTTTATAAACTCTTTAGCCAGATATTTACCGGCTTTTAGGGCGGCCTTTTTGGCGCTGCTTAATTCTAGTTGATAGGTCATTTTATTTCATTGATTAATATTAATTTAGCTTGCAGGGTATCTAAGTCAATTATAGCAAAACTGGGTGCATAGCGTATATTGGCTACGTTACCAGGGTTTAATATTTTTGTACCATGATAATTTTCTTCCCACGGCTTATGGCTGTGTCCATGAAGAGCCAGCTGATATTTACCCACTTTATCCATGATAAATTTTTTTACAATTTCTGGGTAATGGCAGAAAATTATATTTTTATCAGCTAAAGTGACTTCGCCAAACTCTTCAAATACTTTGATGTTTTTTAAATCTTTTAGTTGCCAGCCATAGCTGTCGGCATTACCATGCACGCCCCAGGCAGGCATACTTAGAGCATCCAGCATTTGCCAGGCCTCCAAGCTCTGCAGGTCGCCCAGGCAAATCAAATAATCAATTTTATGATCAGTAATATAATCCAAGGCCTTTTGCAGATTGGCTAAATTATCATGAACGTCAGAAATGACAGCTAGAGTGGGCATAATAAGAATATTATAACACAAGTAGCCTATTTTTCAGAATAATATTTTTTTGGTTTAAAACCATCTGGCCAATGCTGTTGTTTTTTTATTTCACCCTCGGAACTATTTGGAGCATATTTGTAGCCCTGGCCATAGCCTAAGTCTTTCATTAGTTTAGTGGGTGCATTGCGTAAGACCAAAGGCACGCCATAGTGGCTGGTGCTTTTGGCATCGCGACCAGCTTCTATGTAAGCAGTATATAGCTTGTTTGATTTTGGAGCTTTGGCTAGGTAAATGACGATTTGGGCAAGAGCCAACTTGCCTTCCGGCATACCAATAAAATGTACAGCATCTTTGGCAGCCACAGCCAAAATCAGAGCCTGGGGGTCAGCTAGCCCCACATCTTCGCTGGCAAAACGTATCAGACGCCTGGCCACATAGAGCGGGTCCTCGCCAGCTTCCAGCATCCGAGCCAGCCAGTAGAGAGCCGCATCCGGATCAGAATCGCGTAGGCATTTGTGCAGGGCAGAAATAATATTGTAGTGCTCTTCGCCATTTTTATCATAGTAGAGGATGGAGCTCTGGATAGCTTCTCTGATATCCTGACTTTGCAGCTGATAATTTTTTTGGCCAGTGCTGGCAATTTCCAAAGCAGTTAGCAACCGGCGGGCATCGCCGCCAGCAAAAGCCAATAATATTTTTTCCGCTTCTGGGTCAAGGGATATTTTGTCTTTACCAAGACCATTTTTTTCATCAGCCAAAGCCTGGTCTAGTATTTTTTTGAGATCGGCTCTGGCTAAATTTTTTAAAACTAAAACCCGGCAGCGGGAAAGCAGGGCCGAGTTTATAGTAAAAGATGGATTCTCGGTAGTTGCACCTATTAGAGTCAGGATGCCTTGCTCTACATAAGGCAAAAGCACATCTTGTTGGGCTTTGTTGAATCTGTGAATTTCATCTAAAAATAAAATGGTTTTGGTTTTTAGGAAGTCAGCATCTTGCCTGGCTGCTTCGGCGATTTTTTTAATCTCTGGTGTACCGATCAGCACAGCGCTAGTAGCTATAAATTTATATTTTAATTCATGGCTCAAAATTTTTGCCAGAGTAGTCTTGCCCACGCCGGGCGGACCCCAGAATATTAAAGAACTCAAGGATTGGTTTTTGACCATTTGCGTCAAAATTTTTCCAGAACCCAAAATGTGTTCTTGGCCATAAAATTGGCTAAGTTTGGTGGGACGTAGGCGGTCAGCTAAGGGGGAAGAATTGCTCATATTTTTGGTTTACTTTTGTATCTTAACATTGGTAATAATAAAAATCAAAAAAGCCGCCCCTCGACTATTCTCGGAGCGGGTTTATTGTGTGTGGTTTATTTTATGATTTTTTCTGTGATCAACTTGATTACTTTTTGATTGAGCAGCACATTGGTCAAATAATCTTTGTATTGTTGGGAATTGATATTGGCCAGAGCTTCTGGGTGATCTTTATACATTTGTTCTTGCTTGGTGATTTCGGCATTGAGCTCATCAACAGATACATTCACTTTCTCCTCATTAGCAATTTTTCTTAAAACCAAGGCAGCTTTTATTCTCTCTATGGCTGGTTTGCGAAAATCAGTATGAAAATCCTTGTGAGTTTTATTTATGGATTTTAGGTAGCCGGCCATATCCATTCCTTGTTGCCGCACACTGTCTTCTAGCTCATGGATCATTTTGTGAATTTCATTGTCAACTAGAATTTCCGGGATATCATTAATGGTTGCTAGCTTGATAATTTCCTGAATGGCCTCACTTTCTACACGCTGATTTTCTTTGCTGATTTTATCTTGAGTGATATTTTTTTCTAGTTGCTCTTTGAGGGCCATTAGAGTATCAAAACCGATATTTTTAGCAAAAGCATCATCTAGTTTGGGGAGTTCACGATCAAAAACACTTATTACCTTGACTTTGAAGTGAGCATTTTTACCAGCCACATGTGTTTGGAAGTACTTTTCCGGAAATTTTAGATCAAACTCTTTTTCTTCACCCGCCTTTAAACCGATCAGTTGATTTTCAAAACCGGGTATCATGCGTTGCTCGCCGATGACTACCGGATATTTGTAGCTTTTGCCGCCTTCAATTATCGCCTTATTAATACTGGCTTCAAAATCTACCTCTAGTTTATCGCCGCTTTTAGCTTGGCGGTCAGCCCTAGTCTCTTTAACATTGAGTTCCTGGAGTTGCTTTAGAGTTTTTTCTATATCTTCGCTGCTGGTCTTGGCTTCTTTTTTCTTGATATTCAATTTTTTCCAATCACCCAAAACCACATTTGGCAGCAAAGATACTTTGGCCTTGTAAACGATAGGATTTTCTGGAGCCAGCTTTTCTATGTTGATTTCCGGTCGCCCGACAGTCATCAGTTTTTCTTGGGTGACAGCCCGAAAGAATGTTTGGTTAACGATATCATCGAGGGCCGCTTGGAGTATGGCCATTTCCCCAAAACGACTTTTTACCAAATCATAGGGCGCTTTGCCAGGTCTAAAACCCGGAATTTTTGTCTTTTGGGATAATTGATTGGCCGCCTTGGTGAGGTGTGGTTTAATTTCAGCAACTGACACTTCGATAGTGAGTTCTGTTTGGTTTTTGCCCAAATCATTTTTAGTTATTTGCATGATATCTGTTTTTAGAAATAATAAAAATTGATTTTTATAACGTTCCAAAGTATAACGGAAAAGGGGATTTTAGTCAATTATCGGAGCCTTGATTTTCATTTTGGTTTTTGGCCAAAAAATGTTATAATTAAAGAAATTTTCCACTGTTGTGGATAGCGTTTAGATGTATATGGCTTCAACATTACCAATTAGCCAAGAAGAACTAAAGGCCATATTGCTTAAATCAGGTGTTATCAAAGAAACTGATTGGCAAGAGGCAGAAAAGAATTCACAACGTCGCCGTCGAGGCATTGACGAAGTTTTAATTGAGCGCGGGTTTTTTAATGAGCGTTATTTATATGAAATTATTGGTGATGCCATAAAAATACCTTATGTAAATTTACGCAAGCGTCGCATTGATCCCGAGGCAATTGCTCAGCTGGATGCCAAAGTGGCCGAGGCGGCCCAGGCCATACCTTTTGCCGCTGATAATGATGCAATAAAAATTGCCTTTGTTGATCCGCGCAATAAGCAAAATGTAGAAGCGGTTCAGTCGTCTCTCAATAAATCTATTAAGGTCTTTATGACTAGCCAGCGCAATTTTGCCTTTGCCTTTCGGCTTTATCAGCGCGATATCAAGGAAGAGCTCAATAATATTATCAATAGCGTAGCCAGTGATGGCAACCATGGTGGCCACGAAGAAGTTGATGTGCCAATCATAAAAATTGTCGATGCCATTTTAGAGTATGCTATGTTTGAGCAGGCATCAGATATCCATATTGAGGCTTTGCCCGATGCGGTGGTAGTGAGATTTAGGGTTGATGGTGATTTACATGACGAGGTTGAGCTGCCGGCATCTTTACATGATGCTATTGTGGCGCGTGTCAAAATATTATCCAATTTGCGCATTGACGAACATCGCATACCGCAAGACGGTCGTTTTTCTTTTAAGATTGCCAATGAAGAAGAATCGGTTCGCGTCTCGGTAATTCCAGCTTTTTATGGAGAAAAGGTAGTGATGCGTTTATTGACAGATGAGGCTCAAAATTTAAACTTACAAGATATTGGTTTTTCCGAAAAAAATGCTAAGATCATGGAAAAACAGATAGAAAAGCCTTATGGTATGATTTTAGTGGTCGGACCAACTGGCTCTGGTAAAACCACCACTCTGTACGCTGTTTTAAATATTTTGAATACCGAGGATGTGAATATTTGCACTATTGAGGATCCGATAGAATATGGCGTTCATCGCGTCAATCAGACCCAGGTCAACACACAGGCTGGTTATACCTTTGCCAACGGTTTGCGTTCATTGCTTCGCCAGGATCCAGATATTATCATGATTGGAGAAATTCGCGATAATGAAACTGCTCAAATCGCTGTGCGGGCAGGCTTGACTGGTCACTTGGTTCTTTCCACTTTGCATACCAACAATGCTTCAGGCGCTCCACCACGCTTGCTGGACATGGATGTAGAGCCTTTTTTGGTGGCCTCTACCCTGAACGTAGTGATTGCTCAGCGTTTGGTGCGCCGCATCTGTCAGGACTGTATTTATAGTTTTAAGCTAAAAAAAGAAGAAATTGAGAGCCTAAGCAAGGAAATAAATTTAGTCGACATGCTGGCTAGATTCAAAACCCTAGGTGTCGTCAAGGACAATGTAAAGTCTTTTGCGGAACTTACTTTTTATCGAGGCAAGGGTTGCGCTCGTTGCCATAATACCGGCTATGCCAAGCGTGTGGCCGTGATGGAAATATTACAGAATACAGAGGCTGTGCAAAAGTGCATTATTCGCAATGCTTCATCCGCAGAGATTGCCAAGGCCGCTATGGACTACGGTATGGTGACTATTTTTGAAGATGGCTTGCAAAAAGCCCTGTTGGGCATCACTACCATAGAAGAGGTTTTGCGCATTAAGCGCGAGTAGTTGTAAAAATTTAGTATAATAAACAAAGATAAATAAATTTATTTAACAGGGTAAATATGGAATATTTGGACACTAAGCATCGAAAAATTGATGATACTAGCAAATTTAATGTCGTCAAATCAAAGCTTGGTACTCCAGTCAATAAACCGGCAGCTATCACCAGGCCGGGCAAAAAGCCTTTGAAAAAGACTACTAAATCTAGGTCAAAAATTTTACTTTTTGGTCGGGTCACTATGACCGATCAAATGGTTTTTTTGGATAACCTGTCTACCATGATTAAGGCTGGTTTGGCGCTAGCCCCAGCCCTACTTACCTTGACCAAAGAAATTAAGAATCAATATTTCCGAAAGATCCTGGAACACTTATATGAGATGATAGAAAATGGCCAGAGCCTATCGGACGGCATGAAGCAATATCCCAAGAGCTTTTCTGATATGATAGTATCAGCGGTTGAGGTGGGTGAAAATACCGGCGCTTTGGCTGAATCATTGGCGCACTTGGCTGACATTTTGTCTTCACAAAAAAAGATGCGCAGCAAAGTTATTAGCGCCTTGATTTATCCGAGTGTGGTAGTAGTGGCTATGGTAGGCATTTCGGTATTTTTGGCATTTTTTGTCTTTCCTCAATTGATAGACACCTTCAATGAAGCGGAAGTAAAATTACCCGCCATTCTGCTGGCTGTTCAATTTTTGACCTGGGCCATACAAACATATGGCTGGTATGTTTTATCTGGTGCTTTGGGGCTGATCCTGATTATTAGTTTGGTATTTCGTCTGCGAGCAGTAAGACTTTGGTCTGCGACCATAATATTAAGATTTCCCTTTGTTGGTAATCTAGTCAGGGAGCTAAACCTATCTCGTTTTGCCAGCAATTTAAATGCCCTTTTGGCCTCAGGTTTGTCCATAGTTCGCTCCTTGGAAATAGTTGCCAAAACTGTGCCCAATTTGAAATATAGGCAAGAGATTTTGATAATGGCCAAAGAGCTGGAAAAGGGTAAATCTTTGGCAGCTTCTATGGCCGATCGGCCACAATTATTTACTTCTTTGACTGTACAGCTATCCCATGTGGGCGAGGATACTGGTGAGCTGGAAAATATTCTCAAGAAAATTTCCGAATACTATGAAGAGCGAGTGAGCAATGTTTTGACTAACCTGTCTTCGATCATTGAGCCAATATTACTAGTGACAGTCGGAGTAGCAGTTGGCTTTATTGCCCTGTCGGTGATTGCTCCAATGTATGAATTAACCCAAAGTTTTGCCCAGTAGAGTTTTAGTTATTTTTTAGGATGTTTAACAAAAAAGGATTTACTATTTTAGAGCTGATGATAACATTTTTTGTTGTTGCTCTTTTGGCCTCTATGTCTTTGACTTCATACCGGCTTTGGCAGAGAGAGGTGCAGACTCTAAATGCGGTTGATGAATTGAAAAGCAGTTTGAGACTGGCTCAAAGTAAAGCCGTAGCAGCTGCCGGTGGGACAAATTGGGGAATACATTTGGCAACTAGTACTTATGTTGTTTTTCCAGGAAGCTTTTATGATATGGATAACCCCGCTAATCAGACCAAAAATATCATTGGCGCCAGAATAATAAATTTGAACACAGCCATATCTGATGGGGCAGGGGGCCATGGACCAGATGTAGTGTTTACGAAATTTACTGGCGAAACACCAAATGTCGGTGCCATAGAGTTGTCGCCACAGTTTGAGGATGCCCCAATAAAAACCATTATGGTGACAGCTGATGGACAAGTAAATTAATATGTTTAGAAATAAATCAGCCGGATTTTCTTTAGTAGAGTTATTAGTGGCCATTTCTTTTGTGGGTGTGATTATTGTAGCTATTTTTAACATTAGCTCATTTAATAGTTCTATCCGTCGTCTCAATGAAGAGCGGACGCAGGCCCTATTTTATGCTGTTGAAGGCATAGAGGCTAGTAAGTTAATTTCTTGGGAAAATTTGGTTATTGGTGACCATGGCCTAGTCCAGCAAGATGGCACCTGGGCTTTGGCGGCCAATGAACCACTCTTAGATAATAGATTTTCCCGAGTAGTCACAGTATCTGATGTCTATCGGACCGATGTTGAGAATGGCAATGTTTATGGTCTGATGGGAGGTAGCCAAAATATTGACCCTGACACTAAAAAAATTACCGTCACCATTTCCTGGTTGAGCCGCACTGGCAGGCAGCGGCAAGAACAGCTGGAAACCTACGTTTATCGTTTTCAGGCCAGCCGCTGGTCTCAAGAGAATTGGGTGGGTGGTACAGGTCAAGTTGATTGGTCAGATGATACCAAGTTTTATTCAAAAAATGCTGGTATTGATGTTACTATACCTGGCGTATCAACTTTAATCGCAGGTTTTTTGAATTGGAACAATGCTACTACTACTGCTTTTTACAATACTCCGGGCAGTTCTGATGACAATGATGTTTATGAGACAGACGGCATAGCTTATGTGGTGACTGAAAATAATAGTTCGGGCAGTGAGTTTTATGTTTTAAATATCAGCGATATTCGCGATCCTCAACCTCTGGGATCTTTGAATATTGGTACCGGTGTAACGGCTGTAATGGTTCAGGGTAATTTTGCTTATGTTTCTACCCGATCTGATGGTGCAGAATTTCAGGTGATAGATGTGGCTGATCCGCACAATCTGCATGTAGAAGTTACTCGTAATTTATCTGGCAGTAGCGACGCTAGAGACATTGTGGTTAATAATACTCAAGCTTATATTATTCAGGGTAGCACCTTGTATGCTTTCAATATCACTAATCCATCTAACCCGACTCAATATTCACATACCTTAAGTGTAAGCGCCACTGGCAATGAGTTATTTGTTTCCGGTAATTATGTCTATGTAGCCACAGAGGATTCTAGCAAAGAATTGCAGATTGTTGACATTACTAATCCGGCTAATATGTTTTTGGCCGGCCAATATGATCTATCGGGTTCGCTAAGGGCAACCGATGTAAATGTTCGTGGCACCAGAGCCTATGTTTCAACCAAGGTCAATTATAGCGGCCCAGAGTTTTTTATATTTAACATTGAGGACCCAATTAGCCCAGAATTAATCGGTCAATACGAGGTGGGTGCCGACATCAACGCCTTTGGCATAGTCGGTCCATATGCGCTTCTTGGCACAGCAATTAGCACAGAAGAACTAAGAGTGATAGATATTAGCTTCCCGTCCACCATTAATAAGGTTTCCGGATTTGATTTGTTTGGATCAATTTTGGGCATGTCAGCTAATTGCGCAGTTATTTATGCGGCTACTACTGGTGATTTGGGGGAGTTTGCCATTATTTCCACGGAAGATACTGATTGCCAATATGCCTCGGCCGGCATGCTAGAATCATCCACTTTTGATACTGGCACTAGCACCGTAGCCTACAACTGGATTCGTTGGTCTGGACTTGAGCCACTGGGCACAAATATAAAGTTTCAAATAGCCACCAGCCAAAATCAAGCTGGTCCGTGGAATTTCTTGGGACCTGATGGCAGCAGTAATACTTATTATACTAATGCGTCCCAGGAATACATTAACTATCAAAGTCATCTCAATCAGCGTTATTTGCGCTATCGTCTTTATTTGGATACCAGTTCAGAATTACAGGTGCCCATCCTAGAGGATGTAACTATAAGTTATTCGATTTATCCATGAAATACGATTTTTTACCAAAAATCAATAGAGCGAATGGTTTTACGCTAGTAGAATTGTTAGCCTATTTATTTATCACTTGCATGTTGCTCATCATGATAGTCAGCTTAGTGATGAATATATTTTATGCCCGCAAAAAATTTCAAGTTTCAGATGCAGTTGATAGCAATGCCAGATATATTATGAATTTTGTTCTAAACAAAGTTCATAATGTGGATATTATATCGGATGGGGGCGGTGATCCGGCCAATGTTTATTTTTATAACCTACCCAGCTATAGATTTAATCTAGCTCTTGAGTCAAATAATCTTTTTTTCCGCCAAACCGAAGATACGGGCAGTGGTTTTCCGGACCAAAGTACAGCTACGCCCCTGTCGCTCAATACTAAAAATGTCAGGGTGAGTGACTTTAGTCTGGTGCCACTGGCCGATAATCGGGGTGAAGAAAATCAGGGAGTGCTTATTAGTTTTACTATTGCGGCTGGTGATCCCAGTGATCCCAAGAGTTTTGCCCAAAAAAGTTTTAATACATTTTTGAGTATTAGATAGATGAAAAAATCCGATTTTAAATTTAATTATTATAGCCAAAATGGTTCAGCTGCTTTGATTGCCTCTATTGTTGTGTCAGCGGTCGTGCTTTCCATTGTATTATCGGTGCTGGCTATTACCATTAATAGCCGAGCTAGCTTGCAATCATTTGCTTCTGCTCTGCAAAGTTTTTATGCTGCTGAATCGGGCGTGGGCGAAGCCCTGATACAATTAAGAAGGGAGCCGAATAATTTTATTTTCCCCAATTTGATAGTGGGCGGCGTGTCGACCATCAGTCAGTTTGTAGAAATTCCGGGAGCCTGTGATCCGCCACCAGAATGTCAATTTGTGCCCGGCAGTGGTTGGTGGGGCGAATATTTTAATTATTTAGGTGTTGGCGCTCAGAAGCACCCCGACATGGAGGTTAATCCTTATCCTGGGCCGACGCCAACCCCGACAGAACATGATTGGTACGATAATACTTATAAGACGCACGAGCAAATAGATGCCAATCTTTTGTTTCCGGTGAGCATGTGGTTTCCTTATGATGGGACGCAATGGGAAAATAAAGAAGGTTTGGCTCATGATTATTTTTTTGGTATTCATTGGCGCGCTAGAGTGACAGCTCCACAGGCAGGCAATTATAGCTATAGTCTAGCCTCTGATGACGATTCCTGGGTGCTTTTGAATGGCATCGTGGTAGTGAATAATAGTGGTACGCATGCTGCTTTTACTAAAACCGGCACTATATATTTAGCCGCCGGTAGTAATAATATAGTTGAACTTTATTTTGCTGAGCGGCACACTGTGGAGTCCGGCTTTCGTTTTTATTTTGATAATCCAAGTCTGATTATCACACCTTGGCCAGAGGGGTGTGGCGAGGATGCACAATGCAATTCAAATATTGAAGCCAGTGCCAGCACCACCAATGCTACCCGTGAGGTAAGGTATACTTGCAATCAAGAAATTGATAATTGTGTTTGGAGCGAATTAGTACCATAATTTTATAAATAAAAATAAAGCCCCGCACCGTACGGTGCGGGGCAGTTTTTTGAATCTTTATAACATCATGGCAATCAATAGTAGGGCAACGACATTTAATATTTTTATCATCGGGTTGATGGCCGGCCCAGCAGTATCTTTGTAGGGGTCGCCGACAGTATCGCCGGTGACAGCGGCTTTGTGAGCATCAGATCCCTTGCCGCCATAATTGCCTTTTTCAATATATTTTTTGGCATTATCCCAGGCACCGCCACCCGAGGTCATAGAAATGGCAATAAATAGGCCAGTGATGATGCTGCCCACCAAAGCACCGCCTAAGACCGTAAACCCACGACTGCCAAAAATCAACATGATGATTATCGGTACTAGAACCGGTATTAAAGCAGGAATAATCATTTGTTTGAGAGCGCCTTTGGTGACAATGTCTACCGCCGTGCCATAATCTGGTTTTTCTTGGCCAGACATAATGCCCGGTTTGTCTCTAAATTGGCGGCGAACTTCCTGTACTATATAGCCGGCAGTTTTGCCAACCGCTTCCATGGAGAGCGCTCCGAAGATATAAGGCAATAAACCGCCGATGAATAAACCGACCAATACATAAGGATTGTCTAGGGCAAAAATTACGCCCTTATTGGAGGCATCAAGCTCTTGGGTATAAGCAGAAAACAATACTAGGGCCGCTAAACCAGCAGAAGCAATGGCATAGCCTTTAGTGACAGCTTTGGTGGTATTGCCAACCGCATCCAAAGGATCAGTAACATTACGCACATCTTCTGGTAAGCCAGACATTTCAGCGATGCCGCCGGCATTATCGGTGATCGGACCATAAGCATCAATAGTGACGATAATACCGGTTAAAGAAAGCATGCTCATAGCTGCGATGGCGATGCCATAGAGGTCGGCGAAATAATAGGCGGCAATAATACCCGCCACAATGACTAGCACCGGCCAAGCAGTGGCCTTCATGCTGATAGCTAGTCCTTGGATGACATTGGTGCCGTGTCCGGTCTCAGATGCTTTGGCAATTGATTTTACCGGATTATATTTGGTAGAGGTATAATATTCAGTAATCCAGACAATCAGGCCAGCGACCACTAGACCAACTAAGCTGGCATAATAAATATCAGTAAAACGATAGCTGATAAGATCGGACATCATGTATTTAGTAATGAAGTAGAAAGCCACTATGGTCAGTAATCCGGCAGCGATCAGACCTTTGTATAAAGCCTTCATGATGAGCCCCTTTTTTTCTACTTCTTCTAGAGAATGACCTTTATTTAATTTAATAAAAAATAAACCAACCAGAGAAGTGATGATAGCCATGCCGCCCAAGGCCAGAGGATACAGGACAGCATTGCTGACATTATTGAAAGTTAGAGAGCCTAAAAGCATGGCAGCCACCAGTGTGACAGCATAAGTCTCAAATAAATCAGCAGCCATACCAGAACAATCGCCGACATTATCGCCGACATTATCAGCAATCACAGCTGGGTTGCGCGGGTCATCTTCCGGAATACCAGCCTCTACTTTACCTACCAAGTCAGCGCCGACATCGGCTGCCTTGGTGAATATGCCGCCGCCCAAGCGGGCAAATACCGAGATTAAGCTGCCACCAAAACCCAAGCCAACTAAATTTTTGACAGTAATAAATGGTAAAGCATAAAGGCCAGCTACGCCCAAAAGAGCCAGACCGACTACCAACATACCAGTGATTGAACCGCCTAAGACGGCTACTCTTAGAGCAGCCGATAAACCGCTCCTGGCAGCTTCAGTAGTGCGTACATTGGTTCTGACTGATACATTCATGCCGATGATGCCTGCAGCGGCTGATAAGGCAGCTCCAATGATAAAGGCTAGAGCCGTGCTCCAATCAATAGCAAACCCCAGGAGCAAAAATAATACAACTGCCAAATAAGCAATAGTTTTGTATTGTCGGGTTAGATAAGCCTTGGCGCCAGCTTGAATGGCTTGGGCAATAGCCTGCATTTTGTCATTACCTTTTGGTAATTTCAGGATTTTTTTAATCATCCAGGCCCCAAAAATTAGTGATAACAAGGAGGCCAAAATCGCTAAAAGTTTTATACTAACCATAGTTTTAATTATTAGTTTAATGTTTAATTATTTAGATGTTTTGCTTGTTTTTTTGGTTTTTGCTTTTGTCTTTTTTTCAGTTTTTTCTTTTTTAGCTGGTTTTTCAATTTCTTCAGCCACTGTATTTTCCGGTTCAGTTTTGTTTTCTACCGGGGTTTCAATCGGCTCGTCAGTCTTGCTTTCCGGGGCAGCTTGATTGGATACGATATCGATTTTCCAGCCAGTCAGTTTAGCGGCCAATCTAGCGTTTTGGCCACTGCGGCCAATAGCCAAGGATAGCTGGTCTTCATTGACTTTGACGGTAGCAGTTTTGGCTTCTTCGTTGATAATAATTTGGCTGATGCTAGCCGGGCTTAAGGCATTGGCAATAAATACCTTGGAATCGGCATTCCACTGGATAATATCGATTTTTTCTCCACCTAGTTCACTGATGACAGTTTGTACGCGTGAACCGCGTTGGCCCACGCAGGAGCCGACTGGGTCGATATTTTCTTCTGTTGTAAAGACGGCGATTTTAGAGCGCGCGCCAGCTTCGCGGGCAATAGCCTTGATTTCTACGGTGCCGGCTGCAATTTCTGGCACTTCGGTAGCGAATAATTCCTTGACTATATCAGGATGGGTGCGGGACAGAATAATTTCCGGCCCTTTACTGCCCATGCGCACCTGTAAAATGTAAAAGTTGAGGCGAGAGCCGATATTATAACTTTCGTTTCTGATTTGCTCCTCGGGCGCTAATATGCCGCTGGCCTGCCCAAGATCGACAATGTAGCGGCGACCTTCGCGTCGCTGGATAGTGCCTAAGACTAGTTGGCCTTCCTTGTCTTGATATTCATTGAAGATATGATCGCGTTCAGCTTCACGCAGGCGCTGAATAATGACCTGCTTAGCGGTTTGAGCGGCCATGCGTCCATATTCATCAGGCACGGTTAATTTAGTTTCAATCACATCGCCGATTTTATGGTCAGGATTGACATTTTTGGCTTCCGATAGCATGATTTCGGTGCGGGGATTAAATTTTTTAATTTGTTCATCCTCGGGTATTTCTTCACCAGCCTCTTTGCGCAAGTGCTGCTCCTCCCAAGCTTTTTCTTGGGCCTCGAGGTCAACATCCTCTACGACGGTTTTTACATCAAAAACAGCTGTTTGGCCATTATCGGCATTGAAAACAACTTTGACGTTTTGATTGGGTGTGCCAAATTCTTTGCGATAAGCAGCTGCCAGAGCCGCTTCGATGGCACCAATAACAGCTTCCATAGACAAATTTTTTTCTTGACAAATTTGTTTGATGGCGGCCGACAGATTGTTGTTGCTAGACATCTTGTTTGTTTTTAATTGATGAAATATTTTGTATTATCCCATGGTAAATCTTGGCGATTTAGGCAAAAGGGAATAAAAATAAGCTAGTTTAAATATAAACTAGCTTACAACAATGGTAGTATACTTTTTTTTCCAGCTTTCGTCAAGGGTCAAAATTTAAACCAGCGGGTAGCGCCTTAGGGCAGCTTGTCTGCCTTTGATCACAATAGCGCAGATTTCTATCTCTGGGTCTGGGTCAAGGGCTAGTTGATTTCTTAAAATTGCATAAGCTCGCAGCATCCTTTCTATTTTAGCTGGATTGATAACTTCTTCTGGCCAACCAAAATTTTGATTGGTCCGAGTTTTTACTTCTACCAGCAAGATTCGCCGTCTTTTTTTAAAGACCAAATCAAGTTCGCCATAGCGGGTGTAAAAATTTTTAGCGATTAATTTAAAACCTAAAGTTTGATAATATTTTTCCGCCAACTGTTCACCCAGGCGGCCGATTATTTGTTTATTATTTTTGTGCATAAAAAACAGGCTTAAAATTTTGCCCGTTTTTTAATTTTTTATAACAAATTATTTTTTTGGCTTAGGTAGCCATTTATTGTATTCAATATTTTTTTCCCGCTCAGCTTGTTTTTTGGGGACGATGGATAGGCGGTAAAATAATATATAGCCAAGCCAAACCAATATTATCAATAACCATAATAACAGCCAAAGCCTAGCGCTCAAATACATAGCCGTGGCAGCCCTAAAAGATACCAGTAATAGGCCGACCAAGCCAGTTGACCAGCCCCAGGCAGTCAGTTTTTGCCAGACTACTTTCATGACGCCTGAGCTGTTTTTGACTTTTTTGTGGGAGTATATAGCTAATACTATAGATCCTACGAAAATGACCAATAAGCCAATCAAAGTAGGCCAAGAGAGCTGCTCATAAGTATAAATCTGAAATAAATATGACCAATGTGTTAATTTAGTTAAATCCATAAGTTTTCTTTAACGAGTATATGGTAAATAATTTTAAACATAAAGTCAACTCCGCCTTTTTAGGGGTGTGGGCAGAGATAAATCATTTGACTGTTTTGTTGCTCAGTAAAGAGGGCTAGCTATATAATGGCGAGAAAATGAAATTTAGAACCAATACGGCAAGGGCGCTGATTAATATAGATAAAAGATAGAAGGCTAATTTTGATTTCTTACCTATTTTAAATAATATAAAACTAAAAACAACAGTGAATATCAGGGTAGCGATATAAATAATAATTTCTCCAGATCCTACTATATCACCAATAAACAATGCTATCATAAGAGAAATGACTCCGATAAGAGGAATTTCTAGGATAAACAAAGGATAAAATATTTTTTTATTTGTTTCCATTGGAAACCAGGGACATTATAAATTTATTTTTTAGCAAATAGGAGACCGAAATGATATTTGCCGGCCTTGAATTCTTGCGCTAAAACTAGGTCAAGTTGTTGAGCTAGATTTTTGACTTGATTTTGGTCGACAATTCTGTTATTTGGTGGGCCAACACCCAGATCGTTATTAGCCCAATCAACTATCAATAGTTTGCCGCCTGGTTTTAGTAGTCTGGTGGCTTCAGCTAGAATTTCATAGTGTTTTTGAGATTGGAAGAGCACATTGACCAGGATGTTGGCATCCAGGGTGCCCTCATTTATTTTAGTAGCGCCGACAATTTCTAGATTGCTCCAAATAGTTTTGATATTGTTGAGGCCATTGAGTCTTGCCTTTGATTCTATTTCCGATAAAATATTTTTGACAACATCGACAGCATATACTTGCCCCTGGTCGCCGACCAAGCGGGCCGCTTCTAATAAAAATAAGCCGCCGCCAGCGCCCAAGTCTCCGACCATGTCGCCCACTTTGAGCTTGACGATCTCTCTTAAAATTTGGCCGGCGTCCAATAATTCGCTGCGGCCGGAGCTGACTGGTTTGCCTTGATTTAAAATTTTAGCAACCGTCGGGTTGATGTCGGGCATATTTTTGTATTACTTTTATATTATAACAGAAATCGGTTTAAATCGCTACCCTTAGATTTTATTTGCCAGTTTTATTTTTAAAGCCTACAATAGAAAGAAGAACAAATAATGGCATTTTTATGTGCGGGATTGTCGGTTATATAGGCCAGAGGCCGCTAGTGAGCGTATTGCTTACGGGCTTAGAAAAATTAGAATACCGAGGCTATGATAGTGCCGGTATTTGTGTTTTGCAAAATGATAGTTTACAAGTTATCAAAGAGGTCGGCAAAATAGCCCGATTGGCCAAGCGACTTGAGTCAAATAATCTATCTGGTTTAGTGGACATTGCCCACACCCGTTGGGCTACCCATGGTGAGCCCAATGAGGCCAATGCTCATCCGCATCTTGATTGCCGTGGCGATATTGCCATAGTTCATAACGGTATTATAGAAAATTATCCCGCTCTTAAGGATTTATTGGTCAATGAAGGGCATACTATAATATCAGAAACTGATTCAGAAATTTTTGCTCACTTGATAGAAAAATTTTATCAGGGGGATGTGGAGTTGGCTGTGCGTCAGGCCTTGGAGCTAGTTGACGGCGCATTTGGTTTGGCCGTAATTCATCGAGGGGAAAACAAAATCGTGGTAGCTAGGCGCGGTTCGCCGTTGGTGATCGGCGTGGGTGAAGGCGAGATGTTTGTGGCCTCTGATATCCCAGCTATTTTATCATATACTCAGAGAGTGATTTATTTGCAAGATAATGAAATGGCTGTTCTATATAAAGACGGCTATGTGATAAAGAATTTGGATGGTGAAAAAATAGATAAACAAATTGATGATATCAAGTGGTCAGTGGCTGAACTGGAAAAGAAAGGCTATGAGCATTTTATGCTCAAAGAAATTTTTGAGCAGCCCGAGGCATTGAATAACACTTTGCGCGGTCGCATCAAAGATGGGCAAATCAAATTATCCGTTGATTTTGCTGCCGAACAAATAAAGCGGATAATTATCACCGCCTGTGGCACCAGCTGGCACGCTGGCCTAGTGGGTAAGCATTATTTTGAGTCTTTATTAAATATTCCGGTTGAGGTTGATTATGCTTCTGAATTTCGCTATCGCAAACCCATCATCGGGTCAGATGATTTGTTGATTGCCATATCTCAATCTGGGGAGACAGCCGATACTTTGGCTGCCGTGAGGCTAGCTAAAGAAAAACTGGCCAAAACTTTGGGCATAGTCAATGTGGTCGGCTCTACTATCACTCGCGAAGTTAAGTCCGGCATTTATTTGCACATTGGCCCAGAGATTGGCGTGGCCAGTACTAAGGCTTTTACGGCCCAAGTGACCTCTTTATTGCTTTTAGCTTTATATATTAGGCAACAAAAAGGCTGGGCAATAGACAAAGATTTATTATTTGAAATAAATACTTTGCCGGAGTTGATAAGGCAGGCTTTGGCTACCGATCAAATAGTTAAAAAAATCGCCGATACCTTTAAAGATAGAAATAATTTTTTGTATTTGGGTCGGGGCTTAAATTTTCCAGTAGCCTTAGAGGGTGCCTTGAAGCTAAAAGAAATTTCTTATATCCATGCTGAAGGGTATCCGGCCGCTGAGATCAAGCATGGTCCAATTGCTTTGGTCGATAAAAACATGCCCGTGGTCTTTATAGCTACAAAAAATATATTGTCGCCCAAGATTTTGAGCAACATGCAAGAAGTTAAAGCTAGGGGTGGGCAGATCATTGCTGTGGTAAATAGCGGTCAGGAGGATGTTTATAAAGTAGCTGACTACACTATTATTGTGCCCACAGTCAGTGAGTTTTTATCACCCATTGTAAATATTATCCCCTTGCAACTACTATCATACTATATAGCCAATGCCAAGGGCCTAGACGTTGATAAACCTAGGAATTTAGCCAAGTCTGTGACAGTAGAATAGCTAGTACGATTGACATAAATCTTATTTTTAGGTATGATATCGGCGTTATTTTACTTTTATGGCCCTATCGTCTAATGGTTAGGACACCAGGTTTTCATCCTGGCAATCGGGGTTCGATTCCCCGTGGGGTCACCAAGCCAGAACGCCTTATAATAATTTTTTTGGTGTTTGGTTGACTTTTTTCTAGATTTATGCCATACTGTTTTGTGGACATTTACAATATATGTTCACAAGTATAGTAAGTTTAGAAATAAAGTCGAATTTCGAAATTACTATATCTTAATTCACTTTATTTCAAAAAACATGCAAGGAAAAATCGCAAAGAAAGTGATTGGTAAAAACTTTGGTTTTATCAGTCGCGAAGGCGAAGCCAAGGATCTGTTTTTTCACGCTTCTGAATTAGTGGGTGTGACTTTTGATGAGATCAATGAAGGTGACATGGTTACCTTTGAATTGACCGATACTCCAAAAGGTCCAGCCGCTGTCAAAGTACAGAGAGCCTAAGCTTCTGTGATAGTTTAAAAAACCAGCCCTGCACCGTATGGTGTGGGGCTGGTTTTATTTTTACCTATTAATATAGTTTTGATAATCGCTGCTATTTTGCCAGTTTTCAGCTGAAATGGTAGCGTGTACAGTTTTACCCTTATGCTTTATAGCCTGGATAATAGCTTGGTCTGAATAGCCGCCGTAGGTAGCGGCATTGATAAGGGCCAGCCAGAGGCGAGAATTAATTTTTGTTTTACCCAAAGTCTGTTGGACAATTTTTTTGAGCCGCTGGTCTTGTTTGTTTTCCGGAGTGTTAGCTTTTTTTATATTGTTGGCGACAGTAGTCAGGGTGCGGCCATAACCATAGGGGTTATAGCTGTTCTTTATTTCTTGGCTATCAGGATAGCCGTCATTATCACTGTCCTTATAGGAATCAACCAAAGAATTAGATTGGTTGTTGCTTGTTTGAGCCGGCACCACCGTTGATTGGACCGGTATGGTAGTAAAACTACGTTCGGAGCTGTCCACATTTCTATTATAGATGCCGCCCCAAGTTTTTATTTTATAAAAATAAGTGGTATTTGGGTTTAGGCCAGCGATAATCACCTTGTGTTCGGTGTTAGGTATGTCACTGGCGGTCAGAGTTTTGCCATAAGCGCCGCTTCTGGTGCCATAAGTAAGACTGCTGCGAACAGCAATGCTGGTTTCCCAGCTGATGATCGCTGTATCAGAAAAGATCATACTAGGATCAAAGCTGGCCGGCTGGATATCACTTATTGTAAAGTTAGAGGCATCACGGATGCCATCGCTAGTATAAAAATAAACAGAATCAGTGTTTTTATTTCCAGTTGAATCCTGAGCAATGATTTGCGCTAAATAATTTTTTCTTGGTGTCAGGTCATAAATAAACAGGACGTGCTCCAAGTCATAGTTACCATAGCTGGTGCTTTTACTGATTTCAGTATTATCCGGCCGATAATTTATGGTAGCTCGACTCTTCTCGTCGGTTCTCCAATATAGGGCTACGGCATTGCCGGTAGCCTGCAACAATTTGATTTGCACAAAATTCGGGGCAACTGTATCTGTCATGCCCTTGGTGGAAAAAGTTTGGACATAGGTTTCGGTTTGCGATCCATCTTGTCCTTCAACAATTATTTTATAGTAATAAGTTTTGTCCTTGGTCAGGCCGGTCAAAATTAGGCTGTGTTGGTAGCTATAAGGGCCATAGCTGAGCCAGCTATCTAGCTGGTTGGCAGCTAAACCATAATAGGCAGTGCCCTTGGTCGGGTTATCTGTGGTCCAGGTCATTTCAGCTGTGCCATTTTTAAAATTACTAACTTGGGTGTTAGTTATAATAATCAAAGCCCGGCTAGAGGTAGGCAATAAGCCGATCATTAGGGTAGCAATAATTAAGTAAAATGTTACTTTTTTAGCCATATTTATTATGTAATATATAAGTATACAATATTTTATCTATCTTGTCAATATTGAGGTATTACTACCCTCATGATTCATTATAATGCTATTTTTAATTTACTAAAAATGTTATAATTTTTTAGTAATCATTAAATAGCAAAAATTTATGTTTAGTAAAAAAGCTGGTTTGCTTTTTACGGTTTTTGTGACCGGTGCGGCAGTTTTGGTGGTGGAAGTTTTGGCATTAAGGATTTTGTCCCCTTATTATGGCAATACTATTTTTTCTGCTTCTAGCGTGATGGGAGTTATCTTGTTGGCCCTAAGCTTGGGTTATTATTGGGGTGGAAAATTAGCCGATCGCCATCCAGACTTTATCTGGTTTTTTGGCATTATTTTATTGGGCGCCTTGTTCATTTGGCTGCTGCAAGTTTTTATCAAATTACTCTTGCCTTTAATAGGATACCAGATGTCGATTATGTGGGGTCCGTTAGTTAATTCTTTGATTATGTTTTTTGTGCCCAGCTTACTCTTGGGCACCCTATCGCCCTATGCCATCAAATTGCAGCAGGTTTTGCATCCAGAGGTGGGTGTCGGCTCGCTGTCTGGCCAAGCTTTTTTTTGGTCAACCTGTGGGAGCATTGTCGGTAGTCTGTTGACCGGTTTTGTTTTAATACCGCGCTTGGGCGTAGATAAAATTATTATCATTGTCGGTTCAATTTTGGTTTTATTGAGCTTAATTCCGATATTATTTTCCACAAACAAATTTAAATTAAAATTAATTTTTGTTTTGGCAGTTTTATTGGTTGGCGCGGCCACCTATTTTTTGTTGAATGTTTTCCAACCCAGCACTAAGGTCGTTTATAGCCACGACGGCGTTTATGACAGGATAGTCATACTTGATGGCCAGTATAATAATCGGCCAACCCGCTTTTTTTTGCAGGACAGGAATCTGTCCAGCGGTATTTTTTTGGATAGTCAAGACGATATTCATGATTTGGCCTTTGATTATAGTAAGTATTATGTCCTGTATCATCTGCTCAATCCTTTGGCTAAAGATTTTTTGGTGATCGGTGGGGCCGGCTATACTTTGCCAAAAGTATTCTTATCAAATCCAAAAGCCAGCCGAGTTGATGTGGTTGAAATTGAGCCAGCCCTGCTTGATTTGGCTTACAAATATTTTAATTTGTCAAAAGACGATCGTTTAAACAATTATGTGGAGGATGGCAGGCGCTTTTTAGCCAAAAGCGATAGCCAATATGATGTCATTTTTGGCGATGCTTTTCTTTCCCTGTATTCGATACCAGCTCACCTGACCACTAAAGAATTTTTTGAGTTGGCCAAGCAGCGTCTCAGCAAAAACGGGATTTTTATGGGTAATTTTATCGGCGATTTAAGCATGTCAAAAAATTCTTTCATTTTATCAGAGCTGCGCACCTTTCAATCAGTCTTTTCCAACACTTATGTTTTTGCCGTAAAATCGCCGGATTTTCCTAACGTGCAGAATATTATTGTTTTAGGAATAAATGGCGAGCAAAAAATAGATTTTACTGATCCCGATATAAAAAATAGCGCCGACCCAATAATCCGCAGTTTGTCCGAGCATTTGGTAGATTTGGATGGGCTTGCTTTAAGCCAGTATACACTTTTGGTTGATAATTATGCGCCGGTAGAATATTTGACAGCTCAGGCGCTTAAATAGGGATTGGTGGTCAGATAAATTTAGCTTGTAGATAGTAGATATTTTTTCCAGCCCGAAGGTGCAGTTGCTCATAAAAGGTGCTGATTAATAGCCGTTGATCGGCCTCATTTAGGGGGTCGATTATTTTTTTCTGCAGGATTATTCCGCCGCTAAAGGCGATGGAGTCAAGGGAGTATGCAAAGAAA
This sequence comes from Patescibacteria group bacterium, assembly GCA_041650755.1. Lineage (GTDB taxonomy): Bacteria > Patescibacteriota > Patescibacteriia > UBA1558 > GWA2-36-10 > JBAZKN01. The sequence continues at coordinate 55,710 of JBAZKN010000003.1, read as the reverse complement.
GTTTGATCATCGGTTTTAAGGTTTAGCTGGCCGCCGGTAGCCAGTATTTTTTTATATTTAGCCAAAAAATCAGGGCCAGTCAAGCGCTTGTTGGCATCACCTTGGCGCGGCTGGGGATCGGGGAAAGTCAACCAAATTGTACTTATGCTGGTGGGCGCGAAGAATTGATTTATATTTTCTATGGGCAAGCGCAAAAAAAAAGACATTATTTAATTTTTGCTCTTGAGCTATTTTGGCGCCGTGCCATAGTCTTTCTCCCTGGATATCAATACCAATAAAATTTTCTGTTTGGTTTTCTTTGGCCAGTGCTAAAGTATATTCTCCTTTACCACAACCCAATTCTAAAGTGAGCGGTTTTTTATTTTTTAAAAAATCGGCCAATTTGTTTTTTAAATTAAGGTCTTGCATCTCGGCTACATTAGACAAATCGTGCAATTCCTTTATTTTTTGTAATTTTCTTCTGGGCATATTATTATTCTACTACATTTTGGTAAAAAAATAGAGGCAGTCACGCCGAAACGAGGATTGATAACCATAGCTTGGTATTGCCCGTATAGTGGCTGGTAGGCGCACACATAGGCTCGATCAGCACTAGCTGTGAAACAAAGGTGTGCGGATCCATGTCGCCCTATATTTTCTGCCGGCAAGATGAGTATCTCATGTACCCAGTCGCCTGCCTCCCTTTTTAGCCGGCTGGCTACGCACGAAGCCAAGGGCGAGACAAAATCATCAGCTTCTATGATCCGGGGACTTTTAGATGCGGCGTTTTTTCGCTTCATCTCCTCACCTCCCCTCGGGTTTTGATTGGTCCCTTGAGCTGTAAACGAACAGAAAACGTGATTATTTTGACACATGACACAATAATGTCAAGGCTTGGTGGTATACTATATTTTCTTGACAGCTAGCATTTTTTTCAGTAAATTAATAAATCTGCTATAATAGAAAAATGACCAGAATATTAGCCATTGAAAGCTCTTGTGATGAAACAGCCATTGCCATTTTGCGTGGTAGCGACTCAAGATTAGTTTTGGAAAAAAACCTCATCTATTCTCAGGTAAATATTCACAAAAAATATGGCGGTGTCATCCCCGAAGTGGCTGCCCGTAAGCATCTGCAGACAATCATCCCCTTGCTTAATGAGGCTGTAGGGAAAGATAAATTGAAAAATATTGATTATTTAGCGGTGACAGTTGGGCCGGGTTTGATTACTTCTCTGCTGCTAGGAGTGGCTACAGCTAAAACCTTGGCCTATGCTGCTCAAAAACCGTTGCTAGCTATCAACCATTTGGAGGGGCACATATATTCCAATTGGTTGACGCATCAAGATTTGGTAGATAATACAGAAAAATATTTGCCAGCCATTGTTTTGGTCGTTTCCGGTGGGCACACTGAATTGGTTTTGATGCGCGGCCACGGTCAATATCAACTTTTGGGTCAGACCTTAGATGATGCTGTGGGTGAAGCTTTTGATAAAGTGGCTAAACTTTTGTCGCTCGGTTATCCCGGAGGGCCAGTGGTCAGCCACTGGGCTATAAGTGGCCAAGCAGATAAGTTTCTTTTGCCCAGACCGATGATAAACACCCAGGATTTTGATTTTAGTTTATCTGGCCTAAAGACGGCAGTGCTGTATATTTTAGAAAAGAAAAAGCATATTAGCCAGTTAGACGTGGCTGATATCTGCGCCAGTTTTGAGCAGGCGATTGTCGAAGTTTTGGTCAAAAAAACTATTGGGGCTGCCAAAAAGTATCGGGCCAAGTCAATAATGCTAGCTGGCGGGGTAGCGGCTAATGTGAGATTACAAGTCAGTCTGGCTGATGCGGCCCGTGAGATAGATACGCCTTTTTTTGCGCCGCTAAAATCTTTGACCGGTGATAACGCCGCCATGATAGCCGCGGCCGCTTATTACCGCCTAGCCAGCCATTCTAGCAAAGGCTTGGGGGGTCAAAAGTTATTTTTTTTGGAGCCGGATGCTAATTGGCAATTAAGTAAAAAATAAACTATAATAAATTTATAGACATGATTGAATACATATCAAAGAGTGTTAAGGAGACTGAATCAATTGCCGCTCAGCTAGCCAAAGACCTGCGGGGTGGTGAAGTGATCGCCTTGTCTGGAAATCTGGGCGCCGGCAAAACGGTCCTGGTCAGGGGTCTGGCCAAAGCCCTGGGCTTAAAAGATAACATCAATAGCCCAACTTTTGTTTTGTTGAAGGTATATAATTTAAAATACAAAAAAATAAAACGTTTTATCCACGTTGATTGCTATCGTCTAGAAGGCCAGGAGGATTTGCATGACATTGGTCTGGGCGACTATTTATCTGATCCAGAAAATTTGGTAGTAATCGAATGGGCTGATCGTATAAAAAATTTGCCAGCCAATGCTATTCGTGTTAGTTTGGATCATATTGCCAATGATCAGCGTCGCATCCAGATAAGTTGAATAACAAAAAACAGCCCTCCATATAATTTGTCGGACTGTTTTTTTATTTAATCTCTAACTTTAGTCCAAACCTCGTCAACTGAGGTGATGCCGTCCAGGGCTTTAAGTAAACCATCCTGCAGCATAGTGATCATGCCGCCTGATATAGCTAGATTCTCTATTTCATATTCAGAGACATTGCCGGCCAGTATCTTTTTTTCTATAGCCGGTGACATGGTGAAAATTTCATAGATGCCGATTCGGCCACGATAACCGAGGTTGTGGCATTCACTGCAGCCAACTGCTTTATAAAATTTTAAATTATTCAGATCAACGGCGTGGCCGGATTCAGGACTGATAGACTTGAGGGAGTTGAGGATGTCTGTCATTTTGGCATTATCAATAGTATCATCTTCTACTTTACAATGGGCACAGAGGCGCCTCACCAAGCGTTGACCAATAATAGCATTGAGGGCTGGGGCCAATAAAAATGATTGCACGCCCATAGCCAATATGCGGGGTATGGTAGCGGCGGCTGAATTAGTATGCATGCTGGATAGCATCAAGTGACCAGTCAGAGCGGCGTTGATTGCCGTATCTGCCGTTTCCAAGTCGCGGATTTCGCCAACCATGACAATATCCGGATCTTGGCGCAGGATGGCTCGTAGGCCTTTGGCAAAAGTATAGTGGCTAGTTTTTTCCGAGTTTGACTCTGCGCGGCTATCATCAACTGACTTGTTTTCCACCTGACTCTGGACTATGCCAGGGAGCTTGTATTCAATGGGATCTTCAAGGGTGATGATTTTATTCTCTGGGCGGTTGAGCTTATTCAAAATGGCATAGAGGGTAGTAGTTTTACCAGAACCAGTCGGACCGGTAGCTAGGATCATGCCATTGGGTTTGCGCATTTGGTTGGCCAGATCATTAAAGGCTTTACCACGCAGGCCCAAGTCTTCAAATTTTAGGCCGACACTAGAAGCCCGCAAAAGACGCAAAACTATACTTTCGCCATAAACTGAAGGTATGATAGAGACACGAACATCGACCTTGTCTTTAGTCAGAGAGATTGTAAAGCGGCCATCTTGTGGCCTATTGCCCAAGTTTAGTTTGAGTCCGGCTAGTAGTTTTATGCGGGAGTTTACTTTGTTCCAAGAGTCCTTATCTAGACTGACTACGTCGTGGAGGACGCCATCGATTCTCAGTCTGACTTTGACATCTTGCTCTTCAGCTTCGATGTGCACATCAGAGGCAGCAAATTTTAAGCCAGCAGCAATGATTAGGTTGATAGTTTCAGTCAAACTAGTTTCCTTGATCAAGGTTTTCAAAGAGCTGAAATCAGTCAGCTTGTCATCAAATTTATTTAAGTCTTCCTCGGATATATTGACACCTTCAATTTGGATAATAGTTGGTATTTTGTCATAAATTTGAAAGGCATACTGGAAGCTATTTTCCGAGATTAGATACACTTTTAGTCGGACATGGTAAGTGTCAATCAACTCTTTGGCTAAATTGGCAACTTGAGGATTTTGGGGGTTGAGGGAGCCCAAACGCATTTCTTCTCCAGTGTATAAAAAGCAGATAGTCTGCAAACTATCAGCTTGATCCTGCGGTATTACTTTGAGAGCCTCTTGTGAGATAGGAAATTTATCCAAGTTTATATAGGGCAGGTTCATTTGATTGGCCTTGACCTCCACTTCTTTTTCTTTTTCTTTGAGTTGCAAAGCAGTCAACTTATTGGAAAGTTTTTGGCTGGTTTCTTCTGGGAAGGGATTTATTTTTGGTGCATCAGTCATATATTTTATTTGCGTTTCTTCACTAATTATACTTAGGACGCTAGATAAAGTCAATTTACCCTGCACCAGTAAAGTGCAGGGTAAAGCTTAGAATAATGATATTTTCTAGCGCGCCAGTGAGGGCAGATGTTTGTGAGCTAGACGATGTATTTTGCTGTAGCTGGGCGTGCGACTGGTCAGACGCAAGAAAATGTATGACCAAAGGAGATTGTAGTAAGCGCCATAAAAAGCAGTGCCCAAGAGCAGGAGTATTATAGATATGATAGCGCCCAAGACTATGAAGACTTGGAACATGGTGAGGTTCACGGCCAGCATATAGGCTAGTATCAAGAATGGGGCAAAGACTATGGCCACCACCGCAAACATAATAATGAAATATAATATAGTGGTTAGCATGATGGCTAGAGCGCTCTCGACAGTGATCAGCCAATTTATCCTGAATAATTCCCAGCCGTTATTAAAAGCTGTTTTGAATGGTTGTTTATAAATCATGACGTAGCCTACGCCATAGCGGGTAGCAAAAGAGATGGCTATTACTATGGGTATGAGCAGGAAAAATATGACCACCGTGATCAAAAAGTAATAAGGCAAATTGGTGTTGAGAGCGGCTATCTCTACCAGGGGTTTGATGACCATGACTAGGAAAAAGTAGCCTATAAGGGAATTGACAATGTTGAGCCCTAGTAAAGACCAAAATCTGTCCAGGCCACTATTGTTGGGTGCCAAAGTATATAAGGTATTATAAGGGTTATTTAGCTATTTTACCATAACGGGATTTGAGCCACATAGGTCGGGGTAAATGAGATGAATGCAACAGTATAAAAAGGAAAAATGAGACAAATGCAACACTATTAAAGGGTTTTTTGAAGTGTCACATTTTAACGATATTTTATCACATTAGCCAATAAAATTGAGGTTTTTCGAAGTGGGACACAAAAAGGGGCGTGTCTCATTTGACTATACTGAATTATTATAGCATGTTATGAATTTATGAAAAAAAGCCTCTCGTTATCGTGAAATAACAAAGAGGCCTGACTAAATCATTCTGGGGAAGGTGATGTCCTGATCCAACTTTTCCCGGATTGTCTCAAAGACTGCTTGGAAGCGAGCGATCGCTTCTTCCACGATGCCGTGCACTTGCGAAGTGCTAAGTGGTTTATCCTTGCTTCTCTCTAAACAAAACTCGAAGGCGGCAATGAACCAACCGCTTAACTCGCGTTGAATGGCTGTCGCCCCTTTAACATTACACTGCTCGTGCCGCTGAACGTCTTTGTATAAATACCAAAGGCTTTCAGAGAACGATTTGTATACTGTTTCAAAGGCAACGCCAATGGCGCGGATGTTTCTGACCAACTGATTGGCCTCGTAGAAGTAGTACCCTGTGCCCTCCTCTCTGACAAGTTGATGTTCGCTCCCTACTTGATCCACGAGTTTGGTCCCGGGAATCAAATAGAGCTCGTTAAACAACTTATCAAATTGCACTCTGCCAATTACTCGCAGAAGAGCTAGACTGTCGAGCACGTCTTGGTATTCGGTCCAAGGAGTAACCATCATATGACCATACTGATAGTTAATCCCCACTGCCTCGAGAAGGCTCGTCGCCCTGATTGCATCAGCCGCCGAAGCGCACTTACCCATAAGGGCAAGGATCTTATTGCTACCCGATTCAATGCCGAGATAGACCTCTTTAAGCCCAGCTTGTTTCAAGGACTCCAAGATGTCTTTTCGGCAAATGTCGGTTACTCGCGCTTCAACGTAGAGCTCAATCCCAGGGACTTTCTCGCGGACGAGGGTAGCAATTCTTTCAATCCTATCCGAGTGAACTCGAGATGCTGATCCGAAAAAGTCAGGGTCAATGAAGCGGTATCGGAAATTACCGGGGAACAATTGACGAAGCTCGATTATCTCCGCAATGATGTGCTCTGGTGAACGACCCCTCCAGGCGAGTTTGCAACCCGCTTCGAAGTGGGGACCTACGGCACAAAAAGAACACCGGCCAAAACATCCTCGGGCCCCCTCGATGACGATCTCCGTGCCGTTGCTGTTGGCATAACGTTTCGGGAAAGGCAAGGAATCAAGATTGGCGATGACGGCCTGACGCGGATTCATTGCGACGGATCCGTCAGCTAATCTTCTGGCAATCCCCATGACATTATCCCAACATTCGCCGAGCCTAACTTTTTCAGTCAACTCCACGACAGTAATTTCGCCTTCTCCTCTGGCGACCGAGTCAACGAAAGGCAATCGGTGCAACACTGTCTCCGGTTGCAGGGATGGATAATAGCCACCCATGCAGACGTGTTTCAGATAGCTCGGCGAACCGAGCAACGCCCACAATGCCTCAATCCACGGCACTGACTCCTCGGAAATCGTAGAAATACCGAGAAAGAAGGGCTGAAATCTCTGAATCTGCTCTGCTGCTAGTTCTGGGGAGAGCTGACTCATCCGCGCATCAACAATTTCTACCTCATAACCATGCATATCAAGCACGGCTGCCAAATAACCAAGGGCGAGGTTTTCATCATTGATTTTCGCGGAACGGTACGAACCTGGCGTGTTCGGACTAATCAACGTTATACGACCTTTCATCGCTATTCCTCCTTGGTGTTGGGCTTGTGATGCATTCAAATTTACCTTATTCCAACTACACCGTCTAGTCAGTGTGGAACAAAGGCTATTTCAAATGCAAATGCTGTTCATCGGTCAACTTCCCAAAGCTCGATCTCGCAATCAGAACTTTGTTCTTCAATACTTCTTTCTTTCTCAATCGCCAGATTAATCTGCACCTTTCGGTTTTGACTAATCTACTTATGGACTCTAAAGCAGCGAGCGAGAAAGCGGTACTGCCGGAAAGTCTTATGAAGTAATTGACCTGGTAGACTCCCCGACTGTAAGGGCAAATACCCACAAAAACCGCTGGTCTGCCGTTGTAGCTAAAGGCGTAGTTTCTGTACGGCAACCCTCTGAGTTGAAACATCAACAAACGAAACGGCGACGATTCTTCCGGCACTTGTTGTGCCAACTCTCTAGCGATTTTCAGATCACCTCTGTCCATCAAGACAGCGTTGACAGAACGAGTCGAAGTTTTTCCTTGAGAAGCAAAAACAGTCCAGTGGTGAATTCCCCTGATGGGAAATCTTGATTTCACCGACTTGACCTGATTTGCATCAAAGGTCACGATTTCCGCCCGTCCGCCGAAAGACAGATGATCCAAAAATCTTTCATATCCAGAAATGGTCTGGGTGTCGATCACGGCGTAGTCTTCATAGTCAATCTCTTTGTAAAACTCGGGCAAAGAAATTGTAACCATGACACCAGCGATTCTTTCATCAGCCGCAATCAAAACGAATCGGCGCGGTCTTGCCAGATATCCGTTCAACTTCAGAACTTTGCCGGTTTTGTCGAACGTCACGTGCCTAGCCAAATCCCTGAAACTGGTTCCTTCGTAGCACGAGAGCAAATGAGAATTATCCGGGTGATTCCTTGCAAGGTAATCGAGTCCCTGGTAATAATACTTGCTCTTATATGCCACTGCTTTTATTTGCAGAGTGTTCATCGCTGTTTTCTCCTTGGTGTTTGACTCATATAGCTCTATAATTTCACCTTACTCCAGTTGTAAGGAGCATGAAAACATTGTAACCAGCCATTTACGAATCGACTGATCTGATTAACTTTAGAACAATAAAGCCATTTTTGTCAATGGTAATTAAAAAAATTTATACCTATAATAAGCAAAAAACTCCTTGACAAATATCATAATTTGATATACAATACAATGCTACATTGGGTAGCTTTGAACATTCAACAACAGTCACAGAAGGGAACAGGAACCATGAATACCAAAACTAGGTTCGACCAGCAGTTTTTCCCACGCATCAGCGAGTCGTGGGAAGGAATGAATGCCAGCGAGCTAGTCGGTTTCCTGTACCCCAAGTGTCAGGAAATCATTACCGCGGGCAAGCTGCAGCGTCTCCTGGAAGCAGGCAGAAAGCTGCGAGTGAAGTTTGGCATTGACCCAACCGCTTCAAACATCCACCTGGGTCATATCGTGCCGATTATGCTCCTCAACCAATTCGCTAAGGCGGGTCACCACATTGATTTTATCATTGGTGACTTCACCGCGATCATTGGTGATCCGACCGAACGAGATACGGGTCGGGTACCGCTCACCAATGAACAAATCGTCGAAAACATGCGAACCTACCAGGACCAGATCGGCAGGTACATTGACCTGTCACGGCTCCATCTTCACCGCAACTCGGAGTGGTTAAACCCCATGACGCTGCGAGATGTATTCGCAGTGTTTCAACGGATCAACCTGACCGAGGCGATGCAGAGGGAAGACTTCCGCAAGAGGATGAGAAACGAACAGGGTGTTTCTCTGGCGGAAGTGTGCTACGGCGTGTTGATGGGAATTGATTCAGTCCAACTGTCAACCGACGTCGAGATCGGAGGCATCGATCAGCTTCTCAACTTCCAGCAATGTCGCAAGATCATGCAGGAAAAAGGAATAGAGGAAGAAGTTGCACTGATGGTCCCGTTGCTCGAAGGCACGGACGGAGCAGGCCGTAAGATGAGCAAGAGTTTCGGCAACACCGTACCCGTCAACGCCAGTTTGGAAGACAAGTTCGGCAAAATCATGTCAATCCCCGACCAGCTCATCTTCCAGTACTTCTGCAGTTTCGCCGATGTCCACGAACGTGAGGTCGAGGCGCTCAAACAGCTAATCGACTCTGATCCGATGGAAGCGAAAAAGCAATTGGCGACGTTCCTGGTTGCGCTCGAAGCCAAAGACCTCGCAGCGGGTCTCCAGGAACGAGAGAACTTTGAGCGGAAGTTCTCCAAACGGATCGTCACGGACGCGGACTGCATTCCCCTAACGGCCAGTAGCGGCCAAAACTTACTTGACTTACTCGTTAACTCTGGTCATTTCAAAAGCAAAGGGGAGTTGCGCCGACTCTTCGATCAGAACGCGGTTCGGTTGATATCGGACTCCGGAGAATCAATTCTCGCCTCCTCTGCATCAATCACGGAAACGTGTAAGCTGCGAGTTGGTAAGCTCAAATTCTTCGCGATCAATGTTGTCGAGCAATGAAACCTCGGGCCCCTTTTCTGTCAGTTGCAAACTACGAAAAAGGGGCTCAATTTTTTTAGGACAGATGATAATATTTTAACTTATCTTAGGACTAAATTTTTTGGCACGTGAGGACAGGCCTTGGGTTTAAATTTATCGGCTACTTTTTCAAATTCCTTTTTATACTTAACTAATTCCTTTGATAACTGGTCGACATATTTGGTATCAAAATATGGTGAAACTGGATACATTTTCAACACTCCCAGTTTGATGTCTGACTTCGATTTTTCGTAGCCGCTAATGTAGTCAATGGCCAAAGAACTGCCGCCAATAATTTGTTTCTCCATTAAAAATAAATAAAATTTATAATTATACTCGGCAACTCTAATGGCAACAGCGCGACCAGCATTTAAAGCTTCTTTATAGCTACTATCAATATCTGGCGGCAACACCATAAACAGGGTAACGAAATTTTCATCTTCGGGATTTGCCACGCAAAACCCCTTCATCTCATTAAATCGTCTTTTGATTATTTCCGTACTACTCACCAAATCGGAAATAATTTTTCTGAAACCTCGCATGCCCAGCGATCTTAAAGCGACTAAAGCCGATACCGACCCAGTTAAAGGTCTGGATGATTCTAAGGTATAAGTAAAGGGCGAATAATTACCAAATTGCAATTCAGCCAATGATGGTTGTGGGGACACACCAAGATTATCAATCCATTTTTTATCTTTTGCGATAAACACACTTGATAGATAAGGACAAAAACCGGTTTTATGAAAATCCACTCCAAAAGAATCGGCAAATTCAATTTCTGACAACCGCTTATACATGTTCTCTAATTTCTTGATTGCTATTTTATTTAATTTCTCTGGATTACTTTTAAAATCATAATCTTTAAAGAAAAGCCAAGCCCAACCCAAAACTGAATCAACGTGAACATGAGGCTTATATTTTAATTTATACTTCTTAACCAACCGATCTCTTAATTGCACCATTTTCTTAATCGGATCAACGGTATTATGCAGCGTGGTTCCACCGTTGACTATCATGCATGGAATAGCGCCTCCTTCTTCAATAAAAGATGAGGTTATTTTTTCAGCCTGTTTTGAGTCAATTCTTCCCGTGGAATCTAGAGGCAATCTAAGGCAATTGGATCTGCCTAAGCCAAGCCAATCGCATACTTCAATATGACAAGGATGGCCCTGCTCGGTTGAGGTTATTGCGACTTTGCCCTGCAGTCCTTTCTCTTTAAAATCAGAACGGTACCGATTTAAAGCTACCTTAACGGCATATAAATTGGTTCCCTTACCACCAAAGGTAAAGACGCCAAAAGCTTTGTGCCAATCCCAGTTTACTAATGTCGCCATATGTTTAGTCACCTCTAATTCAGAGACGCTTAGACCGCCACAAGAAACATCAATTGCCAGATTAGGATTATATAGCATCGTCATTGTCGAAGCCGCTACTGTCGAAATTAACGGTGGCGGTGTTACGTTGATCATCGTGCCAGGATGATGCCATCTAACTGCGCCCTTAAAGAGCTCCGATAATTCGGCCATTACTTTCGCTGGATTTTGTTCATTTTGCGGTATGAAAGATTTTTTTAAATAACTTTCGTACTTTTTAGATACTATTCCGGGAATCCTAGATTGATTTACTTTTTTTAATTTCTGAATCGCTTTGTCTAAAATGGATATCTGTTTAAAAAGCTCATCGCAGTTATCATTTTGTGGATTCAAAAAATATTTATCCAATTTAAATTTTAGTCTCATGTTATTTAATTAGTTGATTAATTAAGCAATTTTTACAAAAAATCTTTTACCTTTCTGAATAACGTCCCCTACTTCTACTATCTTTTTTAAATCATCAACAACCGTACTATTAACCTTAACTCCACCTTGTTCAATAACCCGTCTGGCTTCGGACTTTGTCGGTGAAATTTTAGATTCCAAGAGAACAGTCACGATATCATATTGGCTTGGCTTTAACGAAGGAATATTATCCGGAATTTCTTTTTTGCTGAAAGTATTAATAAAATATTTTTCAGCTTCTTTGGCTTGGTCTGCTGAATGATAAAATTTAACGATCTCAAAAGCCAACCTCATTTTCAAATCTCTGGGATTTTTACCTGATCGCATTTCATTATCCAACTTATTAATTTCAGCCAAATCCACTCTGGTTGTTAAAACAAAATATTTTACAATTAGTTCGTCTTGCAAAGACATGACTTTACCATATATATCATTAGCTGAATCAAATAAGTTGATAGTATTACCCCAGCTAGAACTCATTTTCCTACCATCTAGTCCTTCAATTAGAGGATTAGTAATAATATCCTGGGGTTCTTGTTTATAGTGTCTTTGCAATTCTCTGCCAGCCAATAAATTAAATCTTTGGTCTGTCCCGCCAATTTCTACATCCGCTTTTATTGCTACGGAATCATAACCCTGCATTAATGGGTACAGTAACTCTCTCAACGATATGGTTTTACCAGAATCCAGCCTCTTTCTAATATTTTCTCTTGAAATAAATTCATTTAAGGAAAATACGTCCGCTTGCCTGCCAATTTCATGATAATCCAATTTTTTTAACCATTCACTATTATAGTGAACTTCGCACTTTTCTATATCAATGATTTTCTTGGCCTGCTCAATGTAACTTTTCATATTTTCATTAACCTGTCTCTCACTTAGCATCGGCCGTTCACTGTCTTTGTCGGATGTATCGCCAATCACTCCGGTAAAATCACCAATTATAAAAACTACTTTATGCCCCAACTCCTGAAAATCTCGCAATTTAAGCAGAGGGATTGATCTGCCGATATGAATGTTTGGACTTGTGGGGTCAATACCTAATTTCACTCTCAATTGCCTTCCGGTCCTCAGTTTATTTTTTAAGATATCTTTTTCAATTACCTCTTCGACTCCGCGTGTCAGAAGCTCCTCAATTTTTTTTGCATCAGTATTTATTGTCATAATTTTAAAAATATTTATCAATTAATTCAATTCCTTCATCCAGTATACCATCAATATTGGCATAATTCCATGATCCAAATCGACCAATTGTATAACAATCGTATTTCTGCAAATATGATTTTGTCTGCAAAATTATATTGTCCAGTCGAACGGTCTGTGTGGGATACATATACTCGAAAAACTCTATTTTAAAATTCTTAATGTCATTATTAGATTTTACCAAACCGACATCTTTGAGCAATTTTTTACAGTCGTCGATAATAATATCTTCGGCAGGTAAATCATTTCTTTTTTTGTAAGAAATTTCTAAAGAGAATAATGACTCGCTCTTTTCCTTAAAAAATCCGCTCGAATTGGAATTAATGGTAATTCTTTGACTCAGATACTTTTTCTCAGGAACATAAACTCTTTGTAAATCAGTCGATTGCTTTGTCGTCAAAAAAGTGACGATACATGTGGAAACTTTTTCCAGCCCACTTACCAATTTGATAATTTCATTATCCTTGGTCTCGATTAGTCTTGTTACCAAAATATCTATTGGCACCGTTGAAATTAATTTATCGTAATGATATACGACCCCATTCTTAACCTGTACTAATTTATTTTCCAAATCAACTCCAATCACCTCTTCATTAATCTTAATAAAACTGGATAATTTTTTTATGCCGTCTGAAAATAAATTTTCAAAGCCACCGTTTGACGGATAACAAACAAATTCGTTTGAACTATAATTTTTATCACCTTTAAAAAATAATCCTTTTATAAATTTTGAATTACCGGCCGATACTCGGTTGATCCAATTCAAAGATATATTACTTAAATCGGTTCGCCACGCTTTTTCATTATAGGGAAATAGAAAATATTCACAAACCTGTTTGCCAAATTTAGATAATAACCACTCTTTAAGGTTACCTGGCATTATATTCTTCTTGACTAAATAACCATAAAAACATTTGAGCTTGATATTCATTGGGGCGTAAAAAATATGCAATTGAAAAGGGTGCGGAATCAATTTATCAAAGATAAATACTTTAGCTTTTCTCTTCTGACAATATAGTTTATTTGGATTAATAGTTTCCCTTAGTTTGTCAGACGACAATATAGCTTGTTTATGCAAAGCATGAGCGCCCAAATCGTAATATAATTCTCCAAACTGAAAAGAGCGACATAAGCCGCCCGGTCTATCTTCTTTCTCTAAAATCACGAAATCATTAAAACCCTTGTTAATAAATTCCAAACCAACAAAGATGGCTGAAATACCACCTCCTATAATAATGGTATCAATTTCGATTATGATTTTGTCTTCATTTAAAATCATACTATACATTTAATAATATATTTAGGTTCTCAAAAATTCCATCAGACGTTTGGTATAATTTTCTAAATTTGATGAATAATAAGATAATGAAACTAAATCGCTTTTTAAAAAATCATTTAGTCGGTTATTATGTTTAAGATAATGTTCTTTCTCAATCAAAAGCGAGTGTATTTTTTTAAGATAATAGTACTTTATGCCTGTTTCAAATTCAACTTGATCAAGCGGATATATTGAGCCATACGCCTGAATAAAACTTTTAGCATTTTCAAAATTATGGTTTTCAAAATGAGTAAAAAAACACATGGAATCCATCGCACGAATAATATCATAAACCCGCGGCGCACGTTTGGCTTTTTCCAAATCAAAGACATGACTTACATTCTCGTTTCCGTCAAAGAATAAATTTGCTTCGTGGTAATCTCCGTGGATAAGGTGGCTATCAGGTAAATTCAGATCTTGATACTTAATTTTATTCCTTTCAACAGCATTTTTCTTAAAATAAATTGCCTCTCTTGCTAATTGATCAAAGCTATCCAATTGAGTCTTATCTTCTAACTTCTTTTCGATAAGTTGTAATTCTTCTGAAAATATACTTTTATTATATGGACTTATTATTTCAGTTACAAAATCAGGAATACCATTTTTACTCAGTAAATGAATACGCGCCAACATTTTTCCAGCCGATTCAAATACCTTTTGAGTGAGATCGTCGCGATGGACAATGCGCCCTTCAATATAAGGGAACAAGGAATAATGAATTCCTTCGACTGTAAAAATATATAATCCTTGATTATTTTTTATGGGTAATATCACGGGGATACCACCATCAGCCAAAAAAAACTCAATCTTCTGTATTTCCTCTACTTTACTAATGTCTTGATAACAATATCCCTTAAGAAAAAAGTTGCCTTTTCCGCTTGTGAGAAAATAATTATTACCTAAATAGCCCCCGTCAATTATCTTAACTAACCTGGGCAATAGGCCGTAATTTAATTTTATCAATTCTATAACTTTATCCATACATACCGATTAGTGATTACTATAAACTTAATTATACCGCTTGAATAAACTTCACATTGATTCACTGCATGCTATGGGCAACGTCAATCAATTTTAAATAAAACGCACCAAAAACCGGCGCGCCATGTCGATTGATTCAATTATGTTTTTATCTTAATAAAAAATGATCTTGATTGTCAAATTATCATTTTTTCTTCTTTTCCCTGTCTCTTCTAATAATTTCATCGATTGCTTCCATCACTTCTCTGGGTGTACAATCCCTTTTAAAAATATAAGCCACCGCGCCCATCTCTTGGCTTCTCACTCTGTCTCGGTGCGTATCAAGATTGGTGAAAATGACAATCGGAATGTCCTTGGTCCTGGGATTTTTTTTCACCGCCTCCAAATATTCCCAGCCCTGTTCGGCAATGGTATTCTCCGGCTTGGGAATAATGATATCAAGCAAGACCAAATCGGGCTGCTCAAATTCAGTCAGCGTTAAAGCCTCTTCAATGTTTTTGGTGGATAAAAAATCATAGCCGTTATTCAGCAAAAAATCATGGTAAATGTCAACCAAACCCTGTTCGTCTTCAACCAAAAGGATTCGGCCTTTGTCTGACTTCATTATGTTGGTAGGTTTCATATGTCAATTTTTAAATTAATTAATCTTGGTCGAATATGACAATCTTTTTTTCTCTGGTAACCGGCTTTTCTTGTCCTATGGCTGTCTGCTGGTTTTTGTAAATAGGAATAGTAAAACTGAAAGTTGAGCCTTTGCCTATGCCTTCGCTGAAACAGGATATTTCCCCGTTGTTTCCTTCAACGATTTTTTTGGCGATAAACAGTCCGAGCCCGGAACCGTCCGGCCGAAGGTCGGTGGCGTTCTGACCGCGGGAAAATTTTTGAAACAGTTTTTTCTTGCCTTCTTCGGATATGCCCACACCGGTATCTTTGATATTTATTTTCAAATAATCTTTGCCTGCCATTTCATACGAAAGAGTGACTGCACCTTTGCGGGTATAATAAACGGCGTTATCCAAAAGGTTGGAAATAACATGAGCGGTTTTTTTTGTAGTCGCACCAAACAAGGGGTATTTTGAAATTAGGCTTTTTAACGGATACTTCCAAATTTCTTTCCTGGGCCAACTGCAACTTTTGTTTTTCCGGAATCAAACGGTTGACGATTTCTGTGATATCGGTTTTTTGCGGCTCCATATTCATTCTTTCGCCTTCAAGCTCATAGGCATCCCAGAAGTCTGACACCGTTGAGCTGATCCTCTCCAACCCGCCTTTGACTGATTTCATCGCTTTTTCTTTCGGGTATGATCCTTCTTCCATCATGGAAAAATAACCTTTCATTACCGCCAACGGCGTATTTAATTGATGGTTGACTACCCGCAAAAAATCAGTCTTCATATTCAGCAACTCTTGAAGATATTTATTTTTCTCTTCAATGTCTTTGCTTTGAGTTTTGATTTCTTTGGTCTGCTCATTAACTTTTTGTTTTAGAGTCTGGCTGAAGTCCTGGACTTCTTTATAAAGCCGGGCATTATCAACGGCGATACCGGCTTGATTGGCAAGCGTATTAAGCAATTCCAAATCTTCCTTGCTGTAAGCATCACCTGATATTTTTGACCCCAAGACGACAATGCCAATTAATTTTTGATTGCTCATCAAGGGTAAACATATAGATGCCTCAATATGCTTCATGTGATCATATAATTTTTCAAAATTTTGCTTTTCTTCGACAGTTTTAAAATTTCTAACTAAAAAATTAAGCTCATCTCGAACTAACGGTTTCTGTGTTTTTGACAAATATTTCGTGAGGAAATTGTCTTGAACCAACGAAATACCATTTTGACGATTAAAACCAATTACTTTGGCAATTTGGTATTTAATAGGATCTGTTTGCGAATTGACCAACAAAACACCTGCGCGGTCTAACTGCATTGTTTTTTTGATAGTATCAACAATCAAACCTATAATCTCATCCAGATCAATATAATAATTTAATTTGTCGGTTAGTTTGCTTATGGTGTCTTGATAATTATACAGAGAAACAAAAAGGTACTTATTTGCGAAAATCTTTAAGTACCTATCTAAACTATAAAATGCTAAAACAAAAAACGGGGCTACAACCAAACCAGTAACGTAGGCGGCGGAAGAAAATACACTACCGAATGCATGATTATAAAACCAAATTAAAAAATAAAAAATACCATAAGCAAAGCCGGCTATTCCGATATAAATAAAAAGTTTTCTGGCGACGATACGAATATCCATCAAGCGATAACGGAGAATGGCATATGTCGTAAATCCAACCATGGTCACTGTAAATACTTGACCAAGCCAATTCAAAAAGAAATAACCAATCCATGGCATTATCAAATTAGTTACAAACGCTAAATTGGACGCTATAGCATATCCCAATAAAAAATAAATTATTTGCAGACGTTCTATTCCTGAACTCTTTAAATACCGCAAAAATAGTCTTTGAAAACCATAAGAAAAAAATCCGGCAATATACAAAAAGTAAAACCAATAGAACTTTGTAAATATGATTTCTTTTTCAAATCCAGGATTAATATTCACTGCTTTAATAACCAACCCAGGCCAAGCTAACATTATTATGATAATCGTATTAATAGAAAAAATTATGACACTCTTTAAAGTCACATTACTATCAATCTTCATTGGAAAAATGTAAGTAAAATATAAAAAACTGCTGGCAATCAAAGTAGGCGCTATGTATAAAACTGTACACCAGAATAAACTTGTTTCTAAAGGAGCTGAACGATATAAAACCATCCCTAAAACCCAGCTAATAATTGTTACGATATTCAAAGTATAAACAATATTAATCTTTTTATTACGACCATTAAAAAAAATAATAAACCCTAAAAAAAGATTTAATAAAGCGGTAACTAGCAATAGAATGTTAATTTTATCAAAAAGTATGCTCATATTTTATTAACTAAGTTTATTATACAACATTTTAAGCTAATAAAAAAGACGGGCATCTTCGGAAAGACACCCGCCTGCTAAACGATTCTTCGCACGACGACCTTCATTTCTGACGAAGGCCATGCCGCGCAACAAGGAATCGCTCCATGATAAGCTGCCGGAAAAGACGGAAAGGCGTTGGCTTGGACACCAACCACGTGATGACAGCTGCAGCCATTGTTTTTCAGTCTCTCCAGAATAGCCGAGTTCGGCTCAGGATAAACCTCATTGATCACCACCGTGCCCGGCCAGATTACGTCAAGGTAATCCTTAAGGGCATTGTTGAGAGTGATGTTGACAACGATGACTCGCTGCCCGCGAAGGTGGTTTGGCCAATCTTTACTGCCCTGACCGTCTGACGAGTCAATACTGAAGACATTAGAATCTTTGAGTAACCCGATTACTCGACGGCCGATAAAACCTCTGCCACCAAGGATGATGACCGGCGTGTCGTCGCCAAGCGATTCTTCAACTTTCACTGAATCAATTGCCTGGGCAACCGCCTGGGCGGTCAAATCCGCTTCCGGAGCTTCCCGGATGATTTTCCCTGCGTACAGGACTCCGGGTACTATTCCGGCAAACGTCTTTCTCCTGGCACCAAACAGTTGGCGCAGCCTTTCCATTCGATCGGACATCCGACGGAGATTTTCCGTATTCTGTGGATCAGTGAATTGGCCATTGGTTGCGGAAATCATGAACATGACGGTTAATTTTCCGTTTTGCCACAACAGCCCGCCCGGGATGGGATTCCACTTTACCTTTGGTAGGCGACACGGGTATACATACGCCAGCGCATATTTCTCATTCGCCGGATAAACCAGGAATACGGACTCAATCAGATTAACCTTTTTGTTGACCAACCCGACCAACCAGAACAGCAAGTCATGATTAATCAGGAGATTCAACAACTCAATGGCAATGCGCCTCGTGTGCAGTTTTACGGCATTCAACCAACTGCGTTTCTTTTCGGCTCCATTTACTGAAGGAGCCGCTTTGACAGATCGTCGCTGAATCGACACGGTTCTGTTCATTTCGACTCCTCCTATGGGTTGTAATTGTTGACAGACTTTCAAAAGAACCACCTAAATTATACCAAATTCAGGCAACAAAGCATAATAGCACATTTTTCAAAAAATGTCCAGCCAACCTTGACTTTTTCAACAAATAAGAGTACTATAACCTGTTGGATTGTATCTTGAATGAACCTTAAACCGAAACCCTTTACCAAGGGAGGACAAACGATGAAAAAGATAACGATTGCGGTATTTATGCTGGTCTTGTTGACCGTCAATTCGGCAATAGCCGGAGGAGTCAACCGCGTCAGCGGCAGTGTCGGTCCCAGAGCCATGGGAATGTGCGGTGCTCAAATCGCCGATCCGGTAGACGCTTCGGCGTTCTACTACAACCCTGCGGGGTTAAGCAACATCAAGCGTACTTCACTACAACTCGGAATGGAATCAATTATCGCCGAAGGGACATATCAGTGGTCGGAATGCGGCCGAGAATTATCCAAAAATTCGGAGGGAGGAATCATCCCTCTGCCTTTCGGCGGATTTTCCACACGCCTGAACGACCGGTTGACGATTGGAGCGGGCTGGCACGTTGTTGGCGGTCTTGGCAGCAAGTATGACGGCGACTTTCCCTGGAAAGAAGGAATGCTGAGTCTGACTTCGCTGGTTCCGGCAATGGCCTACCGGGTCAATAATGAACTCTCCGTCGGACTGAGCCTGAATATCGGCTACGCCCAGTTTATCAATGCCGGCAGTCTCCAACTTGGAAACTTTCGACTGGACATGGCAAGTATGGAAGCTGAAGCTGACGGCATCGGACTGGGTGGCGGAATCGGAATTCTCTACCGGCTCAACGACCAATGGACTGTCGGCGCGTCCTACAGTCTGCCCATGGAGGTCCGCCTGAAAGGATCAACCAAGCCGGAGCTGCTGGGCTTGCCTCTTGGAAAATACGGCATGACCGCTTCGGTCTACTTTCCGGGAAGACTCGGACTCGGCTTGAAGTTTGAACCGAATAACAGGTTGAGAATTCTGGCTGACGCCAACTGGTACGACTATTCGGCGGCCAAACAGATGACGGCCAAAATCGGCGAGCTGCTTGAATACGGCCAAAAGCTGAATTGGCATGACAACTTCAGCTTCCATCTCGGCGCCGAGTACGAGCTGACCGAAAAGTGGCTTTTGAGAAGCGGCGTCTGCTGGCATACCGCGGCCATTCCGCGGGAAACCACCACGCCGACCGCACCGGAAGTGGACGGCCCGGGAATTTCTTTCGGCCTTGGATACAGACCGAACGACAACTTGGATTTCGATCTCGGCTATACCTACGGCTGGGGTAAAAGAGAAGTTGAAAAACACTTCGGCTTCCTGGCACCGGGAAAATACGAAGTCGACGTTCATGTCATCTCGGCCGGTGTCACCTGGAAATTTGGAGGGTAAAAAAACAACCGGAATAACCGGTCACAACACAACTGCTGAGGACGGAGTCACATCTGTCCTCATTTTTTTATCCATTATTTTTTATTAAACAACAAGTAAATACCTTATGGTTAAAGAATTCAATTATACTCGGCATTTACCTTCACCTGCGACGATGGTAACCAGGTTCTTTCAGATAAGGCCAAAATCCTGATAAATGCAAAAGCAATCCTGTCGATAAAAATAATACCAGATGAACCGGATAAGGCCAAATCATACAGTAGACGGATTCACCAAAAAATATTTTAAAAAGTAAAAAAAGCAAAGACTGCAATAGCATATAAGTTCCACTACCAACAAACCGATTAAAACCAGGCGAAAAACCATTTGCAGAATTATAATGCGCTGAACCATTGCGGGTAATTATTTCCCAAGTCATCCAAGTTGCAAGACATAAAAAAATGACAAACCAATACCATGGCCAAAGCAATACTATAATTTTCCATATAAAAACGGAAAATGAGCTCACTGTTGATATCGAAATTATTGAACACATATCAGCCATAACATTATTCAGGATTTACTCCCGTTGTTAAATATGTAAACGTCTTTAAGCAAATTGACATCAGAAGAAAAGCCATCGTTTTAAATTCTTCTTGATTGAAATAATGTCCAAGCCGTAACGTACTTTTCTGAGAAAAGTGGTGCAAGTTGCCCCTGATACTAACAATCAATTTGACAACGCCCTCCGTGCGATAGTCATACTTTTTTGAAGACAAAAGTTCTTGAAGTTTTCTAAAATGCTTTTCATAACCATTGGTGCTAAATAAAACCAATGTTTCTTCCACTGCTTCAACGAATTGTTTGGAATTTAAAAATTCATTCTCAATTTGATTATTCTTCGTTTTGCCGTTACCGTATAAATCCTCAAGATAAAAATAAAAATTATAAAAAGCCTGAATATATCTTTTAGATTCAAATTCATTTCTGCCTTCCCTGTAAAAAGATAGCGGGATCACCAAACGTTTATAAAAATTTCTATTATCTATAATTTGTCTAAGAATGCCGGAACTAAACTCAACAATATTTGGTTCATATTTTTTATCAAAACTATAACCGTTAATGGTGCTGTCGTTTTTTAAAATTTTCTCCTCCTCTTCATTTTCTGGAATCCATGTTGATATTGGATTATCCCAATAAATTTTTTTAACACCAAGCCAAAAACTGCCTAAGGATTCAATGTGTTGCAATAAATTTATTATGTCTGCATGAAAATGATTATCGGGAATATTCAAGGTGTGAGCACGGTCATCTTTAGAAATATTTAATTTGGGCAAATAATTACGGAAATCTTTTACCCTAACACCGACAGATAAATAATCAACGCCTCCATATTCATTGCAATCTATTTTCAATAAATACGGATCAACATTCATGATATAAGAATCACGGATAGTTGAATGCCCGTCAACCCTTACTTTTAATTCATAAATCATATAAAAAAAATTGACCAGTTTAAAAAAATATTAAGACCACAAACAATAGTGCCGATAGTATCACCAGTGTCAAAAAAGTTATCCACACCCTATTATTATACTTTATATTGAGTTTTTTAAGAATTGGCGCTATATTTAATATGGTACCCGCTCTTTTCAATCGTAACTGAGTCCACCTTAGCTAGACAAAAGCTCAGCAGGGTGAAAAACCGAACTGTTTTTCCAAAACGGACGGTTAGTCAGACATTTATCGACATTTT
The DNA here is from genome assembly GCA_041650755.1 of Patescibacteria group bacterium. Classification (GTDB taxonomy): domain Bacteria; phylum Patescibacteriota; class Patescibacteriia; order UBA1558; family GWA2-36-10; genus JBAZKN01. The sequence goes on along the minus strand of JBAZKN010000003.1, from coordinate 33,939 downwards.
GCATTTACCTGGCCTGACTAGATTCAAATACGGCGACAAGAAACAAGAAAGCTGTATTAAATCAACAAGACATTTACCGTAATATCATTTATTGATTCGCTCGTTTTTGTTGTTGATTTAATATAGCTTTTTTAAATAATTAAAATAAACAAGTCATAACGGCACGAGCGAATTCTCGTGTCGTTTTATTTATCGCTAAAAATTAATCAAAAAATTATGACTGAAACAAACAATCTTAAAATCATTCATTTACCGATCTCAACGTTGAAACCGGCGGAGTATAATCCCCGCAAACATAATAAAGAAGCCATGGAACAACTGACCGAATCGATACGACGCTTCGGCTTGTGCGATCCGCTGATTGCCAACGGGGCCGAAAACCGCAAAAATATTCTGATTGGAGGTCACATGCGCCTGAAAGCCACCAAAGCTTTGGGCTACAAAGAAGTCCCGGTGGTATATGTGAACATTCCCGACGAAAAGAAAGAAAAAGAGCTCAATATCAGGTTGAATAAAAATGTCGGCGAATTCGATTATTCCCTGCTTGCCGAGTTTGACGAATCGCTGCTTTCAGACGTTGGTTTTTCCTCGGAAGAACTGGACGAAATTTTCGGACTCGAAAGCGAACCGGAAATGTTTGATTTAAACAAGGAATTGGCAAAACTGGACATCAAAAACATTTCCGTGCAAAAAGGCGACATCTACGAACTGAACGGTTCAAGACTGATGTGTGGCGACAGCACCGTTGAAGCCGATGTCCTGAAACTCATGGGCAATGAAAAAGCCGACATGTGTCTTACCGATCCTCCTTACCTGCTTGATTATCTCAAAGGCAAAACCAAACAAAAGGACGGGGTCACCACCGGCTTTGGCGTGAAGAAAAACCGCCGATATTTGGAAACCGATATTTTGCCCGACAACTTCACCGAACTTTGGATGACTAATATCGCCAAAATTCAAAAACCGGACTTTTCCATCATTGTTTTTGAAAATCCCAAGAATCTAAAAATAATATGGAACGAGCTGGAGAAACACTGGAAATACCGAAACACCATTGTTTGGCATTTGCCCAACCGCACCCAGGGATTTTCCGCCAAGCATCGATTCTTCAACAAGCACGATATCGCTTTGGTGGGAACCGAAGGTGATATTGAACTGAATGTTGATCAAGAAGCCGATTCTTTGCTTCAACAAGAATACGAAAACGCTTTGTTTGCCATCTCCGGCAAACCGCACTGGGAAGGCTATGAAAAAGGTAAAAAAATCTGTCCGACAGATTTCATCAGTTACAAAGCCGATGATCAAAAGTCATCGGGGCAAGGTATAATCTTTGGCACCAAACCCGTTGAAATACTCATCCCCTATGTCAAAGTGCTGACCAAACGAGACGACATCATAATCGAACCGTTCGGGGGTTCGGGTTCAACGCTCATAGCCGCCACCGCCATGAAGCGCCGTTGCTTTTTGATGGAAAAGTCACCGGTGTATGCCCAGGTGATTTTGCGAAGATGGGAAAAAACAACCGGACAAAAACCGAAAAAAATAAACCAACCGATGTTAACTAAAAAAATATGACAATAAACAAACCAAAAAAGGACCCGACAAAAACTCGGGCCATCACCGTCAAAAAAAGAAAAAGTCGAATAAAAAAAGACTTGCTTGAAGAACTGCGAAAAAATCCGATTATCGCAACGGCTTGCTTAAGATCTGGTATCAATCCCTCCACTTTTTATCGCTGGACACAAGAAGACCGGAAATTCGCCGCCGAAGTCAGAGACGCTTGCAAAGAAGGCACCTTGCTGATATCGGACATGGCGCAAAGCAGAGTCATTCAGGGAATCAAAGACGGCGTTCCCACTTATGTCTTGTTTTGGCTGAAAACCAGAAGCAAAGAATTCGTGGAAAAAGTCACCCACAATCACAACCATGCGATTCAGGTAAATGATCAAGCGGGTCTGCTGACCAATGAGCGCTTAGAAAAAATAAAAGACATGATGATCGCTTGGCGTGATCCGAACTTGAACAAGCAGGTAAAGATCGAAAAAACTTTGAAAAACAAAAATCCCGATGACAATACAAAAAAGTCGAATGATGACAAAAATGAAGAAAATTCAAAACCCGACCGAAAACTGGACGGGCATGAAACCGCGACTTGAAAAAGTCAAAGACAATCGGTTGTTCAATCTTTTACCTCGTTATTTCCAATGATACCAATTTTCGAATTTGCCGAGCAAAAGAATTATCAATCCGGCCAAAATGGCCATGCCGGCCGGCACCACCAACCAACCTAAACCTTCTTGAGCGCCGGAAGCAGCGCTTGAGAAAACAATAATGAAGCCGAGGATGATCAAAGCGCAACCGCCGACCATCTTGTTTTTCCCGCTCTTGGGATTGGAAATCGATTGGGCCTGAAGCGGCGCACTCTTTTCCTGCTTGACCAAATCGCTGCCGCAATGTTTGCATTTGACGGCTTCGTCTTGGATTTCTTCGGCGCAAAACGGACATTTCTTCATATGGTTTTTTGTTATGTTAATTCTTTTATTATTTTAATGATATCTTGCGTCTTGTTTCCCCACTGTTTGAATTCAACGCTGGGACGAAGCTGCAAAAAATCTTTGGGCATAATAACTCCGATTTCTTTGAGTCTGGTGTTGAACTTTTTGGCCAACGCTTCGTTGTCGCGAAAAGCCCACTCAAAGTTAAAGCTTAATCTGATAACGCCGTCCAAAGTCAAAGTGAAAAGCGATTTGTCGCTTATCTTTGAAAAGACGGGTGAAAATGCTGGATAACTGCCGGTGCCGTAATTGATTGATGAAGCTTTGTCTTTACTGAAAGCGAAAAGCTTGAACACTTGATCACAGATGTCTTGGGACAGGTTTTGTTTGGCGTAGTTGAAAAACTTGGCTTCGTCCCATTTGAATCTTTTGGCGTTTGCGGTTGTGCCGACGTTCTTTTTGACTTCCACCCCGAAAATCTTGGGAATCATGATTTCGTAGTCGTTGAATTTGTAGTATTCCAATTCCACGGCGTAAATATCAAACTGACTGTTTTGGTTGACATAGATTATGAGGTCTTTGAGTCTTTCTTCCATTGAGTCCATCAAAATGACAAACTTCAAATTGCCTTCGCGCAGATTTCTTTGCATGGCGTCAAGTTGGGCGCTTGACTGCTCGTCGGTCAAACCAAAAAAATCTTTTGCCTTTTCGGGAAAAGTGAGATTGAATTTGTCTTGAATTTCAGAGTCAAGCAGGCTCAAAAATTCGGAAAAGTCGCCGGAATGTTTCCAGAGCGAAGCGCCGTAGTCCAGCGCTTGGGCGACAACGGTTCTTTTGTCGGGGTTTTTGTACAGTTTGGTTTCAACGACATAGATGTCGCCGTCTTTGTCCACGGCCAGCGCGTCAATCGGACCGGATTCGGTCGGAAATTCACGGGCGGCGACAAACAACCTTTTGTCTTGGGCGATTTCATAGACCGGAATGGCTTCGGGATTTTCCCGAATGTATTGTTGCAGATAGTCTTCCTTGTCAAAACCGGTCTTGTCGATTTTTCGGGCGTTTCTTCCGCCCTGAGAGATGATTAAAGACATGACGTTTCCTTTCGCTTTTCCCGGAAACGCGGGCCAAACATAAAGCCCGCCACCAGGAGGGTTTTAAAGCCCCTATGCAAGTTTCCCTGCATAACGTAACTCACGCCCTGAATGACGGGTTGTATGTGAGTTACGATTTGAGACCATGCCCGCCGAAAACGACGGGTTTAGGTCACTTAATTGTCAATTACATTTTAACCAAAAAATGGACAAATGTCCATCGTATATTAGCTTAGGTTAGGGTTTTTGCGAAGGCTGAGTTATCTACAGGTAATAATCTTAATAACTACGGATAATTACAACAATTTATTTTAAAATTAAATATTTCAATTTAAGTACGACCACTTAACATAAATTCCTATTACCAACCAGCTTGAGCTGCAGCCTTTTCCTCTTTTCTTTGATTTCGTTCGCTTCGAGCGGTCTTTAAGGAGCATCGAAGGCTGGTCTCAAGCTCATTGAATTCTTTCTGAAATGATTCAAAGTCACTCAATTGAGGAGGATTTTCTCGCTGTAAATCGCTACGGTTATGGGCTAATAAAAATCCTGAGATTCTTCCATGCAAGTCGGTAATTTTTAATGCCAAATCTTTATCAAAGACAACTTCTTCTAAATTCTGCACTTTGATATGATCATCATATCTTTGAATCGTCCCGGCAAACAAAACTTCCTCGATTAAAGCCTCGCAAGCACTACGCAAATAATCAAAAGCTGATCCAAGATGGATCTCTTGTGTTGTGGAATCGAGAGTATTAATATCTTTGATCGCTTCTTGTGCTTTGGCTTTTAAATTCGCTAATGTTGCAAGCTTCGGACTGGCATTGTCTTCAACGCAACCAGGGATACCATCAACTTTTTTCATCCAGTGAGCTACGAAAGGAATAATAAATTTATTTGCATATTTAACGAGCTGGCTCATAAACACCATGTCATGGGTAAGAATTAATACTTGTCTCTGATTAGCCTCCTTCGTCAGTCTTTCGGCAATTTTATCTTTTCGTTCATGATCAAGCGATGTCACAGGATCGTCAAAAATAATACCGCAATTTTTGTTATCCAATTGAACTTCAGTGAGGAAGTCGGCTAATGAACAAGCGTTTTGTTCGCCCTCACTCAATATCTGGCTGGGATTATAGTCCTCTGCAAAATCTAAACGATATTCTTTGACGGTATTTCCTTGCTCTCCGCTCGTATTCATTACTAAATTAAAATCGCAACCGAGACTGGCTAATTCTTGATTAAATACTCCTTTATAACTATTTCCGACACGAACCAAAAATGATTCAGTTCGTTTTTTGGTAGTAGCCATTTTAATACCGGAGAAACTGACACCGCTTGTTTTTGATGACCATTTCAAGAAAGACAAATACTCAAGAGCTGCATCTTTGACGGCGGTAGCGTCTTTTTTATGTTTTAGAGAATTTAACCTTGCGGTAAGTGTGGCAATTTCAACAGACGGATCAACAAGTTTAGATTCTTCCGTAGTCTTTGCATTTACTATTTCGGTAATTTTTTCTAAATTTATCGTCGGTACGCCGTCCGTACTGACAGACTCATATTTTCCAAGTTTATCAATCCAATCATCAAGAACATCAGACACGGCCGAAAATTGTGTTTTTAACTCAGACAGATAGGTGGAATTTTCTTCATTCAGTGTTTTTACACCGGCATCCGTTGCCAAAAATTTTGGATACAAAGTTTTTGCCGATTTAAGATCTTCTAAAGCAGACCTTTGTTGAGACACCAACAAAGCAAGCTCCGACTCTGCCTTGCTTTCGAGAAATTTCCAATATTTTTGAAAAAGAGTTTTTGCATCAGATGATAATTTCTGATGACAAAGGATGCAGTTATCAAGATCGTTATTCTCGTTAGCTGCTTTTTCATTATCATAGAGAGTCTTGGCTGTTGTTATAAGGGCTTTCCATTCAGGACTACCAACAGTTTTTATAATTCCATCGTTGAAGCTTTGGACGCTCAGACTTTCAACGATTTTCTTTTTTTCGGTGATGTCAGAAATTATTTTGTTTATGGCATCTCTCTTAACTTCAGTGAAACGATCAACCGTTGATTGCAGTGTAGATTTTAATGCTGTTAAATTTTGTCTATCCGATGCCAGCTGAGCTTTCTTTTTTGTTATATCAAGCTTTTTCTTTTCATCAATCTGCTTGCTTAAATCCGATATTTTTGGTTCGTCTGTTGTTGCATTAAAATTTGCATGTTTAAGAAAATCATCCACTTCCGTAGACGCACTTATGTTTTTACAAAACAACGCTGTATCTGATGTGGCATCATCAGATAAAAACATTGAGGCGAAAGGATTATCCTTTTTCTTTTCATTTTTTTCATTCTGAAGTTTCTCTTCAAGTTTTGATATGGTATCGGCAACCTTATCAAATATTTTTATCTGTGCCGGTGTAAAGTTAACATTATTTGATTGATCAAGATGTATCAAAACACTTTCTGAATCAAAGACTGAGAAACATTTAAGATCGTCAATATTATCACCAAGAGAATACTCGACATCTTGTGTGCTTCCGGAACCGTCATCAATAACAAAAGTGGCCTTTGCTTGCGGTCCGGGTATTGAAGCAACTTTAACATTTGGCAAAATCTCACGCTCTCCCCTTGAAAAACAAGCATTACATAAAAGTCTGCTAACTCCGCTTTTACCACTACCGTTTCCGCCATAAATCAAAGTTAAGTTTGATCCAAATTTTATAGAGCAAGTACCAGAGATAGCGTTAACATCAGAAAAATCTTTAACTTCAATGATTTTCTTTTTTTGAGCACACGAAACAGGTCCGTATTCTGCGTTTGCGGTGTCAGTGAATATTTCATTCTTAAAAGATATCTCCGGTTTAGTGTCGGAAATTGAATCTGTCAAACTCAAGTGTTCGGATAAATATTTGTAACACAAATCAATATCTTCGTCCGTTAATAATTCCTTTTCAAGATTAATTTTCTAGACAAACTTTTCCCAAAATGGTTTGTTTGATAGCCATACCTCTAAACTTTCAACCGGTGTTTCTTTATTCATACTTCTAGTTTAAATTATTCAAAATATTCCACCTGTTTTAAACTCTGGAGACATTTTTTAAAATCAAAACAATCCTATCAATTAATTCGTCGGGGTTTTTACGCATCTCGTGTTCCCATGTCCGAATGACGATCCATCCCTTCTTTTTATAATGTCTGTCGACTTCCCCGTCTCTGGCTTTGTTTCGATTTATTTTTTCCGTCCAAAACTTCTTTCTTGTCGACGGAATCGAGCCGTGTTTTTTACACCCGTGCCAAAAACAAGAATCGACGAAAATGACCGTTTCGTACTTCGGCAAAGCCAGATCGGGTTTTCCGAAATAATTTTTTGAATTTTTGCTGTAACGAAATCCTTTTGACCAAAGCTTTTTTCTGAAGGCAACTTCGATCTTGCTGTCCTTGCCTTTTATTTTGGACATTATTTCGCTTCTTTTTTTTCTTGTGAAAATGTCCGCCATGATGATTCCGTTATTTCACAAATCTGATTTGCAAGTTAAGATTGAAAAACAATCTCCCGTCTCTTTCATACAATTTGCCGTAATCGTAACGAGTCGTACTGGCGGCGTCAAACTTGGTGTTCTCGTACAGATACGACCGAAACTCGTCTCGGTTGTAAAGATGGTAGCAAACGACTTCACCGTTTTGTTTTACGACGATATAGCCGCCGTGGGCTTTTGAAAATCCGTCCCAAGGTTTGCTTGGAACCATACCCAAAGCCACCGCATCCAGAAAATTTTTCACTTTGTATTCGTAATTGGTCAGCGACAAACCGAATTTTTTGGTTATGTTCTCATCCCCGGAAAGTTCTTCCGTCAAATCCGACATCGTTCTGTTGGAATTTGAGAAAAAATTGAAAAGCATTTGCGCGACAAACTCGGGCAAAGCCGTATCGATCATTTTCATGTTGAATTCAAACTGTTCATTTGAAACGCCGACATACTCGAACAACCCGCCTTGCTCGACGATTTTTCTCACGCGATCCCGAATTTGAGATTTGGTGTCAATGTGATTAACTTCATCGACATTGCCCTTGAACCCTTTGATTTCGTAAATGAAGTTTGTTGTCTTGCCCGGATTCAATAAAGTCGACGCTCCTCCCACCATCGATTTGACGGAAAACCCCAACATCGGCATGGTATTTGAAATTCTGTCGTAAATGACGGCCACCAGGTCGGCTTTTTTGCCGCTGCCCGCTTTCACCTTGGTGCACAGAAGTTCCTTCATCAATTTGCTCGCTTCGGGAATCCCGAAAGAACTGCTTTTCTCGCTCTTTATTTTTTTAAAAATCTTCAAAGTTTTTTCTTTCAGTCCGGCGGAATCTAATTCTTTCAACAATTTTCCGTTTTCGTCTGTGATCAAAATTTGCGTCGGCGATTCGGAAATGTCATAAATCTTCACGGGTTCATCTTTCTCTTCCCTGATGATTTTGTGAAACACAAAAAACTTTCCTTCGATTATTTCCAAATTTTTGTCCGCGGCGAAGAGTTTTCTTTCTTCAAGAATTTTCAAAAATGCGTATAACTCCGACCATTCGCCTTTGTTATTTTTTGTTCCCATATTTTTTCAATGTTTTGACGATTTCTCCCGCAACGGCCTCAATGGCGGGTACCGCAACGGAATTACCGAGTTGCTTCATGGATTGCACGGGAGAAAGCCCCGAAGGAAATTTGAACCAACCGGGAAAGCCCTGCATTTTCAATCCCTCGTTCGGACCGAGCTGAACGACCTTTCCATCGACAATATATGCGTCCCAATTTCTGCGATCGTCAATTTTACTTCCGCGACCACCCACACGCAAGGTGTAGCCGATTTCTTTGTTGCACTTGCCCTTGAAAATATCCGACATGGTGTATTTCAGACTTTTGGCGGGCTCGGGAAATTTAAAGTCAATCTTCTTGTTTTTAAATCCGACCATGAAAAGACGTGGGCGGTGTTGCGGCAAACCGAAATCGGACGCTTTGACGATTTGTGAAAAAAACGAATAACCCAAGTCTTCGGTGATTATTCTCTTGATCGTTTTGAAAGTTTTGCCTCCGTCGTGATTGTACAGGCCTCTGACGTTTTCTAGAAAAAAAGCTTTTGGTTTCTTTTCTTTTATTATTTTGGCGATATCGAAAAATAAAGTGCCGCGAGTTTCATTGAATCCTTTTTTAAATCCCGCCTGAGAAAAAGGCTGACAAGGAAACCCGGCGGTCAAAACGTCAAAATCGGGAATTTTTTTCGGATCAACCTTGGTGATGTCTCCGACAAAATTGCCGAGATCGAAAACCTCCGGAGACACTTTGTAAAAATTGTGTCTGTATGTTTTTTGAGCGAACTCATCCCACTCCGAAACAAAAACACAATCCGCTCCGGCATTGTGAAAGGCAACGTGAAAACCTCCTATTCCGGCAAACAGATCAATGAATGTAAGGGTGTCTTTTTTTCCGGTTTTTTTAACCTTTTTTTGAGTCATAAATATCATTTGCATTTGCATGGCGCTTATATGTTAAAAATAAAAGCGCCGTGTCGATTTGTTTCTTTAATTTTCCCACTTTTAAGCCAAAAAGTCAATAAAAACATGCGGGCTTACAAAAAAAAGTTATCTACAGCTTACCTAATCACCCACTCTGGACTCACTGAAAGGGTTGCGTCATCAATGTTGTTGTATGGAAAACGCAACCACAACGGAACAAAAAATCAAATACTGCCTTTACGCGAGAAAATCAACGGAATCCGAGGAGCGCCAGGTGCTGTCCATCGATTCCCAAGTTAAGGAAATGTTGGATATTGCCGTTCGGGAAAATTTGGATATTGTTGAAATCAAACGGGAAAGTCACTCGGCCAAGGACACGGGACAGCGGGAAATCTTTAATGAGCTTTTGGGTGACATTAGAACCGGCAGATTCAACGGCATCATCACTTGGGCGCCGGATCGTTTAAGTCGTAACGCCGGTGACTTAGGCGCCATCGTCGATCTTATGGATCAAGGATTGTTGGCGGAAATAAGAACCCACGGACAAACATTCACCAATAACCCAAATGAAAAATTCATGCTGATGATTTTGGGAAGTACCGCCAAACTGGAAAACGATCATCGCGGAGAAAACGTCAAAAGAGGCATGAGAACGAGGGTAGAAATGGGTTTGTGGCCAGGCATGGCGCCTTTGGGCTATCTGAACCAAAACCGAATGGATAAGAAGTGCCAGATCATCGTTGATCCCCTGCGCGCACCAATAATCAAACAAGTATTCGAAAAAGTCGCCAATGAGCGTTGGAGCGGTAGAAAGATATACAACTGGCTGAAGTTTGATCTTAATTTTAAAACCAGAGGTCAAAAAACCCTGGCTCTGAGCGGAATATATAATCTGCTGAGAAACCCGTTCTACTACGGTATGTTTGAGTACCCGAAAAACAGTGGCAAGTGGTATCAAGGAAAGCACAAACCGATTATCACTCAAAAACTTTTTGATCAGGCACAAGCCAACATCAAAACAATCGAGGCTACATGCGGCGCCAAAAACAAAGAATTTGCCTTTACCAAACTCATGGTTTGTGGCCTGTGCGGATCCAGTATCACCGGACAAGAAAAATTCAAAAAATTGACTGACGGAACGACCGCCAAATATATTTACTACGGTTGCACCAGAGCCAAAAACCCCGAATGTAAAAACACTTATATCAGGGAAGAAGCACTCATAAACGAATTGGCAAAAATAATTGACAAGGTTGAAATTGATCAACTTGGAGTTCAAGGGAAATTTGAGGATGAAGTAAGAAGATTAAACAATCTACAAACATCTGTGCTCGGCGGTAATCCTGAAAAAATTAAAGGTAAAAAAATTGACGTAAGAACCTACGCCAAATATCTGCTGCAAAATGGAAATATTTCGGAAAAACGAGAGTTGTTGTCGCTACTGAAAAGTAAGCTGGTTTATATTAATCGAAAAATTACTTTACAGATTTAGTTTCTATTCATTAAGTATTGGGGCACGCTTTGTATGAAAGCTACACCATTATGATTTTCAATAATTTTTATCGCTGGGGTCGATGTTAATGTATGAATAAAAGAATGATGCACACTAAGCACAGCATCTTGCAACTTACTATCACTCTCCAAATCATCAACCATAAATCCCAGCTCACTACATTTCTTAAACGAGAGATGTCTAGAATGAGATAAACTAATTGAGTGATCAGTGAGTTCATCAATTATCTTTTTTACCTTTTCATTAGCATCAGCTTGACCCTTAAACATTCTGTCTCGCAAACAATTTTCCGCTATTTTTTGTGACCATTCAATTGCTTTCTCACACTCTCCAATAAAAGTAGGGTGATATTTTTGTATAATTGGAGCCCAGACTGCCTGCTTAACAGGGTCGGCTTTTATCTCTTCATAGGCACGCAGGAATTCCTCTACAACGCCATGGGCTGGTAAGCCACCAATTTGAGGATCGATTGGACCAAGGCTTGAATGTTTACCCATAATAATCCTAGAGGCACAGCACGCTATCATAGTGCCCCCAGACATAGCAAGTTGAGGCACAATAACTCTAATATCTTCAAATTTGCTTTTCAAGTAATCAATAATTGATTCAGTAGCCGCAACATCGCCACCCGGAGTATGAAGAACTAAATCTAGGCCCTTGCTACAATTCACTCCAGCGAGCGCATTCATAAAACCATTTTTATCATTGTCATTAATAGAGAGAGAAAAACGCAAATCCGGTGCGTTTTTCTGCAGCCAGCCACTATAATAAGCGATTACATTCCTACCCGTTAACTTGCTTAGTTTTTTTAAATAAGATCTTCTAATAATATCAAAATTACTTCCATTCGCATTTAGTTCCTCGAGAATATTTTTCCAATTAGCCATTGTGATCTGTTGCAATATTTTTAAAATCTGCTCTAGAGTCCGCTACAATCCAAAAAAAAGATTCATCACCTAGATTATGATCAAAATTAATATGATTATCCCCCTGGCTAATATTTTTTTTAAAAATAAAAAACTCACTATATTTACTCTCATTTTTCTTTAGTAATTCTGATCCCCTTTTTTCCATATTATCATTATAGTATGAATGCCTCTCCAGAGCCAGTCCCGCATTAGAGGCTGTGGATGAATTAATATTACTGACGAAAATCTGAATAGCTTTAGCCTTTTAGGTCAGCCTTCGATACTATTGTGTTCTGGCAGGGCAATTTGTAATCCACTGTTCATTTTCTTTTTGCCTTGAGCAGATTTATTTTTTTCAGCTGCGCTATACATCAGTGCGCCTTGGGAGCAGGTGGACAGCACCAGAATAATGCCAAACAGGATAAACAGGCCGATGGATGCTACAAAAGGGTCCATGTTTTGCAGATTAATGCCATTGACCACAATGATCTTGAGATAGAGCCATAAATTAGCCAGGCCATTACTTACTAGATCTGGGCTGGACTCTTGCCAGTTGATTATCATCTTGATTTCATTGAAACCCAAGAGTGAAGCAAACAGCCCGAAGAATAGTAGATGTAGATTTTGTTTTATTAGTTGCCAAGTTTGGCCGTAAATTTTGCGATAAAATGGTTCCATATTTTTTTGTTTGTAATCTTTGTCTTTATATTAAAAATTTTTATTTTACCAGTAGTTATATTATACAATATTTTTGGTGAAAATAAAACACCCCGGCAAAATAGGCTATACTTTTTTAAGAAGTTTGAGCTCTAGTAAGTCCGAGAGTAGATCATTATATTTCTTCGGCATTCGGTAACTACGATCTAAGGATTTGCATATGCCGGAGTATTTTAAGGGTAATTCAAAAATCTGAGTAGTTTGGCAGTTACATACCAAAACAGATTTTTTTTCTTTGCGCCACTTAACGTGGTTTTGCCATTTATACAGCATTTTTTTGAAATAGAATTTTTTTATATTGCAAACAAAAGTCAGGTGGCGTTTGGGGGTTTCCCTTCATCAAGCTTTGAGCCAGGCAGCGTTGGCAATTTTTGGCATTGTGGCAGCCGCGCTCTCTATATAGACAGGGTGTTAATTTGGCCAAGTATAATTTTTTTAAGACCGGACTACTTAAAACTTTCTTGAGGCCAAGATTGTGAGCATTTAGATGATGGCAGTATTTTTTTATGTCAGGCGAATTAAACAGGGGGCAAGGCAGTAATATGCCCCGGCTGCTGATCGCCATAAAATCAGTGATGGCTGGGCAGCTAAAACCAAAACGGCTGTGATTGAATGGCATATCAACAAAACTGGTAGTGATTTTTTTATCCAGATATAAAGTGAATTGTTCCTGTAATTTTTTTATTTGTTTTAGGGAAATATTCTTGTCTTTTATGGGCAATAATTTTGCCCTGCCAGTATTGGCAATAGTGGATATTTCTATGTGTTGAGGTCCAAGGCTATTTATAAATTTGCTGAATTTTTTTATGTGATTGATATTTCGGCTATGGATATTTATACCTAGGGAAATTTTTACGCCAGCCCGAGAAAACCTTTTTATTCTGGCGATAAAATTATCAAATAGTAGCCTATTATTTATTTGGCGTAGATAATTATAAGTATCAAAATCATATCCGTCCAAAGAAAATTTTAGCTCAATAATATGTTTTTTATTTTTTATAAGCAAATCTTCAATATTTTTGTTAAAGTGACCATTGGTGACTAAGGCAAAATATTGATTTGATTTAGATAGATATTCAACCAGCTCTTTAAATTGCGGGTGGGTTGTTGGTTCGCCTCCAGAAATTACATAATAAAAAATACGCAGACTTGCGCATTGTTCAAATATTTTTTGCCATTCTGGCAAATTTAAGTTTTTGACCTTTTTATTTTTTGAGAAATCACCATAACAATGTCGACAATTGAGGTTGCAATTCTCGGTTAAAAAAATATAAAGATATTTAGGCACAAACATTTAATAACACTCAAACTGGGGGGAATAATGCTCCGTTAATTATTAAATTAGATCGTTATTAAATCTTATTTAAAATTGATTAATAGAGCATTCAGTATTCCGAGTAATTTTTATTACTCGTAAACGTGGTGTTTTCTTGGATTGTTTGATTGGTTTAGCGACACCTATTGTGCCTGCGTTTTTCATAAATAATTTGTCACCCCCATTCTTTTTATGCGATTTTTCGCCTTTTTACATTATTCCCCCGTATTTAATCTAACATTACTACAAGTTGGTTTTTTTGTAAATATTGACAAAAAAACGGACAACACCCCCTAAACCAGGGAATGAAGTCCGTAGCTGTTCTCGATAAGTCACCGGTCACGGCAGGTGGCGACGTTGCCAGTGACTGATGCAAGAAGCAATCAGGCGTGAGCCGCTATATATAGTCGCCTCTACAATGATAGTGCTGTCCTCCTCCTTGACAATTCTGGCCACCAGGGTTAGAGGCAGCCCCGGCCTGACTGGATTGTGGTACTCGACACACAGCTGTTGCGTGACTGCCGAATTGATGCCGTACTTGAAGTAGATGCACATGGCCGAGCCTTCATCAAAGATGCCGGCCAGGGCGCCGCCGTGTACGGTGCGCAGAAGGTTGGTCAACAAGTCCTTGCCCGGGGTAAAGCCGACGCGGTATTCATCGGCAGAGGAGTCGAATGTCCCAAGATCCATGCGCAGGGTTTTGCCAAAGGGCGAGGGTGTGCTTGGGATGACAATTTCCGTGCTCATGACTGATCCTCCAAAGCTCAAGACAAAAGAACGCCATATGATTGGTCCCTGGCTAGCTTATAGCTATCCAATGTTTATGTCAATGATAAATTTAACACCTTTATTTACATGGCTGCCACCAGAATTTATTCTTTGCCAGCAGGCATGGGCAATGTTGAATTTTAAGATCTATTTTCTGGATTTACGGACATGACTCATGCCTATTACGGCAAATACAATCCCCAGCACAATTAGGGCAGGTGCCTTGAAGTTAAAATGGAAGATATATGCTACGGCATTAATTACAAGCATTATGAGCCCAGTAACAGCCATTGCATAACCGGAAATTTTTTTTGATTTATTTTCTGGCAGCATAATTATGGTAAACTATTTTTCTAAAATTTTTTTCAATTCATTCACAAAAGCCCTTTCCCATGCTTTCATGGCAAACCATCCGATAAGTGGTTTAGCAATAATTCGCAGCCATTTTTTATGAATATCAATCTCATAAAAATAGTTGATTTTTGTGCCAACCCCTACCTCGTTCAATAAAAGTTCCTCATGTCCCGATGTGCCAAACTTAGAGCTCTGGTTATCAGAAATAAAACCCCTTTGTGGGAGAATTTTGGTTTTCATTTTGACAGGAAGAATAGTCCCAAAAGATTTTACTTGAGCGTCAATTTCCAAATTATTAGCTTCTCGTTTCGTAACGATGATTGACTTGGCAACTTTAGGAAAATATTTCGGCATGTTTTCAAAATCAGTGACGATGTTGAAAACCCTATCAATAGGGGCTTTTATTATCCACGAACCCTCCAAATGAATATGTTTCATAATTTGTGGTAAAGTATATATTTCAAAAAAATTTATTTCATCTGACAGATGTGTGTGCGACGACTCGAAATATTTGGGTGGACCGACTAATAAATAAAATTTATAGTAATTTTAAATAATCCAGCCCCATATATCCGGATTCAACATCTGTTAATTGGCCACTTCTTAAATGTTTTTTAAAATTCCCTAAAGATATTTCAACTATTTCTGCAAATTCATTTTCTTCTAATCTTTGTTCTTGTATCTTATGGCAGTTTATGGCTACAAAATTATATCTTACCATTGTTGAATATGCGCAATCTAGACTCTCTCCTATCAATTGGAAATTTCCACTATAACCAGTTTCTTCTAAAAGTTCTCTTTTGGCAGCTTCATCCGGAGATTCATTTTTGTCAATTAATCCACCAGGTAGTTCTAAAAGTATTTTTTCTGGCCCAGGTCTAAATTGTTTAGTAAGTATTACATTATTATCTTTAGTAAGGGCCAGTACACAAACTGCCGGGCCTTCTTGTTTTATATCAAAATCTACTATTTTATTATTAGGTAGTTGAAATGTCTTTTTTATTAGTTTTCTAAATCCTGCTTTAAATGGTTCTTCTTTAATTTTTTTCCAATTATCAATCATAAATTTTATTTAGTCCGCGAACCGCATACGCGGTGTTGGGCGCCGTAAATTTATTATTTTTTAAAATCCAAAACATCTCCTAGCTTGCCAGATAATTTTTTGTCTAGATGATCTATACCCATTTCAGCACAAAGATAGACTATGTGTGCAGAAAATTCACGAGCTTCTTTTTCACCTACACCCTTATCGAGTCTTAACCAAAGGTCAAGTCCACGGTATATATCTTCAAGCCTGTCTTGTAGCTTACTATCACTCCGGGTCTCTGCAGATAGTTCTTGGATTTTTTGCATAACTTCTTCTCCACTTACATCTCCAACTCCCTGTTCAAGTTCTTCACGTATTGTTTCAAGCGCATCCCGAAGCATTTCATCTTGTATGTTTGGTATTTCTACGTTAAATGTTTGTTCATTTTTCATATGATATATTAATAATAAATTTATTTCGTCTAGCAGACGTGCGTATGCGACGTTGCGAACGAGCTTTGCGGTAAAATTGTGCGGAGCACAACGCAAAGGCGAGTGAGGGATTTGGGTGAGCGGACGTAAGATAAAATTTCAATTACTATCTACTTTCTTTCATTATTTTAATAAACTCTTCAACATCATTAACAATAAAATCAAAAAGTATGTCTCTACAAGGCTCATCTTTGTCTTTATTTAAGGCATAAATAGGGATTCCGCAAGCGACTGCAAAGCCCAATTCTAAAGTCCCGCTATTACCCAGATAACCATTTTTGTTATATATAAAACATACATCAGCTTTACGAATATAATTGAAATGGTGGTGGGTCAACCCCATGAATGCATATTTTTTTAAATCATCTGGTAAATTATTAATATCGGTGTTTCTATTCAGAATCGGAGCAAAAATAATATGGCCATCAGCGCGAAGTTTTTCTTCAAGCTTGCGGATTCCGTCAAAAAATTTTCTTGAGCCACAAATTACAATTTTCATACTTTTTTATTATTAGTTAGAGTTATAATTTTTTGAAATTTTATTTAGTCCGCGAACCAGATACGCGGTGTTATTGGATGTAGCGTGCATTTTTTATGGGATTATGTATATATTACACTAAGACAACTATAGTAGTAATTATAACAATCACAAGAACGGGAAGCCACCAAACTAGGTAAGTCTTGAGGATTTGTTTCCTATCTAGAACAACGGGAGTCATTTGATATTCCGGAAACCCGCCTGTCCAAAAACTTTTACTTCTTTCAGTTCTAATTACTCTATAAGCACGAATAGGTGCTACTGGGAAAAATAGAGCTGTAACCCATTCTGTGGCCACGTATGAATTATCGCTCTTATCAACCTTCGTTTTACCTAAAAGAGTCGTGCCAAAACCATTAATTCTAAACATTGTTTTTTTAATTATTAGTTTGATAATATAGCGCTATTTCCGATAACAGACAAGCGTATGCCCGCCTTGCCTCGGCTCGGCGAGGCAGGCGAAGTTGTTAATTTTACTTTTTTCTTTCTCGATTATTAATATATTTATTTAAAGCCTCTTTTGAGCTTAACCAATTACGACCCTCTTTATAGGCCTCGAGTTTGCCTTGCCTGACTAGCAAGTTTAAATATTTAGCAGAATATTTTGTTCCTTTAGCCAATTCAGCTAGCGATATTAATTTCCCCTTGTTTTTTGTTGGTGCTAAAGTTTTTAGATATATGTCAAAAGACCTCTCAATTGTTTGAGCTATGAAGTTAACTAGTGGCGCATAATCACCCCCATCAGCTTTAGCCAAGACGCTATAATATTTTTTTCTATCATTTTTTAGTATGATAGTAAGTGGATAGCCGGCTCTCATCAATATTAAGTTCATAATAAGTCTTGCTGTACGGCCATTGCCGTCAAAAAATGGATGAATCTGTGCTAATTTATGATGGAATAAAGCGGCTAGTTCAACTGTTGGTATTTTATCACTATTTTGTTTTAGCCAAACTATAAGATTATCCATTAGCCGTGATATCTCAAAAGAATTAGGTGGTGTGTGTTTGGCGCCCATGATAAAAACATTGGCATTTCTGTACTTGCCAGCTTGTTCTTTTTCTGTTTCCTGGACAACAATTTGATGAATGGAGCGGATTAACTTTTCAGAAATAGTATTTTGTTTATGTCTATCAACCAAATCATAGAGATACTCTAAAGCTGCATATTGATCTTTAGTCTCCAAATGGTCTTTTAAGGGTTTGCCTTTTACAGTAATGCCTTCATTGATAACTAAAAAAGTCTCTTTTAAAGTTAAGCTATTGCCCTCTATAGCATTGGAATTATAGGTCATTTCTAACCTTAGTTTTTCTTGCAGTTTTTTAACCGCCGTTGTAGGCAATGGTCGCAGTTTATTTAATTCTTTTCTTTTAGCCTCCAAACGAGAGGCGATTGTTTTGTGTAGATATTTCATAATTATTGCTTAATATGGTATAGGTAGTTTTTTATAGTATACCATATTAAGGAAAAAAGTAAAGTTAGCAATGTAGGCGAAGCGATTACAAGGAGTGGAACCGCATACGCCCGCCTTGACTCGTCGTCTGCGGCGAGGCAGGCGGTGTTGTGTGATGTACATTTTTCCTTTAAACTTTAGAGAGTTTTATTCTTTAAAAGTAGAATTTGATCTTTATCAATTTGGGTGAAGGGCAGAGGGGATTAAGGGGTGAATGCCCGAGCCCAAACCTCTTTTATAAATTTATGATAAAGTTATTTCTCTTGCTAGATCTGTCAGCAATTGTTCTTCACTTCCTAAATTATTAGATTTTATATTATTTAGTATTGTCTTAATCTCATTGTCCGTGATAGGTGTGATAAGCTCATTTTTTTGTTTCCATAAATCTTGGCATCTTTTATTAAATAAATTTTTATCGTTAATAGACCTGCAAACTAAAAATCCAAACTTACTGGTATTTACCGAAAATCTTCCTGATAATTGGTCAAGTTCTGGATTTTTTGGATCTTCGGAATAGTTTTTACATTCAACAAAAATATATCTAGAAGTAATTTTATGAATATCATGTAAGTGATGAAAAAAACCATCATTCGCTGCATTATCAAGGGTTATATCTATTCTTTTTCTACCTTCATTAATTTCTTTTTCTTTTACGGGGTTATTAATTGAAGGGTAGAAAATGAACTCTAGAATACCAATCATTAATTTATGGTATTTACTTGCGTCATCTCCTCCTGGGTGTAAAGATTCCAGTGTGTTTATCAAATAATCTATTAGCTCGCTAACATTAATGTTTTCCAGCTCATCATTAGAAATTGGCTGAACAGTTAGTTTTTTATTTTTTTTAAAATTTTCGAATACTTCCGGATGTTTTTTAGTGAATTCTCTTATAAATTCTTTTGTGTATGTTGTTTCTTCTTCTTTTATATCTTTTTTTGTTACATATTTCTCTAGGGAGCCATTCTTAAGAGTCCTAGTGCGGACAAGATTACTATTTTTTGCTAAATGTTCACTCTGTAAGTAGTTCAAGACGTAATGTTGATGATATTGTTGATTAATAAATTCTTTGTAAAAGGACACAGCTATTTTAGGAACTAACATAATTGGTTTATCATCAATGACAAGTCTTTTTGTATGTTCGTTTTCCCATTTTTTATTTATTGGGTCCCAAAAAAGCCAGACGGTACATCGGCAGTTAATTCAATATTCCAGAGATCACATTGAGATTGAGTATAAGTTATTAAATGTTTTTTAATTATATTAGTTGTCATGTCAGACACTTTATCATTGGCTATGCCGTCAATAAAAATAGCTGTATCTTCTAAATCTTCCACTAGACCTGTTTCAACCGCTCTACTTTCTAAAATACTATCAAATATTCGTTGTGAATCTATTTTCCCCGCACCTTTTCCTTGGGGTATCCCTTGTGAAAGACCTAAACAAGTTTCATTAGGCTCATTTAGGTGTGTAAAAATTGAACGTGCCTTATCAATTTGATTAAGCCTAATAAGATCAATTATATATTGAAAAAAGTTTTTTAAAATTCTATCAGCTTCAATACACCATGGTTGTGGTCTAGTTGAAATAAAAAATGGGTCCAGAAATACTGCCTTGTCGTTTGCTGGATCAATATCAACAAAGTCTAATTCATGTTGAGTTTTATTTAGATTATATATTTCGCTTATTTTCATTGATCTTTATTTACGTGGAGCGTAACGGAGGAAACACCATATTTCCCCTCACTAAAAAATAAAAAGAAATTTGCTTTTAGGTTTACAATAATTGCTATTAAATATCAAGAAAGAAAAGGAATATTTCAGCTAACAGACAAGCGTATGCGAAGTCGTGATTGAGCGAATATGATAAAATATTTTGAAATCATATTTGCGAAAGAACGATTTGGGTGAGCGGACTAAAATTATTTGCCAAGTATTATTAAATGTGTGAGAGGACGACGGGTAGCCGTCCTCTCTAGATTCTCGAGGTACACGATGTTTATTTTCTGGAAGGCTTAGGCCGATTGGGTATTCGTGATATCTGCCAGAGGCAGAATGCGGTGCCGAGCACCACCACTGCTGCCAACGCAGGCAGTGCTTTGATGCTTTCCAGCAAGTAGGCGAATACTTGTCCTCGCTGTTCGGCACCCATGATTGCCAGTAGTACGATCGTCAAGACGATCAGCGTGCCAATAAACAGCCAGAAAGGACGGCTACTTTTCTTCTCGGTTTTCACCTCGTTACCTCCTAGTTGAAGAACAGTGATTTGACCTCACTTTTAAAGTATATTTCAAATTTATTTATAGGGCAAATAATTTAGTCCGCGAACCGCATACGCGGTGTTGTGTGATGTTCAGAAGCTATCTAAGCATCTCATTGATAATCAAATCAGTCATTATTTTTGTGCCGACCAACTTATGCTTCTTATTATTTTTTATATAAATATCCATTGTTCCATATCCTTTAAATAGAACTTTTCTAATAGATTTATCTATAAGGTTTCTCATTTCCGGCATTTTATAAAAATAATCCATCATTAAACCAAGCGTTCTAATCATTGCTATGGGGTTTGCTTTGCCTCTTGGGATATTAGTGCCGGCCCCATGTATAGTTTGGAAAGTCATGAATCCATCGGGGGCAATATTAGCCGATGGTGTAACGGCTCTTGTTCCATAAGCTAAAACAGCAATAGGATCAGTAATTAAATCAGCGGCTATGCCTAAAGCGGCGACAGTACTATATTGCTCAGGATGATTCAAAAAATTACCAAACCACGTATCTTCATGTTCCCAGTCAAATTCTACATCAGAATATTTTTTGTTTAAATTTTGCCATAAATTGAGCCACATACCTCCAAAATTTTTTCTATTCCACACATCACCTTTAATTAAAAACATTATTTTTTTGTTTCTTTCCTGAGCGGCTTTATAACACATATCTACGAAATATTTACATAGTCTTTCATCGTAGTAAAATTTTCCTTCAAACTTTCTGTTGCCGTTTTGGATTCTCAATTTTTCTTTAGACATTAATAATCCCTGGGCGTTTTCTCGTAATATAAGAAGATTTAATTTACTGGCAAAGTTTTTTTTGAAAGGAGAATTTTCAAATAGTTCCGGCATAGGATCTATTAGGATTGGCTTATAAGTCGAATGAAAATCATGCCTCAATTTATAAACTTGTCTGGCATATATACCGCCTCTTATAATACACCCTTTTTCTTCATGAATCTGATGGTAGAAATTTTTAAGCTGGTCATATGAATCCTTGGTGTATTTTAAGGCCGGCGCTTTGCCGTTGTATTCTATTAATCTGAATTTTATTTTTTTGATTTTTTCTATTGTTTTTAAAACAAGCAGAGCCGCTTTTATTGTATCGGGGCCGGCACCTTCTCCTTTTATGTATCCTATGGGTTGTGTAATATTTTTCATATTATTATATCTTAAAATTTTAGAGATAGCTTCTGAATTTCATACAACAGACGAGGATTGCCGAAGTTTCACTTGAGCGTTGCGGTATAATTTTGCGGAGCAAACCGCAAAAGCGAAAGTGAAATTTGGATGAGCGGGCGAGAAATGTATGTTTATTTTTGGTGCGGGGCTAATATTTTATAAACTTTTTTTGGCGAAGCAGAAAACATGGCACCATAGACTGTTTTAGCGACTAGAATAGGGGATGCGTAAATTGGTTTTTTCCCACCCCACATTTTTGTTTTCACGCTAATATCTTCCACTGTTTTTCGCACCGCTGAATTATCATACATGCCAGTATCAATGGCACCTGGTCTAATATCAATAATATTTATTCCATCATCTTCTAGTTCATTTTTTATACCTTTTATGTAACCAACTAGAGCATGTTTAGCTGCTACATGAGTACCACCATAATGATATCCACGTTCTCCAGACATTGAAGTAATGATGCAGATTCTAGCCTCACCTCCAGATTTTACTTGTTTTTTGAGAATAGGTAATAATTTAAGCATGAATTTATGAGTAGCCGTCACAATGCCCATTTCCGTTTCCATGATTTGAGCATCAATTTTTTGTAGAGGTAAATAAATATTATCATTAGGTATTTTATAAGTGCCACCGCCTACTCCCAATGATTGAAGCCAAAAAAAGTTTCTATTTTTTGGTAGTTTTTTAATAAATTGAGTAATCTCCTTATCAGAGGTAGCGTCAGTTGGAATATATGAAATAAGTTTTTTATTACAACCTAGACTTACTAAACCATCTTTTATGTTTTTTAACTTATCTTTTGTTTTAGAGACCATAATTACTTCAATGCCTTTTTTGGCAAGATAGTAAGCTGAAGCAGTGCCAATGTTCATCTTATATGGTTTGTCATTAATAGGAATAACAGCATGGCTAGGTACGCCTTTATATTTATATATATACTGTACTGGCTTGTACCCGCACCCAGTAATAATAATTGCTAGTGGTTTTTTATTATTCATATTTTTATATTATACTATTCTCGCCCGCGAATCGGCAATCCGGTGTTGGGCGATGTTTTGGTCACCATTTTATTTTGTAACTAATTTTTCTAAATCTTCTTGTATTTCTTTTATTCCTTGTCCAAATTTTTTCCAATTATCATTCAAATGTTCTCTTTTTGGCCCATGGTCATTTCCAAGTGTTAACCATATAGTGTCAAATATTTTTTTTCTGAGCTTTTTAGGTATATGAATTGACAGATGTATATGTGAACGTAGTTGGGTATATGGATTTAGCATTGTTGTTGCATATTTTAAATAAGCGTCCTCTTCTTTTATTCCTTCTTGTATATTGATTCGGTATTGGGAAGCAGCAAAACTATGTTGATGTGCATAATCCATTAACATTGCTTTCAGTTTTATTGCACTTTCAGCTTTTTTATCCCATGCAAATTTATGATATGCCCAGACACCGCCAATAAAAATGGCTAGCGTTTGTATAATAGTCGCGGTGATATTGACTGCTTTTTCAAAATCATAAAGTTTATTGTATATGAAAGCAATTAATAAGCCAGTAATTATTAAAGGGATGCCTAAGTAGTAAAAAATTTTATATATAATTTCTTTCATTTTTAAATGATTAAGGTGACCAAAATTTCGCCTAACATACGTGCGTATGCGAAGCCCTGAGCGAGTAGCGTGCTATAATTTCTGCGAAGCAGAGCACGCTAGGAGTCGAAGGGTTTGGGTGAGCGAACTAATAATAAAATTATTTATAATACAGAGTCTAAATCAAGGTTTATTATGCCAGCTACTATACGCGACGCATTGTTTGAATAACCATTTTCTTGTAATCCATTTTCTAATGCTGTCCATGCTAAAGCGTCCCCAAGTTTACCTGATGAAAATTGAGCTGGTCTACTCTTGGGACTTAGTAAATTCATAACTTCATGAATTTGTACAGCACTAATTGATTCAGTAATTTTATTTACTTTTTCTACATTACCACTTTTATGCGCTTTAAAAATTTCACGTAATTTCTGTATTAATTCGGTAGGCAATTGATCCAATAAGGTCATTGCAAACACTTTTCTATTTTTTTTGCTCCCCGTGATTGCAGCGATAACCATGCCGGCTATAAATAATAAAAGAAAAAATCCTACGATGACGCCTATTAATATTAGTAATATTTTCATACTTAATAAATAATTTTATTATTAGCGAGCGAACCGCATACGCGGTGATATGTGCTGTAAAAATTAATTCTTATCTAAATGATTTAATATTTTTTTAAATATAGAAATTGCTAATTCTCTATCAGTTTTTTTGTTATTCGTAAAACCTTTTAAATTTATTATTGTTCCATTATAATTTAATTTTATTTTCCAATATATCATTGAACTTATTTTATTTTTATGAATGTCAATTATTTGCAAGTTATCATTTAAAATGCTTCTAATAATTGGGTTAATTTCAAAATCCAATTCTTCTTTATTGTTTATAATATTATCTAGTTCTTTTTGAATGGTATCTTTATTGAGCATATTCATTTAGTTAATTTTTATGGCACATATCAGACAAGCGTATCTGAAGTCCCGAATGAACAGGGCGGTATAATTTCAGCGAAGCTGACCGCCCAAGTGAATGAGGGATTTGGGCGGAACTAATGAAATTATTTATTAAATGAATTTAATATTTTATTAAATTGTTCGGAATGTATTTTTATTGGTGAATTAATCTGCCATATGGTTAGTAATGTTGAAATTATTAAAGTTCCGACTGCAATATATATGGCGATTAGTGCTTTATTATTAGCTTGTCCTGATGACTTCCTTGCTTCTTCTAATTCTAAGAAATCAATATATTTAAAATTAGCATCTAAGCTAAGAGAATATTTATGATTTTTATTTTTGTAATCACTACCCGCAAAATTTATAATAGCAAATACAGTTTCAATATTTCCAGCTTGACTTCTTTGATAATTTTCATGGGCGTTTTGAATATATTTTTCAACAATTTTTTGCTCGTAATCATTTAAATTTTTATTAGCCCATTGGGTTATTTCATCATAGGTAAACCCCTCAGCGTTTTTGTGTCCGTATTCAAGTAATTTTATATATATACTTTCTTTTCTCATAAATAATTTTTATTAGTTCCGCCAGATACGCGGTGATAGGTGATGTAAGCTCACATTTTTATTTGTTTATATCTTCTCGTCTCCATTCTATTTCTCTAGCCTCTAATCTATCATTTCTCATTTTCTCATATTCCCACATAGATTTTGTTAGACTGTTAGCATTGCGCTGCTCTTCAATTTGGTTAAGAGCAACTTGGTATTGAGCATATGCAAAGAACATTGCGAATAAGGCTATAATTATGGAGGCTAGACTTATTCTAAAAGCTATTTTTGTTTGTTTATTATTTTTACGGTTATTTAATTCATTCAAACCTATATTTATAAAAGCTGTATCTTGTAAAATAGAAGACGAAACACCAGCGTTGCCTTTTAAGTGTCCAAAAAATTTTTGGATTGCTTCATTAATTTTTTCATCACTAATTTTATCAGGGTATCCTTTTGGTAAAACATTATAAGGATATCCTAATTCTTTACTGATTGGTTCTTCGTTTTCTTTTTTGTATTCTTCTTCCATATAAAAATGTGAGCTTATTTCATCTATCAGGCCAGCGTATCTGAAGTCCCGAACGAGTGGCGTGGTAAAATTGGCCGGAGGCCACCACGCAAACGAGTGAGGGATTTGGGTGAGCGGACGTTAAGAATAAAATTATTTAAAAAAATTAAAGTTTTTTTATTTTCTTTAAGATAAACCAGGAAAAATTATTTTTATATCTTTTTTGTAACTCTTTTAATTTCCAATCATTACCAGTTATTATTTTTCTGCAATTCTTGCTGCCACAGGAACACTTTAGTTTGTATGGGTAGTTAGTAAATGTTGCGTAATCACCCGTGATTTCTTCTCCTTTTTTAATGTCTCTTAGAGCCACGAAAGTAATTTGGCCATCAGGGCCAGCATTTGGATTACAGGAGTGATTAAAATGAATTACCAGATCCTTTATTTCATTTTTAGTTTTTGGGGTCAAGAAAAAATTATCATATATTTGTAATTCAAAGTCGCCGACAGTGTTGTGGTAATGCATAGCCCCTTTTTTATTAACAATATGACCAGCATTAACAAAAATAACCTCCCCCTTTTTGATATTTGCTATAGCAAATAGCCCCTTTCCATTAATACCATTATTTTTTACTTTAGTTTTTGGTGACCTATAGCGAGTTATTTTCATTTTTTTAAATAAATAATATTAGATTTGCCCAGTATGAGTACGAGTTTCGTTATTAGAGACTATGCTCTCTAATATTTTACTACTATCTACATCTAGCATAGCAAACAAACCCAAACAGTAAACTGTGATATCTCCAATCGCATCGAGTATTTCTTCTTTATTATCTATTTCTTTAGCTATTTTTTTATTACTATGCTTGTAAGCTTTAGCCAATTCTCCTAATTCTTCAGTCAGTAGAATTATTTCTTTGCCTACGTCTTCTGTATTAAATTTTCTATTTAGTTTGTTTTGGTAGATTCTTTCTTGTAGTGTTTTTAAATCCATATATTTATTATTTATTTAGTCCGCGAACCAGATACGCGGTGTTAGCGGATGTATTGCGGAGTTATTGATTTGTATAAATACTCTTAGGGGGTGAGAGAAACACAAGTTTCTCTCCCAAAGAAGATGTGTTGTAAGGAATCGTCAGCTTTCCCACCGCCTTCTGTCTGTGTTACGCATAATCACCATTGATACGATGGTGACAGCTGCTCCAGTCACACAGATCACCAACGCGGGGACAAAATGTTTGGTCGTAAGACCGATGTATGCTCCTACGCTAGCTATTATTGCACCACTGACACAGATGATGGCCAGGGCGATTCTCTTATTTCGTGACATGTCGTCATCTCCCTTTTTTGAGCGTGATTGAACGAAACCCACCCCCTAAGAGTATTTAATTTTAAGAGAACCAATACAATCTTTATCTAACCTTACTATTTTGTCAATATTGAGCAATATTTCCGCTAACAGGCCAGCGTATCTGAAGTTTTCTGTGAAACGACGCTGCTATAATTATTGCGCGAAGTGGAACGGAGCGCAAGAGCAGCGGAGGTGAACAGAAAATTTGGGTAGAGCAAAAGGAGAATATGATATTGACTTTATTATTATATGATGGTAATTTATTATGTTCCTGCTGAGAGGAGGTGTCGCGCATGGAACAGCAGAGGCCGTCCTTTACTTTCAGGCCGTGGATGTGGATCTCCATCTTAGTTGCCATTTTGCTGGTGGTCTTCAACTTCGATCCCGTTGGGGATCTCTTGGAGAAGTCCTTCGGCAAGGGCGCCGACAGATGGGCGATCAACATCGTCATCATCCTGTTGATTCTCGTCTCTTTCCGTCGAAGGAGATGAGGCGAGCGACCCGACGAGCAGCTGTTCGTCGGGTCATTTTTTTATTCTCCTTTTGTGGAACCAGATACGCGGTGTTGGGCGATGCAAATTTGTGCCAAAGCTATTTTTTGTATATATTTTTTAACCACCATTTTTTAAATAGTGGCACAGTTAGAGTAGAAATAACAAAAGCAATAGAGGGAACTATTGCATTGATAAATGGTTTTGGTAATTTTGCAAAAAAGAAGAAAATAACAATAACAATATAAGTTAAAATTAAGATTATTAATTTACGAACCCAGCTAGTTTCCCAAGATTTATCTATTTCTACTCGCTGATTTCGTTTTTTTATTTCTTCTATTTCTAATTGTAGTTCTTCAATAGTAGTCATATTTTTTATTTAAGGGCACAAATTTGTTTCGCCTAACAGGCCAGCGTATCTGAAGTTGGCACCGAAACACCTGTGATAAAATTATATCATCACAGGTGCGAGGTGGCAATTTGGGTGGAGTGAAAAAGAGTTGACAATATGCCAAATTTATTATATATATTCACCGTAACGTACGTGTCAATGAGGCCTAGCCCAGAAAGGATGGTGGTCAGATGTCCGCATTACTACATCCCGATGACTGCCAGTGCCAGAAGTGCAAGGATGGCAGAGAGAGGGCCATGCATATCCTGCTAGTTGCTTGGAGGGGCCTGCTCATCCAGCAGAAGCGGGGGCGCATGACCGACAAGGAAAGGGCAGTAGCGGATCTCATCGCCGAGAGTAGGCATGAGCCTGACCCCGAGGAGGGTACCGAAGGCTAGGCAAGTAGATCGTGTCTACGCGAGGTGGAAGCGCCAGTGAAGTTTGAATACGGATCTGGCGCTGATTTTTTTCTCTTTTTCACGACACCAGATACGCGGTGTTGGGCGATGTGATGCGAGGGCTCTAGTTAATTATTTTAAAAGTGAGCACTTGACTTCCTTTTAGCCAAATTTCTTCTCCAAGTTTCTTTAGTGATTTGACGTCCTCATCAAATACTTTTGCAAAAACATTTACACAGTCGTGTAGTTTAGCTTCTCCATAAATGATAGCTATGCTCCTAGCTACCTGGTTTCTTGTATAGTTTGGAGCAATTCCTAATTCTCCCATCAATAAATGAACCGTTGCGTTTTCTGGAGGCATGTTTAATTCTGGTCCGTCAGGAATCCATATTTCTTCTCCAGCCTCTCTAGCCTGTATGGCTTTAGCTTGAAAAGGCAATATTTTTGCGAAAGCTTCACAAGTCAAAGGAGCTTCTTTTTCATATAATTTAAATCTAATAGATTTTCCATTAGATGTTTTTAAAATAATGTGTTTCATATTATTTATAGTATAAGCCCGAGCATCATTTCGCCTAACAGACAAGCGTATCTGAAGTCCCGAACGAGTGGCGTGGTAAAATAGCGCGGAGCGCACCACGCAAACGAGTGAGGGATTTGGGCGAGCGGACTAAATTAAGCTTTTCTATATAACTTTAGAATTTCTTCTTTTAATACTCCTTTTTGTATTATTATCCTACTTTTACCTTTTTTATTCAAAAAAGAGGCGCTAACATTAATTTCTTCTCCAAATAGTTTAGAAGAATCTTTTAAATCTACACCGAAAACAATCTTTTTTATTTGAACAAACCAACAAGCAGAAAAGCACATTGGGCATGGTTCGCAAGTAGAATATAATGTCATTCCTCGTAGTGATTTAGTTTTTAATTTTTTACAGGTTTTTCTAATAACATTAATTTCAGCATGAGCAGTAGGATCGAGATTGTCTTTTGAACCACTACCAGATTTAGCAATTACTTTATCTTTGTACACCAAAACAGCTCCAAATGGAAAAAGCGCCTCTTTTGCTTCTTTAATGGCGATAGACATAAATTTCTCATCTTTTGTCATATATGTTTCTAACTTGATTTAGTCCGCGAACCAGATACGCGGTGTTATCGGATGTAGCGCGTATTTTTTTATGGGCATTATGTATATATTACCCTAAGGCGACTATAATAGTGATTATAACAATTACAGGAAGCCACCAAACTAGGTACGTCTTGACGATTTGTTTCCTATCTAGAACAACGGGAGTCATTTGATATTCCGGAAACCCGCCTGTCCAAAAACTTTTACTTCTTTCAGTTCTAATTACTCTATAAGCACGAATAGGTACTACTGGGAAAAATAGAGCTGTAACCCATTCTGTGGCCACGTATGAATTATCGCTCTTATCAACCTTCGTTTTACCTAAAAGAGTCGTGCCAAAACCATTAATTCTAAACATTGTTTTTTTAATTATTAGTTTGATAATATAGCGCTATTTCCGATAACAGACAAGCGTATCTGAAGTCCCGCAGTGAGTGGAGGTGGTATAATTGTGCGGAGCACAACCACCGAAACGAACAAGGGATTTGGGTGAGCGGACGTAAAATAAAATTAGGTTTTCGTTTTTAATATTCTACTCTTACATCATGTAGCCAAATCTTTTTTGGTAAGGATAACATATAAGCTACAACATCTGCTAAATCTGCAGGATTAGTAAAATTTGTTGTTGAAAAACTTTCGCCAGTTTTCTTAAACATTTTTGTATTTATCCCACTTTGGTATATTCCAGCCACTCTAATTTTACTATCTTTTAAGTCTTCCCTAAGTACTTCAGTAAAACCCCTTACCCCATACTTACTAGCAGTATAAACAGATTGCCCGGCTTGCGCTACTACGCCAGATTTTGAAGAAATATTAATAATTGCAGCCTCTGGTCTTTTCTTAAGCATAGGTATAAATAATTTAGTAGCATGAATAAGAGCTGTTAAGTTAATTTGTATAACATTATCAATTATTTCTGCGCTTATTTTTTCTATTGGGTTTAATTTTTGCCAAATACCAGCATTATTTATTAATATATCAATTGTTTTGAAATCAGAAATAATTGATTGCACAGTTTTTTTCAATTGTTCAGTTTTTTGTAGATCACAAACATAGCTTTTGCACTGTATTGCACCTAGTTTTTTAGCATTTACACAAACTTCTGTTAATTTTTTTTCATCTCTAGCGATAAGGATTAATTTAACTTTTTCTTTAGCAAGCCTAAGGGCAATCTGTTTCCCTATTCCATCACTAGCCCCAGTTATTACGATGATTTTGTTTGTTAGTTTCATATTTTTATCTTTAAGTAGAAAACCTAATTTTATTTAGTCCGCGAACCAGATACGCGGTGTTGTCTGACGTATGACCCAAATATCTCAATTAATATTAATAGTTTAGCTTAATCTGCGCAAGCCAATTCTACCTATGTTAAGGAAATATTTATTTTCTTTAGAATTATTGTTATTCACTTTTTTCTCATAAGTAGCACATAAGACATGCATGGCATGGGCTAATTTAATATAAACGGGCAAAGATTTCTTTTCTTTTTCAGTGAGAGTAATAGTTTTTTGGTATTCCTTTAAAGCTTGTTTGAGTTTTTGTTGGCTTTTTACTTGATTTGAACTATCAAATAGTACATCACAAGCTAATACGGCCAATTCTTGTATACGGGGATATTTATTAGCGACTGAAAAATCGATTAGCCAAATTTTTCCACGTTTATCTTTTATAATATTAGTTTTTATTATGTCTCCGTGAGCAAAACAGTGAGGAAGTGATTTTATTTTGAGATTTTTAAAATCTGCAACCAGAGGTTTAATGAGCGATAGGTCATCTTTATCTAAATATCGATTTTTCT
Source organism: Patescibacteria group bacterium (assembly GCA_041650755.1). Taxonomy (GTDB): domain Bacteria; phylum Patescibacteriota; class Patescibacteriia; order UBA1558; family GWA2-36-10; genus JBAZKN01. The sequence goes on along the minus strand of JBAZKN010000003.1, from coordinate 3,159 downwards.
TTTTAAATTCAGGTAGAAAGTTTGAGATTGCCCAACTATCATAAACCTTTTTTGGTGTAATTTTTAGTTTATTTATTAGAGCTGCCTGATAAGCTATGAAATTTATGTCTTTATTGCTGATAGTATTACCAGAAGAAAAGAAATCTTTGCCATCAATAAAGCTCATGACACATATTCGTAAATTGACGCCCTTATCTTTTAATAAATGTAAATTTCCTTGGTCTGATTTGTATAGTTTAGGAATAGCAATTTGAGCATCATACATTTTTGACATAATACCAACTATTCTTTTTGCGTCATTTAGGGTTCTTTGTGTAGAAAAAATTTTTACAAAGAATTTTCCTTTAGTGGTTTTTATAAAGAAGTTGAAATCTTCATAACCAATGGGGATAATTTTATATGCTCGGTAATTTCCAAGTTTAAAATCCTTTGCAATTTTTATTGAAAGATTTTTTAGATCTCCGGTGTAGTTAATTCTTTTTTTAAAAATTTTTTCCATTTTATTTATATAATTTGGGTCATATGTCATACAACAGGCGTGCGTATGCGAAGTCGTGATTGAGCGAATATGATAAAATTTTATGAAATCATATTCGCGAAAGAACGATTTGGGTGAGCGGACTAAATATTAATCAATTTCCTCTCTAATTATTTCTTCTACTGCACGTTGTAATTTGAACAAATCGATATTATTTACTTTAAAAGAGGGTACAGACTGGTATACGGGGTTTTTAAAGTCAATTTTTTTTATATTTCCTTGATCATCAAATTTGATATATCCTTCTGTTAATGTATTATCAGGGTCAACTCCATAAGCATCTGATAAATGTTGGTGAATTTTAGAAGTTACAAATATAGTAAAATTTTCAGTAACAGAAAATACCCAAGTATATTCAGTTTTATCTATATCTACTTTGCGTAATTCTAGCAAAGCCTTATAGTCTATTTCTTCTGGTGATGGTGGATTTTCAAAGTGTTCATTCATGATATTTTATTTAGTCCGCGAACCGCATACGCGGTGTTGGGCGATGTAAAGACCAAAAATTAATTTATAACCGCTATCAATGTTCTTTCTTTGCCAAATTTATTGTAATCTTCTTTTGCCAATGATAAACTAAACGGGATAAATACTTGCTCGACTACACTTTCTGTTTTGTGATAAATCGTTTGAAAAAATTTTTTGTGTTGCACCGTGACCTCAAAGCCATCCGTGTAAAAAACTACTAAATCGCCTTTGTTTATTCCAATTTCTCCAAAATTCATAAACTTTTCAGCTTCTTTTTCGCCTGTTAATGCGCCGTAAGAAACGCATTTATTTTCAACGATTTTTTTAGCATTATTTCTATATTCTGACCTAATCATTTTGCGGTATTTTGGCATTGCAAAATTAAAATCTCTTTTTTGCAGACTTAACTTTTCATATTCTTCAAATGGCTTCATCCAATTTGGGGTCTGAAATTTAATTTTGCCATTTTTATCATAAACAATAATGCCACAATCGCATACTCCCGTCCAAAACAGTTTATTATTATAAATTAGGCCACCGCTTGCGACACAGCCAAAAAAATCATTTACTAGATAATCTATTTTTTTATCACTTTGTTTGTTTAGTTCAGCAACCTTTTTATTTCCAAAAATAAATGCGTTTCTGATTATGTTTATGGAAGGCACTTTTTTATTTAATGATTTTACAAACGATTCACAAAAAATATCAGCGGCAAAACGGGCTCCACTTGGATTTGGATAATTTTTCAAAGATTCCTCAATAGATAGATTTGTAAAATCTTTTGGAGAAATAGGATCTCTTGTTATTCCGTCCGCAACACAAAAAATTTTTCCTTCTGTTATCATAGAATCTTCTGGGGGCATCAAATGGCCGTATAATGAATTTGGCAAAGATACTTTATAAATCATAAATTAATTTTTGGGTTTTATTTCGCCTAACAGATGAGGATATCCGACGTCCCTCGCGACCACTATCTTAATGGGCGAGGGATGTAGAGGAGCGAGCGTTAAGAAATAAAATTATTTGATTATTTAATTTCTTCCCACCTTACTCCAGATTGGAAAGCATTAACATCCTCTTCGTATTGTTGGCGCGTGGCTCTTATTGTTATTGAATCTATATTTAGTCTTGAACCATCTTGTTGAAGAAGTCCTTTAGCTGCTCGTGCTTTTTGGACATTAACCCAGTCGGAGACAATTGAAAAATGTAATGATGGGTCACTCTTTATTTTATCACGTAAAAATTCAGTAAAATCGTAGTAATCCATTGAGTTGAATTTTGAGCCAAGCTCCTCAGGGCTTAACTCACGTGTATCTGATTCAATTCTTGGTTTTTCCATATTTTTATTACAAATAATTTTATTCTAGCTCGCTCCTCGGATATCCGGTGTTGGGCGATGTATGACGCAGGGCGGCGGCTATAAAATTGGTTTCAATTTTTCAAGTAATTCCTCAAATTTAGTATATCCCGCTTTTTTATTAAAATGTCCTGCATTTGGTACAAAAGATAATTCTACATTTAAGTTTTTTGCCAGCTCTTCACCATTTCCCAAAGATACATAAGGATCATTATCTGATTGGAGCACTAAAAAATTATGAGCCTTATTAACTATTGATTCCCAATCAAAAGAAAAACCACTAAAACTACTATCTCTATCATAGTTTAAAATAGGTTTTACTCCAATAGGAGTGCCTACAAATACGGCAGTTTTAATTGGTTTTTCTAGTTTTTCTAATATTCTTAAAGTAAAAATGCCTCCTAAACTATGGCCAATAATTATTGTTTCCTCATTAATATATTGCTCATAATTTTTTAGGACATCAAACCATTCATTAATTTTAGCTGGAACAACTGGTGGAGAAGGAAATTGAGGAACAAAAACAGTGTAATCTAGTTTTTCTAATTCTTGTTTTAGCCATGGAAACCAATTTTCTTCTGGATATCCCTCTGTTCCATGAATGATAAAAGTATTTTTCATATGTAGTATTTTATTTGAATGTTAGCCGCCGACCAAGTCATATTGCGCACAACAGACAAGCGTATCTGAAGTTTTCTGTGAAACGACGCTGCTATAATTATTGCGCGAAGTGAAACGGAGCGCAAGAGCAGCGGAGTTGAATAGAAAATTTGGGTGGAGCAAAAAGGAAACTAAT